>CAMODB010000001.1 GCA_946611195.1 uncultured Bacillota bacterium
AAAATAAAAAAACTAATCATTATTTTTTTCATTTAATATTACCTCTTTCAATTATTTTTACTTTACTGAATTAAAAACTATTAAAGAATATATAAATTCTTTAATAGTTTTATTTTTAATTTAAATCATCTTTATAATAAATTGGTTCCGCAAAAACACCTTTATGATAACCATTGATTAAACGAATTAAACATTTATTTAAATATTCAACAACTGGTTTTTCTTCTACAGTTGCTTCTAAATGAGAATTACCAATACCTGAATCATCAGTCAAATATACATAACAGCCTTGAGTAATTAATGATTGAGATCTAAAATAGAATTCAGTTAATTTATCAATACCGCTTGACGCAACAGTGATAATTCTAATTCCTTTTTCTTTACAAATATTAACACTATTAGCCCATGATTTTACATCTTCTTGATGACTTGGAGCATCCGCAACATGTATAAGCAATTTAGTAGCATTTTCTGACCAGGTTTTACTTACAGCTTCTGCCATAGCTAAATGAACAGCTTCTTCAAAGTCACCGCCACCACCAGCAAATTGTTTAGCTAATTCTGCTTTTTGTATATTGATATCAGTACTAAAATCAAAATATTTTAGTAAATAAGTACTTTGAGCATCTGTTATATCACGATAGAAAAGTAAAGCAACTCTAATTAAAGTATTTTCATTTTCTGCTTGTACAGTATTAATTACATTATCAATTTCTGCTTGTAAATATCTAATTTCATCACCCATTGATCCGGTTGTATCAATAACAAACATAATATCAATTTCATCTGCCTTATTTTCTACATAATCATCAAGTACAAAACTAACTTCTTCTTCGCCATTGTAATCAAAATTTTTTGTTACAAGATTATCATCCACTAAATATTCTACTTTGATTGTATTTCCTTCTAATTTATCACCATATAAATATGCCACACCATCTTTAGTAGAAATAACTTTAGTTACTAGATTATCTTGGTCATATAAACTAACGGCAGCCGTTACTTTTTCACCTAAATTAATTTTAATTCTCTTTTGACTAAAAAAGCCATTAGCAGGGTTGAAATAATATTTATTGAAAACCCCTTTATTTTCTTCTTGATTCATTAATAATGATTGCCAATAAGAATAATATTGTGCATCGAATAAAGCACAAGCAGTTAATTGACCAGCTTTAGGGTAATTATAATTTCCATCACCTGGTTCATATACTTTGTCACCGACACCTGAAACATCACTTGGTACATCACCATCTAAAGAAGGAGATGTTTCTTTAGATATACCACCGCCATCCATTTTTTCATAGTCATAATCACCAACATGGCCACCATCAAAATTTTTTATACCATTACAACTAGTTATAAAAAAAACTAAAACGAATAAAACAAATAATAATACTTTTTTCATTTTTTTATCCTCCTACACTTATTATACGTAAAATAAATCAAAAAGGCTCAATTTTTTTAAATTTTTTTATTTAATTTTTTTTGTAAAGATAAAGCTATCTTCATATTATCTTTTATTTTATCTTTATTGATTTCATAATTCATTAGTTTAATGTTAATCTTATTATCCACATAATATTTAGTTTGATACGATAAATTAAGAGATTCGATTAAAGAAACTTTAAATTGATTCATTGCATATTCTAAATTATCATTAAGACAGTCTTTATAAGCTGTATTATTGATATTTATAACAATACCAAATTTTTGTTTTTCAAATATTTTTAAAATATTTTGTATCAGCAATGTATAATTTAGATTATTAATTTTAATAATATTTATTAATTCACTCCCATATTTTAAGAATGATTTTCCAAAATAATAATCGATATTTAAAAATACTTTATTAATTAGATAATCTTGTTCTTTTATATAAAGAAATATTTCGTTATAATCTTCTTCTACTTTATAAATATCTATTTTCGCCTTACCTAATTCTAATAAAGCTTTCTTCTGCTTTTCTAATATTTCTTTATCATATGATACTAATAATAAATTATGATTTTCTAAAATATTTACTGTGCTAAAAGCAAAGCTTAAATCGGGACTACTATCAATAATTAAATCAATGTTCATTATTTTCTAAGCTCGGCAATTTCATAAATTAATTTTTCGGTTTTTTCCCAGCCTAAGCATGGATCAGTGATTGATTTACCATAAATACCTTCATCAACATGTTGACAACCATCAACTAAATAAGATTCAATCATTAATCCTTTAACTAATTTATTAATATCATTATTATGACGCATACTATGAAGTACTTCTTTACTAATTCTAATTTGTTCTAAATATTGTTTACCGGAATTAGAATGATTACAATCGACAATAACAGCAGGATTAGCTAAATTAGCTTCCGCATATAGGCTTGCGACAAATTCTAAATCTTCATAATGATAATTAGGATGAGAAATACCTCTTTCATCAACATAACCACGAAGTATGGCGTGAGCAAATTTATTACCAGTACTTTCTACTTCCCAATTACGATAAATAAAAGTATGTGAACTTTGAGCAGCCTTTATCGCATTCATCATTACGGATAAATCACCACTTGTAGGATTTTTCATTCCAACAGGTAAATCAACTCCACTAGCGGTTAAACGATGTTGTTGATCTTCAACACTGCGGGCTCCTACCGCAACATAAGATAATAAATCGGATAAGAAACGGTGATTTTCGGGATATAACATTTCATCAGCACAAGAAAAACCAGTTTCATTAATAGCTCGCATATGTAATTTACGTATAGCAATTAAGCCTTTAAGTAAATCAGGACTGACCAAGGGATTAGGTTGATGTAACATTCCTTTATAACCAGCCCCTGTTGTTCTTGGTTTATTGGTATAAATACGGGGAACAATAATGATTTTATCATAGACTTTATCTTGAACAACGCGTAATTTATTAATGTATTCTATTACCGCATCTTCACGATCAGCAGAACATGGTCCAATAATAAGTAAAAATTTATCCGATTTACCGCTAAAGATATCTTGAATATCTTTATCATTTCTTTGTTTTGCTTTAATACCTTCTTCACTAATTGGATACATTTCTTTTATTTCTTTAGGAATTGGTAATTTTCTTTTAAAATTCATATTCATATTAATCACCTTTTTTATTAAAGAAACTACGTCGATATGTCGACAATTTCATCATTTCTTTAATAGTCTTTTCATCATTTTTTTCAATAGCTACTTTTAAGAGATTAAAAGTATTTAAGAAATTATTAATTTCTTTAAGTAAAGCTTCTTTGTTAAGAAGAAATAATTCTGTCCACATTTCTTCATTAATCGAGGCAATTCTTGTTAGATCACGGAAGGAATCTCCTGTATAATCTACTAAATGTTTACTTTCTTTACTATTCATTAAAACAACCGCAATACAATGAGTAAGTTGCGATAAGAAACCAATCATCTCATCATGTTCTTCTTTAGTAAGATATGCTATCTTACGGAAATTTAAAACATGGCCTAAATCTTCAATCATCTTTAAAGAAGATTCTTGATTATTTTCTCCTTTAATAATGATATAATTAGCATTTTCAAAGATATGGTAATCGGCATTTTGTACACCATATACTTCTTTTCCGGCCATGGGATGATGAAAAACAAAATCAACATCCGGTCTTAAAAATTTCTTTATTTCTTTAATCACCCAAGTTTTAATACCCGTTACATCCGTTAAAACGACACCTTTTTTAAAATATTGTTGATTAGTCTGTAACCATTTAATTAACACTTTAGGGTATAATGCAAAAATTATTAAATCAGCATTATTAATTAATTCTGGTTTAACAATACAACTTCCTTCTTTAATTAAATTATGTTCTAAAGCATAATTAATGGATGTTTCACTTCTTGTTATTGCATTAACATGATAACCATTTTTTGTTAAGCCTTCCGCATAAGATCCACCAATGAGACCAAGACCAACAATTAAAATATTAAGATCTTTATTTAACATAATTTATTCACCTTCATTCCCAATTTTTCGACATCTTGATAAAAAGTAGGGAAGCTTTTTTTTACACATTCACTGTTCTTAATTATTCCCCCATAGATTGATAAAATTACCGTTAAGCTCATTGCTATACGGTGATCATTATGCGAAGATACAATTAAAGGATTTTCAACTCTTTTCTTTGTTTTTTCAATAATTACTTCATTATCAAATACCTTAATTTTAACAGCCAATTTTTGAAGTTCATTTATTAAATCTTCTACTCGATTGCTTTCTTTAAATCTTAAAGGGCGAATATTGATAAAACGAGCTCCCTTAAAAAGACACGAAAAGGTAAAAAGAATCGGACCTAAATCAAGATTATTACTTAAATCAATTGTACAAAAGCCTTGACTAATTTGTTTAAAATAAGTCTTATATCTTTTATCACCTTGTAAAGAATCTTCTCTTAATCCTTCTAATTCAATGTTTCCCCCTAAATAATTATATACATCTAAGAAAGCTGCATTTGAATAATCACCTTCAATATAAGCTTCCTTTAATTGATAATTTTGCTTACCTTTAATGATTAGCAAATTATCTTTTCTTTGATATTTTATCTGACATTTATTTAAAACATCTAGTGATAAATCTAAATATTGTTCACTACTTATTTTACCAACCATTTCAATAATCGATTCTTGATTAAGTATGGGTAAACTAAATAAAAGTCCAGTTATATATTGACTACTTTTTGTCGCATCAATTACATAATGACCACTTTTTAATTGATCAAATAAAGTAATAGAATTATTAGTTAATTCATAATGATAATTAAAAGTTTTAAAGATATCTAAATAGACATCTAAACCGCGGGAAAATAATTTTTCCGTTCCCTTTATCGTCGTTTTAATTCCTAAAGCCATGACAAGGGGAATAAAGAAACGTAAAGTACTACCACTTTCATCCGCATTAATGATTGCCTCTTCAACATCTTTTATTTTCGTAAAGTAACAACTATTATCTTTTTTTAGATAATCATAACCTAAAGATAATAAACCACTCAAAGTAGCCTTAATATCCGAAGAATCGGTATCTAAATTATGTAATACAAAATCTTTACCACTTAATAATCCCGCAATTAAATAACGATGGGCATAGCTTTTTGATGGTGGTACAATATATGAACCAACAAGCTTGGATTTTTCAATTCTTAAATCCATAATTAACTCCTATTTTGTCATTAAATAATCAATAGCTTCTAAATAACCATTAAATCCTTTACCAGTAATTGTTTTTTCGCAAACATAGCTTAAATAACTAATTTGGCGAAAATCTTCTCTCTTCTTTAAATCACTAATGTGTACTTCAACACTAGGAATATTAACACTTTTTACCGCATCCATTATCGCAATGCTGGTATGCGTATATCCTCCCGCATTGATAATTAAACCATCTTTTTTTTGATAAGCAGCTTGAATTTTATCAATGATATCTCCTTCATGATTGGATTGATATATTTCTAATTCAATCTTTTTTTCTTCCGCATAACGATTTAATAAATTGACTAAATCAAGATAAGTTTCACTGCCATAAATTTGTGGTTCTCTTATTCCTAACATATTTAAATTAGGACCATTAATAACTAGGATTTTCATTATTATATATCTCCTTAATCTTATTTACACAAGTTTTTATATCTTTACTATTATCGATTTGATAATCACTATATTTTACATAAAGTTCATAACGCCTATCATATAAATTCTTTAATTTATTTTTATCATCACTTAAAGGTCGATCATTTGTTACTTTAAGTAATTCTAAAGGACGATCTAAAAAATAAATATTACCGTTTTGTTTTAAGAAAAGAATATTTTCTTCATTTAGAATAACGCCACCACCACAACTGATGATTTGATTATTGCGTTTTGCTATTTCTTTGACTACTTCTTTTTCAATATTTCTAAAGGATTCTTCACCAAATTTATTAATATAATCTTTAATCGATTGACAAATCTTCTTTTCTATTTCTTGGTCTAAATCAACAAATTTTTTTCCTAATTCTTTTTCTAATACACTACCAACACTCGTTTTACCACTCGATGGCATACCAATTAAAATAATGTTATCTTTTTCTTTAATTAATTCATTATAGATTTGATCAATTAATTTTAAATCTAATTTCTTATCTAAGAAATATTCAACCGCATAATATGCTTGAGCTACCAGCATATATAATCCACCACAAGCTTTAATGTTTCTTTCTCGTGCCTGTATACAAGTAAGAGTTAAAAAAGGATTATATACACAATCTAGATAAGCTTCTAAAGAATTAAAATTATTTAAATCAATTAATTGATTATAATTATTAGGATACATTCCTACTGGTGTTGCGTTAAAAATAATTTCAAAATCTTGCGGTTTTTTTAATTCATCATAACTGATGGTATCAATATCTTGATGATAATAACTTCTTTTAATTATTTTAGCCCCTAAATGTCTGGCTGCACCTAGACAAGCTAAAGAAGCACCACCATGACCAAGGATTAATACTTTCTTATTTTTTAAATTAATACCTTGTTTTTCAATCATCTTTTCAAGGCCTAAAATATCCGTATTATAACCAATTAATTTACCATTTTTATTGACTATGGTATTGCAGGAACCAATTAATTTGACACTTTCATCGATTTCATCTAAATAATGAATTACAACTTCTTTATATGGAATGGTCACATTGATAGCTTTAAAGTTCTTTTCTTTAAAAAATATATCTAATTCTTCTTTATTAATTTCTTTTAATTCATATTGATAATTAGCTAATTTTTCATGAATTATTTTAGAAAAACTATGTCCTAATTTTTCACCAATTAAACCATATTCCATATAAACCTCCTTATTTTAAATAATCAGTTCCATATCTTAATACTAACATATCCGCAATAATAAAACTGATTAAGGAATCAATCACGATACATAAACGACGAACAAAAGCAGGATCATGTCGACCAATTAATTCTAATTCTGCTTCTTTTAATTCCACAAAATTAACGGTCTTTTGTTTTTTCGAAATCGAAGCAGTTGGTTTAACTGCTACTTTAAAGACTACTGGCATACCATTTGTAATACCACCATTTAAACCACCACTATTATTTGTTTTCGTCTTAATCTTTCCCTTTTCTAAATAAAATTCATCATTAACACGAGAACCAAATTGATTTGTTTGTTCAAAACCCAACCCAAAATCAATTCCTTTAATACCACCGATACCAAATAAGGCTTGACTAATTTTCGATTCTAAAGAATCAAACCAAGGTTCTCCTACTCCTGCTGGTAAACCAATTATTTCTGTTTCAATTTGGCCTCCAATTGAATCATTATTTAGAAGAGCTTTTTTTATTTCTTCATCAAAATCTTCTTTTGATAATTGTAAAAAAGGAATATCTTTTTCTTTAAGACTTTGTAATTCAGCTAAAGTTCCGTTAAATTTATGATCTTGCTTCTTTCCAAAAGAAAGAATATGGCTACCAATATAAATACCTTTTTTTTCTAATGCCTGTCTTAGAATTGCTGCAGACGCAACAATACCAGCCGTTACACGACCCGAGAAATGACCACTTCCATGATAATCTTCATAACCATGATATTTACAATAAGCACTATAATCTACTTGACTAGGTCTAGCTAGATTACGCCATTCATCATAATCACTATTTTTATTATTTTCATTATAAACAATTAAACAAAGAGGTGTTCCCGTAGTATAACCATTATATACACCACCTAAGATTTCATAATTATCTAGTTCTTTTCTTTGCGTTTCATTTTTAAGCGGTCTTCTTTTTGTTAAGGCTTCTTTTATTAATTCATCACTGACTTCTAAACCCGGTGTTAAGCCATCAATAACAACTCCGACAGCTTTCCCATGTGATTCACCAAAGACAGTTAAAATAATACTTGTCCCAATTGAATTTTTCATCTTCTCACCTCTAAAAACTTAATCTAAATTATTAATAAAATCATCGATAGTCATCGTTTTATCAATAAATTCACCAATTTCTTCAACCATTATCAAATGAATTAAATTACCATTCATTTTTTTATCATGATAAAGCTTATCTTTAATTTCTGAATCTTTAAAATCAATATTAAATAATAAATGATATTTTTCTAAAACTGGTATTAATTCTTTTTTTACTTTTTCGCTAACCATTTTAATCATTCCACAGGCTACACATTCCCCATGATATAATTTATTATTTTTTCTTGATTCCACCGCATGACCAAGTGTATGACCAAAATTAAGGCTTCTTCTTAAACCTAATTCTTTTTCATCATTTTCCACAACATATTTTTTGATTTTTAAAGATTCCGTTATTACATATTCATAATCGAGATTATTCAAATCATGATTTTTGAAATAATTAAATAAATCTTTATTAAAACATAGACTCATCTTAAGTGCTTCACTTAATCCTTCACAGATTAATCTTTGATCTAAAGTCTTAAGAGTTATTGGATCAATTAAAACTAATTTTGGTTGATAAAAAGAACCAATAATATTTTTAACACCATTATTATTTAAAGCGGTCTTACCGCCAATAGATGAATCAACTTGAGAAAGAAGCGTCGTTGGGATATTGTAGAAATTAATTCCCCGCATATAAGTAGAAGCTACAAAGCCCCCTAAATCGCCAACTACACCACCACCAACCGCAATTAAATTATCAAAACGACTAAACGAATGGTTAATTAAATAATTAATAATTTCTTGATAAGTAGCTAGACTTTTACTACTCTCTCCACTTTTAACGATATATAAAAAGCCATCCGGAATTTTCTTTAAGACTTTTTTATAATATTGTTCTGGCACTAAATCATCAGATAAAATAAGCGTTTTTCCTTTTAAATTTAGATAAGTATCAATTTTATCTAATAAATTATTTTCAATAATAATGTTATAACTTTGATTTAGATTAATTACTAATTCCATTCTCATCTTCCTTTCTAAAGAAGTTTCTTTTGATATTCTTTACTTTCTTTTAATAAGGCTTTTTCAAATTCTAGATAATATTCTTTTAATTCTTGATTTTTCAAATAACTTAAATTCTTTTCAATTAAAGCTTTTTCTCTTTCTTCATCAAAGATTGGTAGTTTATTTTCTTTTTTATAGAGTGCTATTTCTTTAACAGCTTCCATTCTTTTTTCAAATAATTCTACCATCTTTTGATCTATATCATTAATAATTAAACGCTTTTCTTCGATTTTATTCATTTCTTTTTTCCTTGTATTCTAAATATAATTTTTTAAAGCTTTCAATGGATTTTTCAATCAAATCTTTTTTTACACAATAAGCTATTCTCGCATAACCCTTAACACCAAAAGAATCGGAAGGTACCATTATTAATTCATATTTTAAAGCTTTTTTAATAAAATTATAGCTATCATCTTCTAAAGCTTTGATAAAAATATAAAAAGCTCCTTCAGGTTTAACTACTTCATAACCTATATTTATTAATTCATGATATAAATAATCCCGATTATCTTGATATAAATTAATATCTACTAAATTAGTATCTACTCTTTCAATTAATCTTTGAAATAAAACGGGAGCACAGACAAAACCTAAAGCCCGACCAGAACCACATATTGCATAAAATAATTCTTGTTTATTTTCTATTTTATCATTTAACGCAATATAACCAATTCTTTCTCCCGGTAAGGATAAAGATTTCGAATATGAATAACAAATAATTGTATTATCATAATATGATGCAGGATGAGGATATGACAAGCCATCATATATTAATTCTCGATAAGGTTCATCCGATAATAAATAAATATTATTATGATATTCTTTTTGTTTTTTATTTAAAATATCCGCAATTTGTTTTAATGTTTCATCCTTATATAAAACACCAGTTGGATTAACCGGACTATTAATAATTATTCCTTTCGTCTTTTCATTAATTAATTTTTCCAAATTAACTAGATTAGGTAAAAAAGAAGGAATTTCACTATCTAATATTACAACTTTACCATGAGCATTTTCAATAAATATTTTATATTCCGGGAAGTATGGCGCAATAATAATTATTTCATCGCCTTCATTAATCAAAGCATGTAAACTGATAGTTAAAGATGCGGCTGCCCCGCAAGTTAAATATAAACATTTTTCATCAACATTAATTTGATATTTCTTATAAAGATTATTATTAATAACTTTTTTTACACTATCAATTCCACTTGATGATGAATAAGAATGTAAAACAACTGGATCAGTATTTTTAATTAAATCAATTAATTCATTGGTAACTTTATCAGGCGTTTTAAAAGCAGGATTACCAATTGAAAAATCAAAAACATTATTTTCACCAATTTCTTCTTTTCTTTTTTTACTATATTCAAATAATCTTCTAATCATTGATGGGCTCATTCCCAATTCTAAATTAGCTTTATTGAGCATTTTCTCACTTCCAGTTTGTTCTTTTTTTATAATTATACCACAAATAAAAATCAAGAATGAATTCTTTAATTTTATTTTTTATTTTTTTAAGCATAATAATCTTCTTTTTAATCTTTCTTTGTTAAAATATTATAAATAAGAGGGTAAAAAAATGAGTATTATTAAATATCCAAATGGTATAAAAATTGATGAAAAAACAATCATAAAAAATAAAACTCCAAAACCTAGAAATCTAAAAAAGAGTCGCCTTGGAGTTAATTTTGAAGAATTAATCAATGAAAGTAATCAATATTATTTAGATAAAGGTCTTGCGGCGATCTATAAAAAACCAACCCCTATTCAAGTAGTTAGTGTTGATTATCCCGCTCGTAATAAAGCAAGAATTAGTGAAGCTTATTACAAAACACCATCGACAACTGATTATAATGGAATTTATCGTCAATGTTATATTGATTTTGAAGCAAAATCTTGTAAAGAAATGTCTTTTTCTTTTGAACGCATCTATTTACATCAAATCAAACATTTGGAAAATATATATAATTTGGGTGGAATATCCTTTTTAATTGTTGAATTTTCCACTTTAAAAGAAGTCTATATTTTACCAACACCTCTATTAATTGAAAAGCATGCTGAAGCATTAAATGGTGGAAGAAAAAGTATTCCTTATGAATATTTTAAAGAACATGCTTATCTTATTAAAGAATCGTATCATCCGGCTATTGATTATTTAAAAATAGTTGATCAAATCTATTTTGATGAACATAAATTTTTAAAAAATTAAAAGATAATTATTATATTAAAAAAAGGCATCATATCAAATGATGCCATTTTTTCTATTTAGTACCAAAGATACGATCACCAGCATCACCAAGACCTGGTAAGATATATCCTTTTTCGTTTAATTTTTCATCAATTGCTGCGATATAAATATCAACATCAGGATGATTTTTTTGAACAGCTTTTATACCTTCTGGTACACCAACTAAGCACATTAAACGAATTTTTTTATAACCTCTTTTTTTTACAGCGCTAATAGCTGCAACCGCACTACCACCAGTAGCAAGCATTGGATCACAAATTAAAACTAAAGGATTATTAACTTCTGGAAGTTTAAAATAATATTCAACAGGTTCTAAGGTTTCTTCATTACGGTACATACCAATATGACCTATTCTAGCAGTTGGAATCATTTTTCTAACTCCATCTACCATTCCTAGACCTGCTCTTAATACTGGAGCAATGATAATTTTTTCTTTTAATTTCTTTTTAGGTAAATCAATACCCGTAGGGGTATGTATTAAAGATGTAGAATCATAAGTTTCTAAATCTCTAAATACTTCATATGTCATAAGCGAAGCTATTTCATCTAATGATTCTCTAAATTCTTTCGCTTTAGTTTTCTCATCTCTCATTATCGATAATTTAACATCTATTAATGGATGTTTGCATACAACTAATTTACCACTCATTATCAAAACTACCTCTTTTCTTTAATTATTAGCTAATGCTTCTCTAATTTTAACTTCAATTTCGTTTGCAAGATTAGGATTATTGGCAAGAAGTTCTTTAACATTTTCTCTTCCTTGACCTAAACGTTCACCATTATAAGAGAACCAAGCACCACTCTTGTCAATTATATCAAATTTAACACCTAAATCGACTAATTCACCAAAGTGAGATACTCCTTTACCATAAATTAAATCGACTTCTGCTGTTTTAAATGGTGGAGCAACTTTATTTTTAACAACTTTAATTCTTGTTAAATTACCGATTGCTTCTGTACCTTCTTTAATTTGATCAACACGCCGAACATCTAAACGGATAGTTGCATAGAACTTAAGAGCACGACCACCAGAAGTAGTTTCCGGATTGCCAAAAAGGACACCAACTTTTTCTCTAATTTGATTGATAAAGATGGCGACAGTTTTACTCTTATTAATTATACCAGCTAATTTACGCATAGCTTGGGACATTAAACGAGCTTGTAAACCAACATGACTAGCACCCATATCACCTTCTATTTCGGCTTTTGGCACAAGAGCAGCAACACTATCAACTACGATAATGGAAATAACATTACTTCTTACTAAAGCTTCCACAATTTCTAAGGCTTGTTCACCATCATCAGGTTGTGATACGATTAAATTATCAATATCAACACCTAAAGCTTTCGCATAAGTTGGATCAAGCGCATGTTCAGCATCAACAAAAGCTGCATAACCACCTTGTTTTTGAGCTTCCGCAATAGCATGTAAGGCGAAAGTTGTTTTACCACTTGATTCAGGACCATAGATTTCAATAATTCTTCCTTTTGGATAACCACCAACTCCTAATGCTACATCAAGGTTAATGGAACCAGTAGGAATTACATCAATCTTTTCTTGGGCTGCATCACCAAGACGCATAACGCTTCCTTTACCATATGTTTTTTCAATAGCTTTAAAAGCTTCTTGAAGGGCTTTTTCTTTTTCTGCTTGATTAGCTTTCTTTTCGTCTAATTCAGCTTCTTCTACTTCTAATTGTTTTTTTGTAGCCATTTTATACTCCTTTACTTATTATCTTTTTTTTGTTTTATTTGTTTATTATCTTTAAAGACTTCTCTATTTTTTATTAAATAATCTGCGCCACTATAAATTGTTATCGCAATCATCATTACGATTAAAATATTACATAATACGGTATAAAAACCACTAATATCACTTCTTACCATTTGTGCACTTCCTTCAACTGCAACTTTAAGACGAGCAGAGCCACATAATAAAACTAAAATTGTGACAAATTGAATTGTGGTTTTAACTTTTCCATACCAACTAGCTGCGATAACTTGTTTTTTACCAGCAGCAACTAAGCGCATACCAGTTACCATAAATTCTCTTGCTAAAATAATGATAACCATCCACCATTTAAGAAGGGGGTTTTCATAATAAGCTCCTTCATCCATTAAGATTAATAGTAACGTTAATACTAATAATTTATCTGCTAATGGATCAAGGAATTTACCAAGATCAGTAACTAAATTATATTTTCTTGCAATCTTACCATCAAATAAATCGGTTAGCATTGCGACAATAGCAATTAAAATAATAATTAAATTGGTTAATGATAGATAAGGGAAATTAGTGAAAACATACATTTCCCGCATTGGTTCTATCGCATAAATAATCATAATTACAGGGATTAAAATAATCCGAAGTAAAGTTAATTTATTAGGTAAATTCATATTGTTATTTCCTCTTTTTATTACCTCCATTATACCATAATTTTGTTTTTTGTATTCTCTATTTACTTTAAAATTCTTTATCTTTATGATATACTATTTTTGAGAGGTAAATAAAAATGCGAACAAGTAATTTATATCTTTTTACCGGTACTGCGGAAATCTTTATTCAAAATCGAATTTCCCGAATTATCTCCAGTTTTGATAAAAAACAAGTTGCTGTTATCAAATATGATATGGAATCAACAAGCCTAATTAAAGTATTAGAAGATGCTTGTACACCACCCTTACTTGAAGATATAAAAATAATTATTTTAAAAAATCCCATCTTTTTAAGTAATAAAGTCGATAATACTCCTGATGTAAAAGCCTTTATTAAATATTTAAAGAATCCTTCTGATTTTACCATTCTTATTATCAATGCGACAAATTTTAATATCGCAAATAATAACGAAATCTATAAAACATTAAAATTAACTTGTGAAATTATTGATTATTCAGATTCCGAAGAAATTGAAATCAAAGGTTGGATTAAGAGAACCTGTGCTACTTCTAATGTCGATATCACTGATTCAGCTATTGATTTATTCTTAGAATATATTAATCTTGATCAAGTTAGAATGGTTAATGAATTGGAAAAGATGATTGATTATAGTCTCGAATCACATCTTATTGATGAAAATGTTGTCAAGTTGTTAGTAACAAAAGATTTAAGTAAAGAAATCTTTAATTTAATTAAAGCTATTATTAATCAAGATGTTTCCAAAGCTAATCAAATTTATCAAATCTTAGCTAGTCAGACTAAAGATGTATCAGGTATTATTTCGATGATATCAAATTCTTTAAAAGATCTATTAACAACTTCTAAATTATTAGGGGCAGGTTATGGCCAGCATGATATCGCCAGATTTTATAATGTTACACCTGGTCGGGCTTATTATTTAATCAATGATGCGAAAAACTTTAAAACAGCTGTTTTAGAACAATATGTCAATAAGATGGCCGATCTTGATTATAAAATCAAATCTGGACAAATTGATAAGAATATTGGTATGGAATTATTATTACTTCAATTATAGAAAAAAGACCCTTTATAAAAGGGTCTTTTATTATGCTAAGGCATTAAGAGCTTTTGCACAACGAGATTTTTGACGTGCAACATATTGTTTTGTATGAACGCCTTTAGAAATTGATTTGTCTAATTTCTTGCATAAGAATCTATATGCTTCTTCTGCTTTTGCTTTATCATTAGCTGCTACAGCTGCTTCAAAAACTTTTTTAGCAGTTTTAACAGAAGAATCAAATGAACTATTTAATAAATTCTTTTTGCTATTGGTAATATCTCTTTTCATTTGTTGTTTGATATTTGCCATAATACACCTCCACGGATTTTTACTAGCATATTATAACATATCTTGAATAATTTCTCAAGTAATTAGAGTTTTTTATTTTTTTATTAAACAATCAATTTCTATTTTTACCCTTCAAATGTCGTATTTATTTGAATTTTATTTTTGTTTATTCCTTGACTTAAATAGATAGTTCCTTTATCTATTGTATTATATAGAGGTATCTTTAATTCTTTAAATCTATCGACAATTTCTTTTTTAGGAAAACCAAACATATTATGATAGCCATTCATTGCTATCGCTATTTTCGGTTTTATTTTTTGTAAAAAGTTGATAGTAGATGAAGTATTTGAACCATGATGTGCTACTTTAAAAATATCCACATCTAAATTATAATTAAAATTATTTTCGATTTCTTTTTCAATATCACCTGTAAATAGATAAGATAAACCAAATATTTTCGCATACAATACTAAACTATTATTATTGGGACTATTTTCTTTTTCTTTTGGCGACAATACTTGAAAACAAAAATCATTGATTTGGATTAAATCTCCTTTCTTAACATAATTTATTTTAGTAGTTTCTATTTTATTATTTAGGATATAGTTTTTACTAGTATCATCAAAATAACTCAAATAAATATTTTTTACCTTAAAGTTTTCCACGATTTTTTTTAATCCACCAATGTGGTCATCATCACCATGGCTTATTATTACCGCATCAATATTTTTAATGCCAATTCTTTTTATAAAATCAACTAATTCATTATTTTTACCATCACCAGTATCTATTAAAATAGTTGTTTTTAAAAATCTCTCTTGTATCACTATCGCATCACCTATGGATAAAGACATAAAATAGATTCGATTATGATAATTTATTTTTACCATTAATAGATAGAAGAAAATGATTAATAAAAAACTTATGCTTCTTTTTAAAGAAATTTTCCTTAAGAGAATAATAAAAATAAAGAGATAAATAATCGCCATTATTAATTCTAATACTTGATTATAATAAAAACTATTAAAAAGACTAATTCTGGGAATTATAAATTGAAAGATTTTTAATTGACTAAATTTATTAGTAATAAAGAGAAAAAGCTCTAAAAAATAGCCATAAATGAAGCCAAAAACTGGAAATAACAAGCTTATAAATGATAATGGTAAAATTAAATAGGAAACGAAAGGAATGAAGAAGAGATTAAAGATTATAGATAAAAGATTAATTTCCGTACCCATTTTCATCATAATTGGTAAGCTTATAATTAAACTGGTTAAGGAGATTTTTAGGCTATTTGTTAAATAGGATTTAATTCCTTTCTTTTTATTTAAAAATGGTTCAATTAAATGAATACCAAACACAATTAAATAGCTTAAAAGAAAGCTATAACTAAATAAATAAAAAGGATTAATCAAAAGAACGATTAAGCTAGATAAGATTATTTTTGCGGTATTATCTAATTTAAGATTTAAAAATTTATTAAAGATAAAACTGAGTAATACTCGTAAAATTGATACAAGAAAGGCACAAATTAGATAATAAATTATTAGAATAACAAAGACAATTAAATTCTTTTTTTTATCTTTAAGTTTTTTTAAAATAATCAATAAGAATCCAGCAATTAATTCTATATGTAGACCAGATATTACAAATAGATGTCCTATTCCAATAGTTTGTATTTGTTCATTTAATTCACTATTTAGACCACTCTTTTCCCCGATTGTTAAAGCTGATAAGATACCGCTATATTTTTCTGGGTGATTTTTTATAATATTTAGATAGATTTTTTCATGAATTAAATAAAGGCTAAAACCACTTCTTTTTATTTCTGTTTCCGCATTTTTTATAAAACCGGTTAAGTTATGATGTCTTAAATAATTTTCTTCATTAAAATCAAAGGGGATTTTTTCTTTATTTGTTTTACTTACTTGACCTTTAATATTTATTACCATACCACTATTAATTTTATTTAGACTCTTTTCTCTATAATAATAATTATTAAAATTATGTCTTATAAAAACGAGATCATAATCTTTATAATGGATTACTTTATTAACTTTACAATCAAAAGAAATATTTTCTTGATCTATTCTATTAATTATTTTATTAAAGCTAATTCGCGCACCGATAATTATCGTTAATATTAATATAATTACAAAGAAGCGTCGATATTTAAAAAATAAAAAAATTAATAATATTAGGTTAATTATTAATAAATAATAAAAGCCTGCATCTAAAAAATAGATAAGGGAGCTGATGAAAATTAAAATGAAGATTAATCTTTTTTTATTTAAGACTTCGGCCAAATAAAGCTTAAACAGTGATTTCATTTTTGATCCGATTAAATAATTCTTCACCAATGCCACTTACTTTTTTGATATCTTCGATATTACTAAAACGACCATTTTGATTTCGATATTCAATAATACTATCAGCTTTTGCATAACCAATGCCAGGTAGAATTAATAAATCTTCTTTACTACAATTATTGATATTTATTTTATTATTAGTTATATTATTATCCTTCTTTTTCGGAATCGTAATCATTTGATTATTAGTGATTATCGATACAAAATTAATATTTTGTTCGTCCGCTTCTTTGGTTAGTCCACCAGCCATTTCGATTAATTCATATAAAGTACTACCTGCTTTTATTTGATAAAGATTTGGATGAAGTACTTCTCCTTTTAAATCAATCAAACAATATTCATTATTTTCAATAACCGTAATTTGTTCATTATCATTATTTTTATTACTTGTTGATAAATAATTATTCTGACAGCTTTGATTAAAGAATAATAAAATTAATAAAATAAATATTAACTTCTTCATATTTTTTCCTTTCACTAATATTATTCGCAGAACTAGCTAAAATATCTTTTGTGAAAATAATAAAAGAAAACCAATTTAGTTTCCTAAATTGGTTTATTATTTTTCTTATTTGTGAAAATTAAGATCTTTTCTTAATTACAAACGCTAATAATGTGGATAAAGATATTAAACTAATGATTAATTCACTACTCTTCTTACCACATTTTTTCTTTGGTTGTATTTCAACTTGATCGCTAGGTTGATCAGGGTTATCTGATGGATTTGGATTTGGATCAATCGGTGTTGGATTATCTTCTTTTTCTTTTTTATATTCAATATTATCAGATAAGATTTCAAATTCATCACCATCATACGCACAACTTAATTTAATGATAATATTTAATTCTTTTTGATCCTTAAAATCAATTTTAATGGTTCCTTTTTTAAGATTTAAATCATTTAATTTTTCCCCATTAACATAAACACTCGCATTTTTGACAACTTTACTTGTATCATTATATTGATAAGAAATAATTAAATTATCTTCATTTTCCGTTTTGATACTAAAATCAACGAATTCTGGTTTATCATAAGACAAAGTCTTGATTTTTATTCCGCCATCAAGGTCTAATGTTGAAACATGATATGTTCTATTTGTTTCCGGATCAGTTACATCATATGTAAAATAAACATCATATTCTAAATCACTAAAGAGATTATCACAGATGATTTCTTCTTTATCACCCATATTGTAACTGAAATCACCAACATAGACAACGACATTACTAATTTCCTGAGCCCTATCAACATTTAAATCACGAACGATTTTAACGCTTGATTTACCAATTTCTTTTACTTTTAAGCCATTATCAGTCGGTAAAATGAATTCTAATGTTTTTTGATTAATGCTAAGACTAGAAGAAATAATTTTATCTTTTTTAAAGCTTGGAATATTATAATTTACTTCTATTTTATATTCTTCATTATCTAATAAATTAGAAAAATTTAATATACCATTATAATCTTTGGTTATTGATTCTTTGTCGTTCGATACTGTAACTTTTATATTTGATAAAGTATCATATAAGGCTTGATTGGTAACCTTTAATTGAACATCGAAACTGCTTCTTTTAACATTAGATACTTCAATATCAAAACCAGGTCTTCTTTGAACTAAAAGTACCGCATTACCATCGCGGCGTTCAGAACCATCGGTTTGTTTATTAATTAATTCAAATTCATTATTTTCATTTCTAATGAATAAACATGATGAACCACCACCATCTAATAAACAACCATTTAGACAGCCAACACTCTTTAAGATTTCCCCACATTCTAAGTAACTTGCACCGTAAGATGCCATTTCAATACACATAAGAACTGGGGTACCATCTTCTTTAAAACCAATTACAGTTCGATTCTTTATCGCATTGACATAATCATTAGGAGAATCGGCATGATCTATAACATTACCGTTTTCTAAAATATGACCATAAGCGCCTACGATATTATCGACATTAGCCCAATCACCGCTTGCGACAGGTGTGACTTTAATATAATCGCCTATATTTAATTCTAATTTAGTTTTCGAAACTAAATAAACACTTGCATCTTTATCATTGATGGTTAAAGTTTTGGTGTTTTCTAAAATATTAGTGATTTTTCCTTTTACAAAGACACGGTCTGTTTCTCTATCATATCTTTGCATTTCATAATTAATGACATAAACGATATATGACGAAAAATCGGGATTTAAATCACCATTATAAACAGCATCTTTATTTTTATCACTGACGTTAGCATATCTTGTATATAAACTGATATTACTAGGAGTAGAGGAATCGACACTATCAACACTGACTAATCTTTGATATTCACCATCTTTTAAAACAAAAACGGCTTCTTTATCTTCACTAGCAGCAAAGCCATAAATATAAGTGCCATCATTACGAAAGCCCATAGCGCCTTCGCCAAAATCGGCATAACTCTTTAGAAAATCACCTTCCTGCATAAAGGTTCCACAAGGTTCATGGTTATCATCTATTTCGAAGAAATCACCATTAGTTCCCCCTAAGACTAACCATTCAGGATGATCAATTTCAAATTGACGGGCGATATCAGATGGTCTTTTGCCAGCCCACATTTTACTTGTACCAACAGAATAAGCGACAATTCTTAAATCATTTTCTAAGATACTATCATTTGGTTCAATAAAACTTACGGGATGATTATCAATTTTCGTTTTCACTCCCGCATTATAAGTTGTATAAGTAGCTTGTTTTAAATTAGCTACACCATTTATATCACGGCTAGTTGAATCTTTGATTTCTTTAATGGAAGTAAGACCATCTAAATTAGATTTTGCGTTTAAAGGATAAACAAAGCTTATTAATAATAAGACAAAAATAAATATTATACTAATTTTCTTCATTTTCTATTTCCTCTTTCTAAATAAATAAATTATACTACTTAATGAAATCATTAAGTAAAGAATTTCGATACTCTTTTTACCACATTTTTTCTTTGGTGAATCAACATTCGGATTTTCAGGAACAGTAGGATTATCGGTTGGATTATCTGTAGGATTATCAGTAGGATTATCGGTACTTGGTTCATTATCTTTTTCTTTTACATAAGTATGAACTAATTCCGTCGTTCTCGGAGTATAAATTTTTTCACTAGTAACACTTCGACCATCGGTAGTAAGTTTTAAACTAAATTCTACTTTGGATATTGTCGTATCGACATAATCAACTTCGATAACTCCTTTACCACTTTCTTCAAGCTCAATTTCTACTTCATCACCAAAATAACAAATATATGCTTTTTTAATTAATTTTTCGACATCATAAATATCATAACCGAAATAAGCTTTCAAACCATCTGAGCCAAGATAAGAAAAATCAACAATTAATGGCGCGTGCATTTCATTAGTACGCACTTCAAATTCTAATTCTTTATGATATTCACGATTTGTTTCTTGATCTTTAATGTCATAAAGAACTTGGATTTTATTAATTGAAGAAGGATTTAAAGATGAATAAATTAAATTTTCACCTTTATAATCAACTATTGTATCTCCCATCTTAACTTTAATATTGGTTGGTTCATTATTATGATAAGATTTAATTTTGAAATTAAAGACTACAGCACTACTATTCTTTTCAATTTCTTCTATTTCAAATTTAGGGTAATCAAAATCAGCAGTCGTAAAACTTAATTTAGTACAACCATTATAAACTGAATCATTATCAAGTTGCATTTTATAAGTTAAGACAGCTTCATAAGTAGTATTTTCTTCTAAAGAATCAAAGACTAATTCTTCACCATTATATTCTTTAATTTGGTTGTTTACTTCAATTTTAAGATCAGAAACACTCGATAGGAAAGGACTATTATTAGTTACTAAATCAAGACCAACTTTAAAACGATCGATTGAGGTAACTCTTAAAGAATAACCAGGATCACGAATTACAAATAATAACGCATTTCCGTCACTTCTTTCTCGCCCATCACTAGCTCCCGCTTCTAATTTGAAATTTTCATTTCTAACTCTGGTAACTAAAGTAGTTGAACCTCCACCATCCATTAACCAACCATCAACACAACCAACGCTCTTTAAATATTCAGCTGCTTCATAATATGAACAACCATAATTAGCACTTTTATCATATTCGATAGTCATAAAAACAGTTTTACCATCTGCTTTTCTACCAACAACTGTTCGATTCTTCTTACAATTGATGTAAGTTTCATCACCAACTATATATGTACTAGCAGCTGGATTAGAATAATCGATATGCGTTGAATCATAGAAACGACTCTCACCATTTTTTAAGATTTGCGCAAAATATCCAGCCGCATTTACGACATCTTTCCATTCACCGATTAAATGATATTGACATTTTAGATAATCATCTTTTTGATATTTATCTAAGCCATTACCTTTAGTAACTAAATATGCACATTCATCATTCATTTCGGTCATTGTGTAATCATCTTTAATACTAGTAATAAAACCTTCGACATAAATATCATCATTATTTTCATTACCATCTCGAGAGAAACGATGTTTTGTATAACTGATTTCGATTACTTTATATCCAGTTAAATCAACAACACGATTACCAGCATTTTGATTATTATCATCATTAGATATTAAATAAATACCTTCATCATTATTTAAAACATTAATTCCCGTTATTTCAACGCTGCTTTCTTTTTTGTTATCTACAATACGGTCAATAAAGGCATTAGATGAATATGTTATATAACCATCTAAAAATTTTCCATCCTCTGTCCAACCAAGCATTCCCCCTCCAGGTAAGTCCTCACTCCATTGATATTTTTTATAAACATCACCTTCTTGGACAAAACCACTAAAGGTTTCACAATTTTCACCGATATAGAAGAAATCACCATTGATTCCCCCAATAACAAGATAACCAGGATGTTCTCTTTCATATTTCATCGCAATGCTGCTAACACGGCCAGATGAGAAATTAGTAGTTGTACCATTTGTATAATTAACAACTTTAACATAATCTTGATTATCATATTCTAGCCATGATACATCATAATTAACAAGTCTTTTTTCATCAATTAAACCATCATTATAACTTGATGTATGATATTTATAAAAATTAATGGAACCATCAAAGCTTTTATATTCTGCTTTTTCTTTGGTTTTTATAATCTCGGAAGAAAAATCATAATCAACTTCTTGAGCTTTAATAATAATTGAAAGATTTAAAAAAATACAAATACTAAAAATTACTAACAATATTTTTTTCATTAATTACCTCCTTATTTTTTTTCGATAAATCGTTCAATATATTCTTCATAAGTCATCATTCTATCAATGATTTCATTATCTTTAAACGCAATAATACGATTAGCGACGGTTTGAATAATTTCATGGTCATGCGAAGTAAATAATAAATTGCCTCGATAACGAATCATACCATTATTTAAACTAGTAATCGTTTCGAGATCTAAATGGTTAGTTGGATCATCAAGTAATATTACATTAGCACCACTTAACATTACTTTAGCTAACATTAATCTTACTTTTTCTCCCCCGGATAAGACTCTAACCATCTTAAAGGCTTCTTCACCACTAAAGAGCATGCGGCCAAGCCAACCTCTTACAAAAGTATCGGTTTGTTCATCCCCAGAATATTGGCGAATCCAATCACTCATATTTAAATCTTTATCAAAATAAGCACTATTATCTTGTGGTAAATAATCTTTGGTAATTGTTACACCCCATTTAATAGTCCCAGAATCAGCAACATCAAGCCCCATTAAAACATTAAAAAGGGTAGTAGTGATTAAAGTATTATCCGCTAAGAAAGCTATTTTATCATTTTTATTAACCGTAAATGATAAATTTCTAAAATATGGTTCTTTAGTTAAATTTTCCACAATTAATATATCATTACCACATTCCCGATTAATTTTAAAATCGACGAAAGGATAACGCCGTGTTGAAGGAGTTATTTCTTCAATATTTAATTTTTCAAGTAATTTTTTTCGCGATGTTGCTTGACGAGATTTTGATAAATTAGCAGAGAATCTTGCGATAAAATCCTGTAATTCTTTTCTCTTAGTTTCAATCTTTTTATTTTGGTCTTTCATTTGTTGTAATGCTAATTGACTAGATTGATACCAGAAATCGTAATTTCCCCCGAATAATTTTATTTTACCGTAATCTACATCACAAATATAATTACAAACATTATTTAAAAAATATCGGTCATGACTTACAATAATAACTAAATTAGTAAAATCTTCTAAGAATTTTTCTAACCATTCACAGGAAGCAATATCTAGATTATTAGTCGGTTCATCAAGGATTAAGATATCAGGATTACCAAATAAAGCTTGGATAAGTAAAATCTTAACTTTGATTTTTGCATCTAAATCTTTCATATACATGTAATGATATTCTTCACCAACATCAAGACCATTGAGTAGAGTTGCGATATCGCTTTCCGCATTCCAACCATCTAGGTCCGCAAATTCCATTTCTAGATCACATAGATGATTATTTTCTTCATCCGTTAGATTACTTTTTTGGTATAAAGCTTCTTTTTCAGTCTTTATTTGATAAAGTCTTTCATGACCCATCATAACGGTATCCATTACCGTATAATCGTCATAAGCATTTTGATTTTGTTTTAAGACACTAATTCTTTCACCTTTATCAGTAATAATTTCGCCAAAGGAAGGTTCTAATTCTTTCGATAAAAGTTTAAGGAAGGTTGATTTACCAGCTCCATTAGCTCCTATAATACCATAACAATTACCTTTAATAAATTTTAGATTAACTTCTTTAAATAAATATTTGCCGTCAAATTGCATCGCGACATTATTTACAGTTATCATTTCTTTACCTGAACTTTCCTTGAAAAATATTCTTTTACCGCATCAATAATTTGTAAATCGGCAGCACAATAATCAAGTTCATAAAGACGATTTATTTTCATAAAATGCCCTTCCGAATGTTCTTTTCTTTCTAACATTCCGTGTTCTACTGTACAAACATAAGCATAAAGATTGATATGGAAATTATCTTCACCAAGATCTGTATAATCATAACTAAATTCACCTAAGAATGCATCGATAATAATAGAAGTATTTAATTCTTCCATTATTTCTCTTTTAAGAGCTTCTTCTTTGTCTTCTCCTTCTTCAATCTTACCGCCAGGAAATTCCCATTTATTTTTTAGAATACCATTTTTATTTCTTTTACAAAAATAAACTAAATTTCCGGCACAAATTACGGCACAAACAACGTCAATACTTTTCATATTTTAAACTCCTTTTCTCCAATCTCGCTTTCTATATTATTAATATCTATTTCATCTTCTAAATCATTGATTTCTATTTCATCTCTATTACTACTTGAATCTTCTTGATATTTTTGATCTAATTCTTTTAATTTTTCATCAATAGATAATTGATTATCTAATTCTAAGATTTTTTCTTTTAAAATCGTTTGTCTTTCTCTTTCGATGTTTTTAATACCATGACTTAAACTATTAGGATCACCAATTAAAATGAGGGTAGATTTTGCTCTAGTAACAGCCGTATAAATTAATTTACGTTTTAACATAGCATAATATTGAAAAGTTAAAGGAAGAATGACAACATCAAATTCGGAACCTTGAGCCTTATGAATACTAACCGCATAGGCAAGATTTAAATCATCTAATTCATCTTTTTCATATTCGACAATTAAAGTATCAAAAGTGACCGCTAAAGATTTAAAATTATTACCTTCATAATTAATAGAACTAATATAACCGATATCACCATTCATGACTTTCTTTTCTACGCGATTTATTAATTGTATTACTTTATCCCCAACTCGGTAATGATTAGCACCATAAATTACTTCTTTATCCTTTTCTCCTTTCGGATTAATTCTTTCTTGAAGTAATTTATTAATATTATCGATACCACAATTACCACGATATTGCGGGATAAGAATTTGGATATCCGCAATTGTCTTACCTTTTTGTAAAGCTTTATATGCTAAATCGGTGGTAAGTTTAGGGAGATTTTCATTATCTGTGACAATAAAATTACGATCTTTTTGTTTTTCTAATATATCAGTAGGTAGATATCCTTCATTGATATTATGAGCTAAATTAATGATTGTGCTATCATTAGCTTGACGATGAATAGTATTTAAATAAATTGTTTCAATTAATTTAGAATTGATTAAATCATTTAAGACTTGACCAGGACCAACGGATGGTAATTGATCAACGTCACCGACAATAATAAAACGAGCATTATCAGAAGATGATGTAAATAAATGATAAGCTAAATCCGTATCCATCATACTAGCTTCATCAACGATTATTAATCTAGATGTTGTTTTATTATATTTACTATATTCAAAATGACCTTCCCCATCATAACCTAAATAACGGTGGATTGTGCTAGTTTCTAGATTTGTCGTTTCATTAAGTCTTTTAGCAGCTCTCCCCGTTGGTGCAAGTAACGCAATCGAGGATATTAATTTTTCATTATCATTATTTAGATAAATATACATCTTTATTACCGCATGAACAATGGTAGTTTTACCAGTTCCTGGTCCACCTGTTATAATAACTAATGGAGTGGTGAAAGCTTTAAGAATGGCTTCTTTTTGTTCTTTACTAAAAGGAAAAGCATTTTCTTCTTCCACTCTTTTAAAAGCTTCTTCGATTTGATCATTTTTATATTTTTTAATTTTTTTATTATTTATTCTTTCTTTAATATCCAGTGCTAATTCAATTTCTTCTTGATAAGAATAATAATCAAAGATTCGCTTTAAAGAATCAATGATGATTTTTTTATCATCGACTAAAGAATTTAAATATTCGTTATAAGTATCTAAATTAAGTTCATCGTTTATTATTTCTTTTGTTCTATAATATAATTCATCTTTATCAATGTAACTATTACCACTACGATATAAATATTCTTTTAAACTGTAATTGATTAAAGCTTTAATTCGGTATGGATTATTTAAAGAAAAGCCTAAAGAAAGAGCTAAATTATCCGCTTTTGCGAAACCAAATCTTTCAATTCGATCGATTAAACAATAAGGATTATTTGATATTGTTTCAATTAAAGATGATGAATCAAAATGATTGATGATTTTTTTTGCTGTAGTAACACTGATGCCATGATTAAGTAAGAAAATAAAATTCTTTTGATTATCATAATCATCAACTATGGTTTGATAAATCCGATCTTTTTCTTCATTAGTTAATTTAAGATCATCCAATACTTTTTTGTCATTGCGAATTTTTTCAATAGCTTTTTCACCAAGAGTATTGACAATTAAAGCGGCTTTAGTAGGACCGATTCCTTTAAATAAATCACTCATAAAGAAAAAGATTAATTGGGTTTTATTATCAATTTGTTTTCTTTCAAAATTCTTTATTTTAAATTGAAAACCATATTTTTTATCAATAACAAAATCTCCATCTAAAATAAATTCTTCTTCTTCAATCGGCTTACGATCAAAAAAACCAACGACTATGATATTAGAATCTAAATGATGATATTCCGTAGGTATTTTTTTCCGTTCTTGATAATTTAAATAGAAAGAGGCAATTGTATAGCCGTTTTCTTCATTATAATACCGAACGCGTTCAATTGACCCTTCTAATTTTGACATCCGTCACTCCTTAATAATTTCTCTTTATATCATTCATATATACTTCGTCAATGGTGCCTCCACCTAAACAATATTCATGATCATAGAAGACACATGCTTGTCCTGGTGTGATAGCTTTTTGAGGTTCCATTGTCTTTACTTCAACAGTTATATCATCTAACCATTTAACTGTAATATCGACATCTTTTTGGCGATAACGGAATTTTGCGGTTAAATGTGTACCATCTTTAAATTTTTCATTGATGATATTAACGCCTCTAACAATTACGCGATTAGCATATAATAATTCTGCTTGTGAGCCCTGAGCAACAATTAATTGATTAAGGCTAGCATTTTTACCACAAACAAACCAAGCATCACCTTCTCCACCAATTCCAAGGCCGTGCCTTTGACCAATAGTATAATACATAACACCATCATGGTGACCAACAACTTTACCATTAGTATCAACGATATCACCTGGTTTAGCGGGAAGATAATTTTCTAAGAATTCTTTAAAGTTTCTTTCCCCAATAAAACAGACACCAGTGGAATCTTTTTTAGTCGCAACCTTTAAACCATAAGAGGCACAAAGGGCACGAACAGATGGTTTTAGCATATCTCCAATAGGAAATAATGCTTTAGCTATTTGAGCCGATGTTAGCTGACATAAGAAGTAGGATTGGTCTTTATTTTCATCTACACCTCTTAATAAATAATGCTTCCCATCCTCAGTATGAATGACTCTTGCGTAATGTCCCATCGCAATATAATCCGCTCCTAAACTAAAAGCGTGATTTAAAAAAGCTTTAAATTTAATCTCTTTGTTACATAAAATATCGGGATTGGGCGTCCGATTATGACGATATTCATTCAAGAAATATTCAAAAACATTATCCCAATATTCTTCAATAAAGTCAATACGATGAAGCTTAATACCCAATTTTTCTGCTACTTCTTTGGCATCTTGATAATCTTTTTCTTGAGGACAAACATCATCATTAATCGTTGGATTACCTTTTAAATCATTATTTAAAGCACTATCCCAGTTTCGCATAAACATTGCTTCAACATCGTAGCCAGCTTCTAATAATTTAATACAACTAGCAGCACTATCGACACCACCAGATAAACCGACGATTACTTTTGGCTTTTTATTCATTATTTTCACCTCGATTTTATTTCAAAAATAAGATCTCTAAGCCGCATAGCTTCTTCAAAATTAAGCTCTTTTGCGGCCTTTTTCATTTCAATCTCTAGGTTCTCAATAATTTTCTTTTTCTCAATTGTTGATAAATTTTCATAATCATTATCGACATGAGAATCATTTATTATTTCATTAATTTTTAATTCTTCTTTAATATCTTTAACAATCGTATGCGGAATAATATTATGATCTTTATTATATTTAATTTGAATATTGCGACGACGATTTGTTTCCTCAATACATTCTTTCATTGATTCCGTCATCGTATCCGCATAAAAGATGACTTTACCATTAACATTACGCGCTGCCCGACCAGTAATTTGAATTAAACTTCTCGTACTTCTTAAGAAACCTTCTTTATCCGCATCAAGAATACAGATTAAGCTTACTTCCGGAATATCTAATCCTTCTCTTAATAAATTAATACCGACTAAAACATCATAATTACCAAGTCGTAAATTACGAATAATTTCTAATCTTTCGAGTGCTTTAATATTCGAATGTAGATAGGCAACTTTTATTCCCATCTCTTTTAAATAAGCAGTTAAATCTTCGGCCATCTTAATTGTAAGAGTCGTAATTAAAGTTCTTTCTTTATTTTTAATTCTTTCTTTAACATCAAAAATAATTTGATCAATTTGATTTTTGGTTGGTCTAACTTCAATTTCTGGATCCACTAAACCGGTAGGACGAATTATTTGTTCTACTACTTCGGCTGAACGGGATAATTCATAATCTCCTGGGGTTGCGGAAACATAAATAACTTGATCAATTTTTTGTTCAAATTCCTCAAAATTAAGAGGACGATTATCAAGAGCACTAGGTAAACGAAAACCATATTCAACTAACGTATTTTTTCTTGCTCTATCACCATTAAACATTCCTCTTATTTGCGGGATTGTCGCATGTGATTCATCGATTACCATTAAATAATCTTTTTTAAAGAAATCAAGTAATACGGAAGGAGTTTCGCCTTCATTACGTAGTGATAAATGACGAGAATAATTTTCAATACCGGAACAGAATCCTACTTCTTCAATCATCTCTAAATCATACATAGTTCGACTATGTATTCTTTCTTTTTCTAAAAGAAGTCCTTTTTGTTCAAAATATGCTTCTCTTTCTTTTAATTCTTCTTTAATTCTTCTTAAAGCTTCTTCTTTCTTATCTTGATTTAATACGAAATGTGTAGCCGGAAAGATGGAAATCATTTCACTGATTTTATTGATTTTACCAGTTACAATATCATATGTACAAATCTTTTCAATTTCATTATCAAAAAAAGTTACGCGTATCGCTTCATTCTTTTCTGATGTGGGAATAATATCAACATTATCTCCTTTAACCCTAAATGTTCCTCGACCAAATTCCATATTATTATGAACAAATTGCATAGAGACTAATCTTTCAATTAAATCATCTCTTTCAATAATTTGTCCTCTTTTTAAGACTAACATGGAATTTTCATAATCATCAGGATCACCGATGCCATAAATACAGGATACACTGGCAACAATAATAACATCTCGTCTTTCTAGAATAGCTGCTGTTGCCGCATGACGCATTTGATCGATTTCATCATTGATTGAAGCATCTTTTTCCACATATAAATCTTTTGAGGGAACATAAGCTTCTGGTTGATAATAATCATAATAAGAAATGAAATATTCTACACTATTATTAGGAAATAAGCTTTTAAATTCCGCATATAATTGACCAGCTAAGGTTTTATTATGAGCTAATACTAAAGTTGGTTTATTAACATTTTTAATAACATTAGCTATTGTAAAAGTCTTACCAGTACCTGTAGCTCCTAAAAGGGTTTGTTCTGGCACCCCTAATAAGACATTTTCTGTTAATCTTTTAATAGCTTCAATTTGATCACCAAAAGGAGTATATTTAGATACTAATTCAAATTTATTATTTTCCATTTTATTTACGCATATAAACGACATTCTTTGGATTTAATTCATCATAAAGAATATCTATATATTGTTCTTGTGTTTCCGAATATAAATAGCTAGTTAAACTACATTTAACTTCTTCACCTTTATTAGTTTTATATTCGATTTGAAGAACAGATTCTCGAGAATTACCTTGACCACGACCTCTAAATTTAAAAGTCTTAACTTCAGCTATTGCTTTAACACCATATAATTTTAAATAATTATTTTTATGTTCAGCACTCATTCCTTTAATTCTTTCAATAACATATGGAATTAACATCACATAGAATAAACCAATTAAAATTAAATAGATACCACTAGTTACAGCTAATGTATAACCATCTTTATCTGTTAAAGCTCCTCCTTTATTAAGACCTGAAAGGGACGCAATTAAAGGTAAACCATTTACTTGTAAACCACGATACATATTGCCATCACTAGCTTCTTTAAAACGTAACATCGAAACAAGTAACATAATGAATACATATAAGCCACCAGCAAGGAGCGCACTATCAGTAAAGATGGGACCAGCTTCGACTTTCATCTTTTGACCTTCTAAATAGACAGGGAAACATTCAACTTTATTTATACCATCTAAAGAAGCATAATATAATTTAACATCTTGATCTTTATAATATTTATTACCAAATTCTTTACTAGTAAGTTCAAAAGTTTCTTGGAATTTATTACGATTAGTTGGTGAAGTAAATTCAACAATAACGATTACTCGACTCTTACTTTCTTTAATATCGACAACTTTACCGTCAACACTAACGGCATTCTTTTTAATTTGTTTATTGATTTTAATAGCTCTCACTAAATTAAGAACAAGATTATAAACGAAGATTCCTGCTCCTAAAAATGTAATGACTAAAAATAAAATGTTTATCGCAAAATTCATAATTGTTTCCTTCCTATTTATGATATTCTTTATTATTGATTATCGTATATGCACGATATATTTGTTCTATCAAAATTAATCTCATCAATTGATGAGGAAAAGTGAAATTAGAAAAACTTAAAGCTAATTTACTTAATTTTCTTACTTCATCACTTAGACCATTAGATCCCCCGATGATAAAACATAATTTACTATTACCATAGATAAATTGTTCTTTAATAAAATCAGCTAATTCAAGGCTGTTATATTTTTTACCGAGGATTTCTAAAGTAATAACAAAATCATTATCATTTATTTTTTCAATGATATTTTTTCCTTCAAGTTCAATATTCTTTTTTATATCAGGAGTATTAACTTCTTTAACTTCGACGATACTAACATTATCAAAAGCTTGTAATCTTTTTAAATATTCATTAATACCATCTTTTAAATATTGTTCTTTTATTTTACCTACACAGATAACTTTAATCATTTTAATAATCTTCCGAATTAATTAATTCTAAACCTTCCCCATAACCAACAATTTTTAAAGAAAAGGGTGGATTAGAACCAAAATTATTTTCTATTTCTTTTTTAACGATTTCCACACTATTGCATTGTTTACTCAAATGACCTAATATAATTAATTTATTATCCACACTTATAAATTTCTTCAAATAATTATTACATTCTTTATTTGATAAATGACCATTTCGGGATAAAATTCTTTCTATTAAAAAATATGGTCGTTCACTATTTGTTAACATTTCTACATCATGATTGGATTCAAATACCAATATCTTAATTTTAGATAATAAATTAAAATATTTTTCATATAAATAACCAGTATCCGTAATAATACCAAATGATTCATTAGTATTTAATTCTTTGACTATAAAGCCGAAACAGCGTACGGTATCATGACTCATTTCTAGAGGTACAAGAGAGAATGCACCAACATCATATCGTTTTTCTTTTTCAATAAATATATGCGGGTATACCGCAATATTCTTATCTTTTTTTTGAATTTCTTCATAACTTTCTTCATTGATATAAAGTTTTGCGTTGGTTAATTTTAAGAAACGATTTAAATGTCCGACATGATCATTATGTTCATGAGTAATAAAGATTGCGTCAATATCTTTTAATTCAATACCTTGTTCGTTTAAACGCTCTTTTGTTATTTTATAACTACGTCCCGTATCAATTATTATTTTAGTTCCATTAGCTTCTAAATAAGTACAATTGCCTACGGAGCCACTACTTACTACGACAATTTTCATAGACTACCTCATTATATAATTATATCATTTATACCAATTTTTTTCAAGACATACAATTAAGTTATATACAAAAAATTAAGCTTTAAACTTGAACCCTTCTTTTATTTTATAATGTTCTTTCTCTTCTTTCTAAAATTCTCATAATAAAAGATGATTAAATCTATTAAATCTATTAAATCTATTAAATTTTTAAGTCCTATATAAATATTTTTTAAAAATTATTTTTTATTTATAACATATTAAATAATTAATTAATTAAAAAACTTCACATAAATTTCACATTAGAAAAAAAAGTAATAAAAAAGTAGGTAAAAACAACCTTTTTTGCCACTTGAATGATTGAAAAAAGGAACAAAATTTGTTATAATACATATGTTATTGAACTGATGACAAAATAAAAAAAGAAAGGAAAATTAAAATGTTTAAAAAGATTTTACCGGTCGGTATTGCGGTAATATTAATCGTAGTTATTGCGGTAACCGTTAGCTTAGTTAAAAAAGCTAATGATCGTACACCTACATTAAGTAATGCTGATCAAACTTACGCAAGTTATGGTGATTTAAACCTAACTTATGATCGTCTTTATACCTATATGAAGAACAATTACGGCGTTAATGAACTTCTTGATATGGTAGACGAAAAACTATATGCTGACGAACTTTCTAAACTAGATGTTAATAGTGAAGAATACGTCAACTATGTAAAAGATAAAGTTTTTAAAACTCATGAATTATCAGAAATGACTGACAGTGAAAAAGTAGCTGCTCAAGAATCCTGGGATGATTTGATTTTATCTTTAAAGATGACTGGTTTATTAAAGAATGCTGATATCGATGATTCAACATATTCTAATGAATCAAGTAAAGTATGGGAAGCTGTTAAAAATAATTACAAGCTTACCTATGTTCGTGAAAAATGGGCAAAAGAAGCTTATTGGAAACGTTATTTAGATAATCGTGAAGATGATTATCCATTCCCTCCAACTAATAAAGAAAGTTCAACTGATAGTATTGAAGCTTATTTCAAAGATAATTATAGTGGTAAAACTATTGGTTTCTTTGTTCCATTTACATCAGAAGCTAGCGCTTATGCTGCTATGGAAAAATATGGTGTAAATGTCAATAGTACTGTTTTAAGTACTTTTGATGGTTGGGTTAAAAACACTTATAATTACTATACTACTAAAGAACCAGCTAAAACTGATAAATTCAGTTTTGAAGAAGTATTAAATATCTTTATCAACATGTATAATGATAATTATGCTTATTTAAATGATGGTAATCCAGTTTTACCAAGTGATTGTTATGAAGAAGTTTTATTAAATAAACAAACTGCTTATAACGTTGCGGAAGCAATTAAGAATGCTTTCTCTGAATCACATTATGGTATTTCTATTACTGTACCAACTACTGTTGAAGTAACAGGTCATGGTAATGCCGAAATTATTTGGACAGTATCTAATAGTACTTATGGTAAAGTAGAAAATAATGTTATCTCTGCTAATTTTGATGCCGTTGCTAGTGATGAAACTGAAATTAGTTTAAATCTATCTTTCAAAGTTCTCTTTGGTGATGAAGACAATGAAGAAAGTGTTACTAGCAGTCTTTCCATCGTTTTACAAGGTGAAAGAGATGAAAATGGTCAAATCAAAAATTCTGATACAGCAGTTACAAGTGTAAATGTTGCCTCAGTAGATCCATATTTCGGTCTTGTATTAAAAGATGAATATCTCGATGAAGATGCTGAAACATTCCGTTTCATTTGGACTAAAGCTCAAGCTGAAGCTATTAATGCAACATTAGCTAATTATTTATCAGTTTCTTCAACTAATTTAGTTCTATCAGAAAACCCTGAAGAAATTTACAAAGCTTATACTGGTAAACCAGTAGCAATTGGTGATTATTATTATTTAATTATCAAATTAAAAGATGAAGCTCAACCTGAATTATTTGCTAAAGACATCAATGGCGAAGTATCTGCTGATGCTAATGGTAAATATACAATTCTTGACCAAGCAACTTATGATGAAATCGTTGAAAAAAAGAAAGAAGCATTACTTACTGAAAATGCTGTAAATGAAATGATTCATACTAATCGTTATGAACATGGTTTAAAGATTTATGATGCTTATATCGAAGCTATTTATGAATATCAATATAAGACATTCTATGAAACAACTTTATCATCAACAGATTATAATAAATATAAGACTACTAAGAAGAAACAAAAGACTTTACTTGCTGAATTCAAAGTAGGTGATGATACTGTTAAATTCAATGTTCAAGATTTATTTGATCGTCTAGAAAAGAAATATGCCGCAACAGCCGTTGCAACATTCATTGAAAACTATATCTTAGTTAATGATGAAAAATACAATAAAGTATATAATCCATATACTAATAAAGTATTAGATCAAGATGCTTATAAGAATTTATTAACAAGTGAATTATCAACTTTAAAACAAAACTTCGAAGCTGATTACTTTACTTATTCATATCTATCTTATTATGGCTTTACTCCAAACTTCTCTCATAAATATGGTTGGCAAAAATTCATTAAAGATTACTTCAATGCTTATAGTGATCAAGAATTATTAGCTACTTCTTTCTATGGTGGATCTATTTATACTGATGCTTTACATGAATATACTTTAGATCAATATACTTTAGCTGATGTTAGAGCAAAGATGGAAGAAGCCTATAATAAATGGTTTGGTTTATCTGTAATTAATTTAATTGTTTCTATTGATACAAATTATAATGCTGATTCATCTTCATCTTCTTCTGCTGATATTGCTATGGAAGAAAAAGATAATTGGACTGATGAACAAAAAGAATTAGCTAAAGAACTTGCAAGCTTAATGTTTGAAGTTGCTAAAGAAACAAATGGTGCTACTTTATCTGACCAAATGAATGCCTTAGTTACTTTATATAAAGATGCTCCATATTATTATGATGAAGCTGAATGGAATACAGCAAGATCTTCTAAGACATCTATTTACGATTACAATTACTTTGGTAAATATAAATTAGCTGGCTTAAATGTTAAATTTGAAACTGCAAATTCTTATGATTCATCTTCTTCAATCGTTGAAGAATTTAAAGATGCTTGTAGTGCTCTATGGGCAAAAGCTAATGATTTAAATTTAGTTGGTACTACATTTGATCAACCATTATTCTGTGATGAACCATTCTTTACTGATTATGGTCTACATTATATTGCAGCACTTTCTGCAAATGAAAGATTAGATTTACCAACTGATGATGAAGTTAAATTATATCGTGCTCATAAAGCTTTAGATGATGCAAAGAAAGCCGTAGAAACTGCGCAAACTAACATTGATACTTATAGTAAGAATGGTTATAATACTTCTTCTTATCAAGCAACTAAAGCATTAAATGAAAAGAAAGTTGCAAGATATCAAGCAGAATGGGATGCATTACTTAAAGAATTAAATCTAAAGAGTGATTATACAATTCCAACTGATGTTCAAACTAAGATTGACAAGTGGTATACTAGTGCCCAAACTGATATTGAAGGTGGCACATTAGTAACTAGATCATACATTGCTAAGATGCAATCAATTCTATCAAATATTAATTTTGATAGTAATGGTAAGACTAATAAGACTAATTTTGAAGAATTCTTAGGTCTATTAATCGAAGCATGTGATGATTCAGATGCTGAATAGGAGGAATAAGAAAATGAAATTATTTAAAAGAATTTTACCTTTATTCTTATTAATTCTTCTTTTTACAACTGTCGCAAGCTGTAAGAAGGATAATAAAACAAATTATTCTTATCCAAGTGAAGTTCCAACTTATACTAGTAAAGATACATTCCTTAAAGTAGGTGATTTAACAGTAACTAAAGAAAATGTTTATAATCGTCTTCTTAATAGTTATGGTGTTGAAACTCTTGAATTCTTACTTGATGATTATCTATTAAAAGCTGAATTAACTAGTGAAGAACAAGCTGAATTCGAAAAATCTTTAAATAAACGTATCTATGGTGATAACTATAATGATATGAGTGATGAAGAAAAGGAAGAAGCTTTAGCAAAATTTGAAGAAAATTGTTTATCAACTGGTTTAAAAGTACTTGATTCTGAAAAGAATAATAAATTACATTATGAAAATTATTATAAATTAGAATTCAAACGTGAATTAGCTACTGTTAAAGCTCTTAAGAAAGAAGCTGAAGATCAAAATGCGAAAGCTAAAGAAGATTCAAGTGTTGAAGCAAAATATGCTGAAAGTGATTATTTAACATTCTTTAATGGTAAGATTCACCCATTATATACAATGCAATTAGTTGTTTTCTCATCTTATGCAGAAGCTCTTGCTGCTCTTGAAAATGCTGGTGTTAATGATCTTAATGGTGAATGGAAAGATAGTAGTGATCATGTTTATACTAAAGATGAATTAGCAGCTATCTTTGATAATCTTGCTACAGCTGCTTATGGTGAAGTAAAAGCTGATAAAGTTTATAAATATGCTGAACTTGCTAAATTATCCGCAACAGGTTCTACTGATACAACTATTGCTAACAAAGTAAGTAAACTTAATACAAGTGAACTTTCTACTAGTTATACTCATGCTCCTATTTCCTTTAGTGGAAAATGGTTCTTAGCTTTTGTTAAATCAACATCTGATGATTATTATTATGATAATGATGAAACTGTTAAATTTAATAAAGAAGTTATTAAAGAATATAACGCTGATGGAACTATCTCCAAACTTGATGAAACTATTTATCCAACATTACTTGAATTATTAGTTAAAGAAGATATAAATGCTTCTAATACAGCTTATAAAAATAATACGGAAAAAGTTTTATTAAAATTAAGACAAGATGCTGGTCTAGAAATCTTTAGTGAAGGTTTAGAAGTAGCATATAAAGCTAATTATGAAAATGTTTATTCATCACTTGGTATTACTGATTATGATGCATTCAAAGCAACAACTAATACTTCTTCTACTGTTGTCGCAAAAATCAATGGTTTAGAAATTAATTTAGATGCTATGTATCAAGCTTTAACTGATCGTTATGGTGTCTTATTATCACTATTATTTGTACAACAATATGCAGTTCTTGGAAGTGAATATAATAAAGTAATTAATTATTCAACTCTTGAAGTTCTTGATCAAACTAAATATGCTGAATATGTAGCTACTGATTATACAGCTTATAAAGAAGCATTTGAAACTGGTAGTTATGAAGCTAATGGTTATCCTGCAAGCTATGGTTGGGAAAACTTCATGCGTGATTATTTAGGTGTAACAAGTGAAAAAGAAATCGTTGTTGATTTCAGCAGTGACTTATATAATGATGTCTTAGATTTATATACTAAAGCTCTTTATATGGCTGAATTAAGTGATGTAGAATTATATTTACCTGATGGTGGTGATGCATACTTCTTAAAATCAGCTAAATGGACTAAAGAATATAATGTTTTAGATAAAGCCTTAGTTAAAGAAGGTACTACTCCTACTTTAAGTCTTGCATATGAAGAAAAAGATATCGAAGGTGTAGCTAAGAAACATGATACTGCTGGTAACGAAGTTGATTACAAAAAAGAAGAATATTATGGTCATTTCGTAATCACTTATACAAATCCAGAAGGTAATGAAGTTAAAGCTTTAACTAATATTACAGTTGACCAAAGAGTAATGGAAACTTATGATGAAATCTATAATGCTTCCTTTACCGCAACTGTTTCTGGTTTCTATGCTTATTATGATGTCGATTTAGATGGTAAAGCTGATGATATCGAAGGTGAAGAAAATTTAGAAAAGAGAAATCTTGCTAAAGCCTTAACTGATGATATTTGGTATTATGCTTATTCTTTATATCAAGATGATGTAGTAAATAAACAATATCCTCGTAAGACAGTTCTTGAATATATTCAAGCTGCTTTAAGAACATATTCTACTTCTACTGATGCAATATGGACTAATTACAAAAAAGCTGGTTTAGTTCTTGCTACAGTATCAAGTGTATCTTACACAAGAACAACATCACAATCAGAAGAATTACTTGATGATGTTAAAACTATGTGGGAAGAATTAAGAACTCTATCTTCTTCAGTAATGGGACAAACAATTGATCCAATTTATCGTTGGATTGAAAATGATGAAGTTAAGAATGTTAAAGCAATGGATATTGCAAATACTCATGAAGCTATTTTAAGTAATAATGCTTATTATCGTTTAGTAATTACTAAACCAACATCAATTACAGCTTATACTTATACTTCATCTACTCAAGAACAAAAACCTAATTATTATCTCTATACTCAATATCTATTATCTACAGATAAGAGAGAAACAACAATTTATTGTTCAAGTCAATTTACGAACTACTATAATCCTGCTATTTCTCAATTATCATCATCAGATATTGTTAATAAGAAAATAATGACTGATGCGAAAGAACTCCTTTCTAAAGTTGAATTCAGTTCAAATAATGATGCTAATAAAGATGTATTAACTAAATTAATTAATGCTTCTCTAGCAAAATAAATTCAATAACAAAATAAGAGATGAAAATTTATTTCCATCTCTTTCTTTTTTATTTTTCATAAGTTATTTTATAATTTAGAAAAGCATCTAGGGCTTCATTAGTTCTTATATAATGACGATTATTATTTAATATATCTTTAATATATTCTTCTTTATTTTCTTTTCTTTCATTCATATGAATGAATAAATCATCTTTAGACAATGCTTGATCTAATTTATTATAATTTTTTTCTATCATACATTTAACAACGTCTTAAAGGTCATTAGGCACTCATTTTTAGTCATTTAGCCACTTTTCAAGTTCTTTATCACAATTATTAACTGTCGAACCATTTATAGCTAAACCATCTTTAATAATTGCACCTACACAGATTCTTTTTAAGTCTTTAACAACTGTTCCTAGTCCACTACCTTCATGAGTTGTAAAAGGTTTAATAATCTTATTATTAAAATCTAATTGTTTAATTTGGGTAAATAAAGGTTGTGGATAAGTACCCCAATAAATAGGACCACCAATATAGATAATATCATATTCAGATATTGAAGATAAACATTCTTTAATTGCAATTGCTTCTTTTAAGTGTAGTTCTTCTTTAGCTTCTTCAATACATTTCATATAATTTTTTGCGTATGGGATTTTTCTTTCAACTTTAAATAAAGTTGCACCTCTTAATTTTTGGATTTTTTCCGCAACAATTTCGGTATTACCTTTATTAATATTTCTAATTGAACCACCAAAATAATTTTCATCGGCTCTTGAAAAATAAATAACTAATTCTTTCATTTTATTCCTCCATATAATTATGTAAATAATTGATTATGATGTCTTTAGGATTAATTTTACCATTTGTAAAACACCAAAGATTTAAAGCGCCATAATAAAGACTGACAATTTCTTGTCCTTTATTATTTCCATATAATGATACTAAATAATTGGTATCATAACTTAATTTACTTAAAATAAATCCCCTATTATTTAATAGGGGATTTTATATTATAAACTTAAGCGGGATAAAGCTCTTTTTAAAGATAATTCGGCTCTTTTAAGATCAATATTGGGATCATGCGAATTAATTCTTTCTTCAGCTCTTTGTTTACTTCTTTCGGCTCTTTCCCTATCGATTTCATCTTTAGTTTCAAAGCTTTCTGCTAAGACTATCACTTCTTCTTTGGTGACATTTAATATACCACCACCGATTGATAAATCAATACTTTCTATTTTTCCTTCAATATTTTTTTTATAATTGAGATGGGAAATTTCAATAATAGATGTTAGTGGTAGATGATTAGCTAAGATACCTAAAGCTCCTGCTGATGTAATTACATTTAATATATATGCTTCATCAGTTATCTTTTTACCATCGGGAGTAACAATCGTTAATTTGAAATTGGTTGCCATTTAATTCTCCATTTGTTTTTTCTTTTCTTCTACATCTTCAATAGTTCCGACATATAAGAAACATGCTTCAGGATAATCATCATATTTACCAGTTAAGATTTCTTCAAAGGAACGAATAGTATCATCTTTTTTAACGAATTTACCTTTCATACCATTGAATTGTTCAGCAACATGGAATGGTTGTGATAAGAAATTACGAATACGACGAGCTCTATTAACTAATTTCTTATCTTCTTCACTCAATTCATCCATACCTAGGATTGCGATAATATCTTGTAATTCTTTATATCTTTGTAAGATTCTTTGTACTTCTCTTGCAACCCGATAATGTTTTTCACCAACAACTAAAGGATCAAGAATATTGGAAGCTGATTCTAATGGATCTACTGCTGGATAAATACCAAGAGCGGCTGTATTACGATCAAGAACGGTTTTCGCATCCAAATGAGAGAAAGTAGTAGCGGGAGCTGGGTCAGTTAAATCATCAGCTGGTACATAAATAGCTTGAATAGAAGTAATTGAACCATCTTTTGTGGAAGTAATTCTTTCTTGTAATTGTCCCATTTCTGTAGCTAAGGTTGGTTGATAACCAACAGCGGATGGCATTCTACCAATTAAAGCGGATACTTCACTACCTGCTTGTGTAAAACGGAAGATATTATCAATAAATAATAATACATCTTGATGTTTAACATCTCTAAAATATTCAGCCATTGTTAAAGCGGAAAGTCCTACTCGCATTCTTGCACCTGGAGGTTCATTCATTTGACCAAAGACAAGGGCCGTTTTATCAAGAACACCACTTTCTTTCATTTCAAAATATAAGTCATTACCTTCACGACTTCTTTCACCAACCCCACCAAAGACTGAGATACCATGACGTTCGGTAGCTACGTTATTAATTAATTCTTGGATTAGAACGGTTTTACCAACCCCTGCACCACCGAATAAACCAACTTTACCACCTTTAACATAAGGACAAAGTAAATCAATAACTTTGATACCGGTTTCCAAAATTTCGGTTGAAGTTGATTGATCTTCATATTTAGGAGTTTCCCGATGGATTGGCATTCTTTTACAATCATCATAAAGCTTAGGATCAGAATTATCAATAGGATCACCTAAAACATTAAACATATGGCCTAAAGTTTTTTCGCCAACTGGTACCGAAATAGGAGCTTCCGTATCAAGTACTTTCATACCACGAACTAAACCATCTGTTGAACCCATTGCAACCGAACGAACAATATCATCACCAATATGTTGTAATACTTCAACTACTAATCTTTTGCCGTCACCTAAATCAATTTGAAGAGCGGTTAATAATTTTGGTAAATGTTCTTTTTTAAATTTAACATCGACTACTGGTCCAACTGCTTGAACTATATATCCATAATTTTTCTCTTCCATAGTATCCTCCTAGGAATTGCTAGCGCCAGCTACAACTTCCGTAATTTCTTGGGTTATAGCTCCTTGTCTAGCCTTATTATATTCGATTCGTAATTTTTCTAATAATTCTTCCGCATTATCGGTTGCGCTATCCATAGCATTACGACGAGCGGCTTGTTCACATACACTAGCTTCAATTAAACGTCCATAAAGGAAAGTATTTAAATATTTAGGAATAATTAAGGCTAATACTTCTTCTTTACTTGGTTCAAATAAAACTTCTTGTTTAATATCATTAGTTTCTTTTTGTCCACTTAAAGGTAATAATTGATATTCTCTTGGGACAAAAGTTAAAGAATTAACATATTCAGTAGAAATTAAATAGACTTTATTATATTTTCCACTAGCATATTCATTTCTTAAATCATAAACTAAATTTTGCACTTTTTGATAATCTAATTTATCTAAAAGTGTAACATATTCATCATTTAATTCGACATCTTCACGGCTATATTTAACAAAACCTTTCGTCCCAACGACTAAGACTTTATCATTCTTTTTGATAAGCGAATTAAGAAATTTAAATAAATTGTAATTATATCCTCCACATAAACCTAAAGAGGATGTTACAACAACATAAAGATTAGAAGTAGCCTCATTATATTCTTTTAATTCTAAGATATCGGTTGGTCCTTCTTTATCACTACAGGAAGAAATAATATTATTCATTACATTTAAATAAGAAACAATATTTTCCATTCGATCTTTCCATTTTTTAAGTTTTACTGTTGCGACAAGCTCCATCGCTTTAGTTATCTTTCTCGTGGAAGAAATAGATTTAATTCTTCTTTTAGTATTAGTGAGACCTTGACTCATAGGCTAGCCTCCTTTCTTTAATATTTATTGACAATAAGCTTCTTTATATTTATAAATAGCTTCTTTTAATTGTTCTTCATTTTCTTTACTTAATACTTTAGTTTCTTTAATTTCATCTAAAGTAGCTTGATAATCTTTTTTAAGACTAATCATTAAGCCGTCAAGGAATGGTTTAATATCTTCAATCTTTAAATCATCCATTACTCGACTTTGAGCAGTAAAGATTTCTATTGTTTGTTCAACAAAGGTTTTAGGTTGATATTGATTTTGTTTTAATACTTCCATTAAGACATTACCATGAATTAAGATCTTCTTGGTTGCGTCATCAAGATCACTACCAAATTGTGCAAAAGCTTGTAATTCATGATAATTTGCAAGTTCGATCTTTAAGGATTTTGCAACACTCTTTACACATTTATATTGAGCAGCACTACCAACTCTACTTACTGATAAACCAGAATCAATGGCTGGTCTTTGTCCTGAATTAAATAATTCAGTTTGTAAGAAGATTTGTCCATCAGTAATCGAAATTACATTAGTTGGAATATAAGCAGTAATATCACCAGCCTGTGTTTCAATGATAGGTAAGGCAGTAATTGAACCACCACCATATTCTTTTGATAAACGACAAGCTCTCTCTAAAAGTCTTGAATGTAGATAGAAAACATCACCAGGATAAGCTTCACGTCCAGGAGAACGTTTAAGTAGAAGTGATAAGGTACGATAAGCAACCGCATGTTTACTTAAATCATCATAGATAATAAGCACATCTTTACCTTGTTCCATCCATTCTTCAGCCATTGTTACCCCCGCATAAGGAGCAATATATTGTAATGGTGCAAGTTCACTAGCTGTAGCTGATACGACTGTCGTATAGCTCATAGCATCATGTTCTTTTAATTTTTCCACTAATTGAACTACGGTAGAATTCTTTTGACCGATTGCTACATAAACGCAAAGAACACCTTTATCTTTTTGATTAATAATTGTGTCTATCGCAATCGCTGTTTTACCTGTTTGACGGTCACCAATGATTAATTCTCTTTGACCACGACCAATTGGAATCATCGCATCTATAGCTTTAATACCAGTTTCTAGTGGTACATCAACGGATTTTCTAGTCATTACTCCAGGAGCTATTCTTTCAATTGGACGTGACTTTGTTGTTTTAATTTCTCCTAAGCCATCAATTGGTTGACCTAAAGCATTAACAACACGACCAAGTAATGCATCACCAACGGGAACTTCTACTACTTTATGGGTTCTTTGAACTAAATCGCCTTCTTCAATTAAAGTATCATTACCGAAAAGAATTGCACCAACGCTATCTTCATTTAAGTTCATCGCCATACCATATACGCCATGAGGGAATAATAATAATTCTGATAACATTACTTTATCCAAGCCATAAACAGACGCAATACCATCACCAACAGTAACAACACTACCGACGTCATTAGATTCTACTTTATGGGCATAATTCTTAATTTGCTCTTTAATTAAACTAGCAATTTCATTTGATTTGATAGCCATTTTTAAGCACCACCCTTTACTAAAGATTCCTTTAATTTTTCTACTTTGTTCTTAATGGAACCATCAAAGATTTTATCTTCGACTATTACTTTTACTCCACCAATAAGTTTTTTATCAATTACATTCTCTAGTTCTACTTTTGATTGTAATCTTTTTTCAATACCTGATTCAATTTTTTGAATTTCTTCTTCACTAAGTAATCTTGTTGAATAAACAATACCATCTTTGATTTGTAATCTTTCATTACAAATTTTAATAAATTCATTAAAGATTTTAATGATTTGGTTACTACGAGAATTTCTTACAATGACTTTAATAAAATTCTTTATATAATCATCATAAATAACTATTTTATCGATAATTTGTTCTTTCTCATTAAATTCAATAAATGCTGAATTGAGAATTTTAATTATTTCTTCATTTTCTAAGAAAGCTTTTCTTAATTCTTTTACATTTTGTCGATATTCAGCAATTGCACCTTTTTCGCTTGCTAGAGAAAGGAGAGCATTAGCATAACGATTAGCTAAAGAATCCATTATTTATTCTCCACTTTTTCTTCAATTAAATCATCAACAAAATCATCAAGAAGATGTTTATCATCAGTTTCTGTTACTTCTCTATTTAAAATATTTTTCGTTGCTTCCATCGCAATATCCACAACATCATCATGCATTTCTTTTAAAGCTTTATTCTTTTCAAGTTCAAGATCTTCTTGAGCTTGCATTCTCTTCGCCGCAATATCTTGATTAGTTTCTTCTAGAATCGCACTGCGTTCTTTTTCGGCTTCAATTTTTGCATTTTGAATAATTTGGACTGCTTCTACTTGACTAGAACGTAAATTAGATTTGCTTTCTTCTAAATTACGGCTAGCTTCTTCATTCTTCTCTCCTGCTTCTTTTAAATTAGATTCAATGTATTCTTTTCTTTTTTGTAAGAATTTTGCAATTGGTTTATATGCAAATTTAATAACAATTAGAATCATGATTATAAAAGCAATTAATTGAACAAGAAAAGCCCAAAAATTAGGAATGACTTTACTGATGAAATCTTCCTGTTTAGGTTGTTGTAATTCATTTGTAAGTAAAATTATCGATAATATTTTCATAATTACCATCCTCAAAGATAAATAAAATTATAAGAACAAAATTAAAATAGCGATTAATAAACCATAAATACCAGTTGTTTCAGCTAAGGCAGCACCAAGAATCATATTAGTTCTAAGTTTACCAGCCATTTCTGGATTACGTGCCATACCTTCTAAAGCTTTACCAATTAGATAACCTTCACCAATACCAGAACCAGCACCAGTTAATACCGCAATACCAGCACCGATAGCAGCTGTACCTTCAATAGCTAAGAAAGTGATAAGTGCATGTAAAAAGCTCATATGTCCTCCTTTCTAATTAATTAAATTAAATAATATCTTAAAATTTAAAATTATGCTAATTCCGGATCCGGATCTTCTTGGGCAATCTGAATCATCGTCAGCATTATAAAGATCAATGTTTGAATAACTCCTGAAAAGACATCAAAATAAGCATGAAGAACAGGAGTAATTAATGGTGGTAAAATAATTGATGCAGCTCCACCAGGAATGAAAGAGCCAAAGATCATATTAGATAAACCACCTAAAGCCCAATAAACAATCGCCATTAAAGTAAATCCTGATAACGCATTACCAAAAATACGTAAGGAAATACTAAGTAATGGTGCCCACATTGATAATAAATTGATAGGTAACATTATTGGGGCTGGGTCAATATAACGTTTGAAATAGCGCCATTTATTTGCTCTAACTGCCGTCGCATGAATAAGTACAAAAGTACATAGACCCATTGAAAAAGTATTACCAAGATTAGTCATCGGTCCTGGTAAACCCATTAAAGAAACAAAGAAACTAAGACCAATATAACTAGCTAGTCCTAAAACATAACCGCCAAAGCCTTTATATTTCTTTCCCATTAAATCATCAACCATACCATCAACTTTTTCGACAATTAAACACATTATCATCGCAAAGCCTTTTTCAGGTTTGGTTGGATCAAGATGTCTAAATACAAAATAAATAACAAAGGATAAAATAATGATTAATCCTATCACGAAATAGGACATAAGATTATCACCTGTAAAATACTTAAAATCGAATTTAAAGAAATTCTCAAAAGCACTACCGATTAACATTTAATTCTTAATGATCATCCAAGGTATTGCTACTACAAAATAAGGTATTGCGCCGATGATCACAAACAAATATCTTGTTTTTGTAATTACTTCACCCATAGTAAAGCGTACTAAAAGACAAGATAACACGAGGCCGACAATCATACAACCATAACGTAGTAACATATACGTAACCATTACTCCTTTCCCACCTTCCGGAGTTATACTTTGATGTGTTTTAATTAATAATAAGAGATTAATAAAACCAAAAACAGTACATATTAAAACACATAAAGGTAGAACCCATTCCTTAAAAAGTAAGGATAAAAAGCTTAATAAAACTAATCCTAAACAAATAAGTAAATAAGTAAGGATTATTTTTTTCTTATTGAGTTCCAAATTATACCTCCTTTAGATAAAATTATTTTTATTCCAACAATTATATATTATACACCTTTTAATCAATATCGGGAATATATAAGCATTTTCGATTTAAACTACTAATAGGAGCGGTTTGACCACCTTTTTTACCTTTAACAACTTCAGGCGTAATCGCCGCCATCTTTGAATCGGTTAAATCGATTAAATGAAGAGCATAAGCTTCCATCATACCTGGTTCTTTCGGACTACCAAATTCTAATTCACCATGGTGAGACGCAATTAAATGTTCTAAAGCTTTTACTTCTTCACTATCACTGACATCTAATTCACTAGCTGCCACCGCAACCATTTGTAACCCTATTACAATATGACCTAGAAGATTACCATCTTCAGTATAAGTAGGAGCTTTCGTTCCTGATAATTCTTTAGTTTTACCGATATCATGTAAAATTATACCTGCATATAATAAATTCTTATTCATACCAGGATAAATATTAAGTAATGTATCGGCAAGTCTTAGCATTGAATAAGTATGATAAGCTAAACCATTAACAAAATTATGATGCATGCTGACAGCAGCTGGATAAGTAAAATATTTATTTTTATTTTCTTTAATTAATTTACATACTAAATCATATAAGATTTTATTTTCGATTTTTTTAGTGTAATTAGCAATTCCTCTAACTAAATCTTCTTCTGATAAAGGAGCGGTTTTAATGAATTCTTTAACATCTACTTCATCATCACTTATTTTACGAATGGCTTTAATTACATATTGTGGTTTACCATTAAATTCATTGATATGGCCTTCAAAATAATACACTTCTCCAGCTGTAACTTCATTATATTCTACTAAATTACAATTCCAAACACGACTATCGACACTTTGATCACCATCGCTTAAAGTTAGACTATAATAACTGGCATTACCTTGGGCAAATCTTTTTTGCATATTTTCCACTAAGGCATAGAATTTAACATCATCATTAATATTAAAATCCTTAAATTTATTCATTAAATTAATCTCCTTTCTTCTAAGATTTGATATTGACTAGTTTGTAATAAGAAATCATGAGCATGTTGTTCGGCTTCTTTTTTTAAATCATTTCTTTCCGCCGGACTAAGACTATATAATTCTTTTTCATCATTTAAATAAACTTTAATTAAGAAATCTAATTCTCGATGATATTTTTCAAGTAGCTTTGTAACGGCATCTTCATCATCATCTCTAATCGGTTCTTTTTCTTCATAATTAAAGATTTCTTTCATTTCTTGATCAATTTTTAAAGCTTCTTCTCTTAAGACCTTCGGATAATTTTTAATTTCTTGATTAATAACTTTTTCTAAAAGTAAATTTTCCACAATGCGAATCTTAATATTTCTTTGACCATTAAATAATTTAATAAGTTCTAATTCCGAAATATTTAATTCTCTAATGGAATTAATAACCGCATTCTTTTTAAGTTTATGAATCAATTTAGCTTGACTCTTATAATCTTTTTTATAAGTAAGAGCTAATTTATCACAACTTAATAATTTATCAACCCCAATATTATAAACCATCATTGGTGTTACTTCACTATGACTAATTAATTGGGTAATCGTAATTGTTTCCGTAATTTCTTCTAATTCTAATTTATTGATTAAATAGGCATCAGGAATTAAACCAATGATTAAATATAATAAGCTATATCTTTCAATTTCATTTAATTTATCATAACTATTTAATAATTTAATAACAAAAGAATCAAAATCCGGAACAGCTTTAAATAGATGTTCTTTATTAATTAATAATAAGGTTTCTTTCGCATATCTACCTTTTAAGATTTGTTTTAAATAAACAATGGAATCTTTTAATTCTATTTTATTTAAACCAGCTTGCATCTTATACATTGCTTTTAAAGTCTTCTTTTCAATCATAAAACCATAATGTGCATGTAAGACTAGGGCTTCAAATATATTAGCTGGATTAATTTCAAAAACAGATTTAGTTTTATCAATAGCTTTAATAATATGTTCATCGATACTTAAAATAGAATTAAAAATATCAATTATTTCATAATTAGGCGACAACGCCATTGCTTTAAGAGTAAAGATTTTTGATTGAAGCACTTGTATTAATTTTTTATTATAATGCTTATCTAAATTTTCATTTAAAGCAATTGGTAATTTAGGATCATCAAAGAAGATAAAAGAAAAACTACCTTCCGGATCATTATATATTACTTGTTCTTTCTTATTTTTAATAATCGAAGGAAAGATGGCAATTAATTCATTAAAATTAGCTTTTGTAACAATTTCAATTTCATCAATATCTTGACATAAATAAAAATTAGTAACCGCATTTGACACAATATAAGAATCATAACCACGATTAATTAAGATTTTTAATATCTCAATACCACGTTTTAAATAATTTAAACCTTTAGCTTTACTGTCACTAAATTTCTTTAAATATACATTGTCCATATTTTTCCTCCCTTCTCTTTTTTATTATTTTGTAATAATTCAAAAAATATTAATGCTTTGTAATAATTCAAAAAGCGTTACAGCTTTTTGAATTATATATTATATATTAAACCTAAATAACATTATATCGCCATCTTGAACGACATAATCTTTTCCTTCAAGTCTAACCTTACCTGCTTCTTTTACCTTTAATGGTGTTCCATATTCCATTAAATCATCATAAGAATAAGTTTCTGCTTTGATAAATCCTTTTTCAAAATCAGTATGAATAATACCAGCACATTGAGGAGCTTTCATACCATTTTTAAAAGTCCAAGCCCGGCATTCTTTTTCCCCAGCTGTAAAGAAAGTACGTAAACCTAATAATTCATAACTTTCTCTAATAACTTTATCTAAGCCGCTTTCTTTAAGTCCCATTTCTTCTAAGAACATCATTCTTTCTTCATCATCAAGTTGAGATAATTCTTCTTCTATTTTTGCGGAAATAACGACTACTTTCGCATTATCGCCTTTAGCATATTCTTTTACTTTTTTAACATAATCATTATCTTGATTGATATCATCTTCTGATACATTACAAACATAAAGAACAGGTTTTAAAGTTAAGAATTGATAATTCTTAATAAAGAATCTTTCTTCTTCACTTAAATCGACACTACGAGCTGGAAGACCTTTTTCAAAAGCTTCTTTTAATTTTTTTAAGATATCATATTCAAAACTAGCATCTTTATCTGTTTTAAGAATAGCTTTCTTTTCAATTTTGGGAATTCTATTTTCAACTACTTCTAAATCAGCTAAGACTAATTCTAAATTGACAGTTTCAATATCCTCAATAGGATCGATATGACCAGATACATGAGTAATATTATCATCGTCGAAGCAACGTACGACATGACATATTGCGTCAACATTACGAATATTACTTAAGAATTGGTTTCCTAAGCCTTCACCTTTGGAAGCTCCTTTAACTAGTCCCGCAATATCGGTAAAGGAAAATGATGTTTTAACAATACTTTTTGGATGAATAATATTACAAATATTATCTAATCTTTTATCATTTACTTCGACAACCCCCACATTAGGTTCAATTGTTGCGAAAGGGAAATTAGCCATGTAAGCTCCCGCTTTTGTTATCGCATTAAATAAAGTTGATTTACCAACATTAGGTAAGCCAACTATTCCTGCTGTTAAACTCATATAAAAACTCCTAATTAAACTAAATAAATTATAAATTGAATAGCTACAACCAATATTCTAAAGATAATAGATATTATTAAACTACGATTGGAATACATATAGAGACCTGAACATACCATATTAAGAACAAGGGAAACAATGATGGTTTCAGGGGCCATCATCCACGCAAAATCTAGAACAGTACTAATTAAAGTAGTAATTAGCACAATCATTAAATCCCCAAGCATTGTATGTTCATCTAAAACATCAATTAAAAGACGACGGAATAAGAATTCTTCTACTAAAATAACTAAAATAAGTGATAAGAGCACAAAAGAAACATTGGTGTTCTTGCCACTAAACCAACGAGCCGTACCAGAATGAAGATATGAAGTTATAAAATTTGGTAAGACTTTTGTAATTGAAGAAATCTTAGGTAAAAAGAATGTCATTACAAGGAAGATAACACTAATAGAAATTAAACCCAATAATTGTTTCCAATTACCATTCCAAAAAAAATCTTTTAAGGATTTATAATTAACAATATATAAAACAGCTGTACAAATAATACTTGTTACTAGTAAAGAATTACTTTTATTAAAAACGGATTCTGTTGCGTCAGAAGTAAAAGTACCAAAGATAATTGTAAAAATACCTGAACCAATAAAGGCAATAATTAAGAATAAAATTAAGCCCATTTTTAGTCGATATACTGGTCCTCCTCCATAATCACCTGTCTGCATTGCTTTTTGAATTTCAATGCTGTGAGTACCACAATTCTTACAATATTCTTCTTGAGGTTCTAATACACGGTAACAATTTTTACATCTTATTTTCATAATTTAACCTCTTTAGATATTATACCATATTTTTTTAAAAAAAGATATAATTATAGATATTCTTTAAAAGCTTGTTTTATTAATGTAGTACTAATACCAAAGCCCATTCTTTCAATGTCTTTATTCTTATTTGTTACCATCCAATCATTAAGACCTATTAAAGAACCATCTAAATCAAAAATTCCCCCACCACTAGAACCTACATTAATGGAAGCTGTATGTTGAAAATAATGATTTTCTACTTTAACTCCATTAATTTCTTCACTAAATGTGCGATCAGTATTACTGATATTACCGACACTAATTGTATTAAAATATTGTTTTGCGTCATACGGTGATGAAACACAAATAATATATGAACCATTATTTAATTCTTCACTTAAAGAACAAACATTAAAATTGATATCGCTATTAAATTTAACTAAAGCTAAATCAATTGTATCATCACATTTAACAACTTCCGCCTTAAATTCTAGCCCTTCATAATAGATAATAATATCATCACATAAGGTAGTTGTTTCATTATAAACAACATGTTTGTTAGTAACAACATAATAATCTTGTTTATCTTTTTTAATGATTACTCCACTACCACTACCAGTATTATTGATTAAACTACCACGATGTTTACAAAAAAGAGCTACACAACTAGTTTTAACTTTTTCACTAACTAAATTAATTAAATCATCAATCTTTTTAATGTCTTTAATTTCTTGACTATCTTGATCATAATTAATTGTCTTATATTCAATATTTATATTATTTTTTTGAAAATTATTTAAAAACAAAATAAAAGTAAATAAAACAATTATTAAGAGAAGTTTTTTCATACTTTAAAAACCCGCCTAACATTATCAATAATATTCTTTTGAACTGTTGATACATCTATTTTTTTAATCTCGGCTATTTTTTCGACAATTAGAGGTAAATATTTAGGTCCATTTTCTTTTCCTCGATAAGGATGAGGAGTAAGATAAGGACTATCTGTTTCGGAAATTAAATATTGTAAATTCATTTTTTCAAATACTTCTACTGTTTTATGATTATTTTTAAAAGTTAAAGGACCATCAACACCAAAAATAAAATTCATTTTAACATATTCTTTTGCAAGTTCATATGAACCAGTGTAGCAATGTAAGACTCCGCCAATACTCGCTGCATCATATTTTTTTAAAATATCAAAAGTTAATTGATCAGCATCACGCGAATGGATAGATAAAGGTTTCTTAATTCTTTTAGCTATTTCAATTTGTCTAATAAAGGCTTCCGTTTGTTCTTCTTTAGTTGTATCTTGCCAATGGAAATCAAAACCAATTTCGCCAATTGCTACAACACGATCATCAAGAGCATTTTTTTCTAACCATTGATATTCAAAATCGGAATAGCCACGAATATTACAAGGATGAAAGCCGATTACCGCATAAACATCTTCATATTGATGGGAAATCTTTAAAGCCAATTTACTACTTTCTAAATCCCAACCGACAACAAAAAACTTTTTAACATTATTTTCGCGTGCTTCTTTTAATACTTCATCTAATTTAGAATATAATGTTTGATCATTTAAATGGACATGTGTATCAATATAATAATTATCCATTTTCCACCTCTAAAAATATCTTTTTATTTATTAATATTATACTAAAAAGTCTGATTATTTTCAACCATCTTAATTCAATAATTAAAAATAGAATGTCTTTTAAAAGACATTCTAAGATTCACAATAAGCTATATTAATTTTAATTTTAATATTCTTTATATCTTTCTTTCACTAATAAATTATTGATTAAATAATTATGGAATAAAATCGGGGGGTGGATTTTTAAAAAAAGGAATAAAATCGGGGGGTAGTTTTTCGAAAAAAGGAATAAAATCGGGGGGTAGAATTTTGAAAAAAGGAATAAAATCGGGGGATGGACTTAAAACAAAAAAAGAATGTCTTTTGAAAAGACATTCTATTTTACTCAAATTTTGTTTTTAGATAATTATTAGTTATCTAATTTAGTAACGTTACCAGCACCTACAGTACGGCCACCTTCACGAATAGAGAATCTTGTTCCTTCTTCTACAGCGATTGGGTGAATTAATTGTACTCTCATTGTAGTATTGTCACCAGGCATAACCATTTCAGTACCAGCTGGAAGTGTAATAACACCAGTTACGTCAGTAGTACGGAAATAGAATTGAGGACGATAGTTAGAGAAGAATGCAGTATGACGTCCACCTTCTTCTTTTGTTAATACGTAAACTTGTGCATCAAATTCACTATGTGGAGTGATTGTCTTAGGTTTACATAAAACTTGTCCACGAACAACGTCTTCACGGTTAAGACCACGAAGTAGAACACCGATGTTGTCACCAGCTTCAGCTTGATCAAGGATCTTTCTGAACATTTCTACACCAGTTACAACAGCTTTATTAGTATCTTTAATACCAACTAATTCAACTTCTTCACCAACTTTAATAGTACCTCTTTCTACTCTACCTGTAGCAACAGTACCACGACCAGTAATTGTGAATACATCTTCTACTGGCATTAAGAATGGTTTATCAGTTTCACGAACTGGATCAGGAATATATTCATCAACTGTATCCATTAATTTAATAATCTGCTTTTCAGCTTCAGGATCGCCTTCAAGAGCTTTAAGAGCAGAACCACGGATGATTGGAGTATTATCACCATCGAAATCATATTCGTTTAATAATTCACGAACTTCCATTTCAACTAATTCTAATAATTCTTCGTCATCAACCATATCGCATTTATTTAAGAATACAACGATTCTAGGAACACCAACTTGACGAGCAAGTAAGATATGTTCACGAGTTTGTGCCATAGGACCATCTGTAGCAGCGATAACTAGGATAGCACCATCCATTTGAGCAGCACCAGTAATCATATTTTTAACATAGTCAGCATGTCCTGGACAGTCAACGTGTGCATAGTGTCTCTTAGCAGTTTCATATTCAACGTGTGCAGTATTGATAGTTATACCACGAGCTTTTTCTTCTGGAGCTCCGTCGATTTGGTCATAAGCCATTTTTTGAGCTAGACCTTGTTTTGCAAGTACAGTAGTAATTGCAGAAGTTAATGTAGTTTTACCATGGTCAACGTGGCCGATTGTACCAATGTTAACATGTGGTTTTGTACGTACAAATTTTTCCTTTGCCATTTTAATTAATTTCCTTTCAAATTTTTATTGACAATAATATTTTATAATAAAACACTAACTTTTTCAAGTAAAAAGTATTGTTGTTTTATATCTATTTTGCGCGCGCTTTAATAATAGCGTCTGCAACGTTACGAGGACATTCCTCATAATGGTCGAATTGCATAATGAATACAGCACGACCTTGTGTATTAGAACGTAAAGCTGTTGCGTAACCAAACATTTCTGCTAGTGGAACATAAGCTTTAACAAGTTGAGCTTTACCATGAGCTTCTTGACCATCAATTCTACCACGACGTGTAGAAATATCACCAATTACTGCACCTAAATATTCATCTGGAGTTGTAATATCAACTACCATGATTGGTTCAAGTAATACTGGATTACATACTTTAGCACATTCTTTGAATGCTAAGCTACCAGCAATTTCAAAAGCTGTTGTTGATGAGTCAACATCATGATAAGAACCGAATACTAATCTTGCTTTAATATCAATAGTTGGATATCCAGCAAGGTTACCATTATCTAGAGCGTTCTTAATACCTTTATCAACGGATGGAATAAATTCACGAGGGATAACACCACCGACAATTTCATCCACGAATTCATAACCCTTACCTGGGTTAGGTTCAAAAATAACTACAGCGTCACCATATTGACCATGACCACCTGATTGACGTACGAACTTACCTTGAACTTTACCTTCAGATTTGATAGTTTCACGATAAGCAACTTGTGGACGACCAACGTTACATTCAACATTGAATTCACGTCTCATTCTATCAACGATGATATCAAGGTGTAATTCACCCATACCAGCGATAATAGTTTGACCACTTTCTTCATCAGTATAAGCTTTAAATGTTGGGTCTTCTTCAGCTAATTTTTGAAGAGCAACACCCATTTTATCTTGGTCACCCTTAGTCTTAGGTTCAATAGCAACTTGGATAACTGGTTCTGGGAATACCATTGATTCAAGATGTACAACATGATCTTCATCACATAGAGTATCACCAGTAGTAGTATTTTTTAAACCTACAGCAGCACAAATATCACCGGAGAAAATTTCTTTAATTTCGGAACGGTTATTGGCATGCATTAATAATAAACGACCAACTCTTTCTTTATAGTCCTTAGTAGCATTAAGTACATAAGAACCTGCATCTAGATGTCCACGGTAAACACGGATAAATGTTAATTTACCAACGAATGGGTCAGTCATTACTTTGAAAGCTAAAGCAGCGAATGGTTCGTCATCAACACTGTTAACAACGATTTGGTTACCATCTTCATCAGTACCTTTAATTTGAGCAACTTCTACTGGAGAAGGTAAGTAATCAATAACTGCATCAAGTGCTTTTTTAACACCTTTATTTTTAAAGGCAGTACCACAAAGTACAGGGAAGAATTTAACAGATAGAGTAGCTGTACGAATAGCTTTTCTTAATTGGTCAACACTGATTTCTTCACCATCAAGATAAGCCATCATTAATTCTTCATCAAAATCAGCAACAGCTTCGATTAATTCAGCTCTCTTTTCTTCACATAAATCTCTTAAATCAGCAGGGATTTCAATTTCATGACCAGCTTCATCTTGATGATTTGGTTCATATTCGAAAGCTGTCATTGTAACTAAGTCAACGATACCTCTGAAATCATCTTCAGCACCAATTGGCCATTCAATAGCATGGGCATTAGCACCTAAACGATCATGTAAAGTCTTAACTGAATAATCAAAGTCAGCACCAGTTTTATCCATTTTATTAACGAATACTAAACGAGGTACTAAATAATCTGTAGCTTGACGCCATACAGTTTCGGTTTGTGGTTCAACACCGGCTTGAGCATCTAGAACTGTAATAGCACCATCTAGTACTCTTAATGAACGTTGTACTTCAACAGTAAAGTCTACGTGTCCTGGAGTATCGATAACGTTAATACGATGTCTAACATTATCGCGTGAATTCCAATAAACTGTTGTAGCAGCTGAAGTAATTGTGATACCTCTTTCTTGTTCTTGTTCCATCCAGTCCATTTGGCTAGCACCATCATGAGTTTCCCCAATCTTATGAATCTTACCGGAGTGGAATAATACTCTTTCTGTAAAAGTAGTTTTACCAGCATCGATATGAGCCATGATACCGATATTTCTTGTATTTAATAAAGATACTTCACGAGCCATTTTATTCTCCTATTACCATTGGTAGTGAGCAAATGCTTTGTTTGCTTCAGCCATACGATGTGTGTCTTCTCTCTTCTTTACAGCGCCACCCACACCATTAGCGGCATCCATAATTTCTTTTGCAAGTCTTTCTTCCATTGTCTTTTCATTACGAAGACGTGCATAATTAGTTAACCATCTTAAACCAAGTGTTGATCTTCTTTCTTCTCTTACTTCAACTGGAACTTGGTAGTTAGCACCACCAACACGACGGCTTCTAACTTCTAATTGTGGCATAATATTATTCATTGCTTCTTTATATACATCTAGTGGATCTTTACCAGTTGTTTTCGCAATACGTTCAAAAGCACCATAGATGATTTGTTGTGCAACATTCTTTTTACCATCCAACATAACACTATTAATAAGTCTTGTTACTAAAACTGAATTATAAATTGGATCAGGTAATACTTGTCTTTTAGAGACATGTCCTTTACGAGGCATGTAGATTCCTCCTTTCTATAATTTCACTAATGAAATCTTACTACCTAGTAGATTATATTTTATTATTTTTTAGCGGCTTTTGGACGTTTAGCACCATATTTAGAACGTGCTTGTTTACGACCATCAACACCTGTTGTATCCATGGTTCCACGGATAATGTGATAACGTACACCTGGTAAGTCCTTAACACGACCACCACGGATTAATACGACGCTGTGTTCTTGTAATTTATGGCCTTCACCTGGAATGTAAGCAGTAACTTCAATACCATTACTTAATCTTACACGGGCCATCTTACGAATAGCAGAATTTGGTTTCTTTGGTGTCATTGTAGTAACACGGGTACAAACACCTTTCTTTTGTGGTGAATGAACTTCAGTTTCTTCTTTCTTTAAACTGTTAAAACCAATTCCTAGATGAGGTGATTTAGATTTCTTAACCTTATCTACACGGCTTTTACGTACTAATTGGTTAATTGTAGGCATATTATATCTCCTTTCATATAATTAACAAATTAATAATAATTTAGTGGTATAGTTTCCACAGAACCAAGCGGTTCAAATGGTCCCAAAAATTAGTTTTGGCATTGCCAAAACTTAACCTTGAGTATTATATCAAAAAGTAAACAACTTTACAAATATAATGCTTATTATTTTACGTTCTTTAGAATTAGAAAAATATTCTTATCACAAATTATAAATAAGAGAAAATTTATTTTTCAAATATTCAACATAATATTTAGGATTAAATTTTTCTCCTGTAGCCTTAATTAAAATTTCTTCTGGAGTTTTAAGACCCCCATATTGATGAACTTTTTCTTTAAGCCATGCATTAACTTTCTTTAAATTTGGTTCATTAAAGACTTCTTTAACATCCATTTCATTTTTCATTTGGTGATATAATTGTGCTCCATAAGCACTACCTAACGCATAAGTAGGGAAATAACCAAAATCACCACCAGCCCAATGAACATCTTGTAAAATACCTAATGTATCATTGGGAATGTCAAGACCTAAATATTCTTTATAAAGTTTATTCCACATCTTTGGATAATCATTTACATCAAGATGCCCTTCAATCATCATCTTTTCCATTTCATACCTAACCATAATATGTAAGCTATAAGTTAATTCATCAGCTTCGGTTCTAATTAAAGAACATTCAACAAAATTTATGTAATGATAGAAATCATCTAAAGTAACATCCTTTAATTGATCAAAAAATAATGATTGTAATTTTGGATAATGACGAGCCCAGAATTCTTTTGTTCTTGCGACAATATTTTCATAGAATCTCGATTGCGATTCATGCATTGCCATAGTTGTGCCACCTTGAAGGAAAGTGAAATTAAGTTTTTCCGCATTTCCTCTTTCATATGTGGCATGACCCAATTCATGGATAGCAGAAAAAATCGAAGATATTAATAAATTAGAATAATAATGATTAGTAACACGTACATCATGAGTTCCGAAGCCTGATGTAAAAGGATGTTCACTTTCTTTCATCAAACCATAATTTTTATCAAAACACATAACATCCATTAAATAATCACAAAATTCTTTTTGTTTATTTATATCAAATTCTTGATTAGCCCATTCTGGTTTTTTTATCTTTAAAGCATTAATCTTTTTAACTAAAGGAACAATTTCTTGTTTTAGTAAAGAAAAGAATTCATCATATTTTTCTTTAGTCATTCCTTCTTCAAATTCATTAAGTAAAACATCATAACCTTTAAGTTTATCAGTTTCTAAATATTTACTATAACGAATATTAAAATCAACGATTTGTTTTAAAGTAGGCGCAAAGGAAGCATAATCATTATTTAATTTTGCTTCACTCCAAATTTGACTAGCTTTTGATAATACCTTAGTATAAGCTATTAATTCCTCTTTTGGTACTTTAAGAGATTTAACTAAATCTTTATAAACTTTCTTGATTTCAATTTTTAAATCTTCATCTAATAATTCTAGATTATTATATAGTTCAGTAACGGTATTAATATAACCTTTACTACGCGTAATTTTAAGTTCTAATTTAGTAAGTCTTGATTCAAGAACACTTCTATCATCAAAGGATCCAGCTTTTGCTTCGGTATCAGAATCCCAGTTGATTAAATAAGAAGCAAAATTAAAAGCTAGAATATCAAGACGATAGTCCTTATATCTAGCTATTAGTTTTTCTAAATTCATTTATTAATGTACAATTACATGAACTTTATTGTTCATGATTTCTTCTAAAGCGATACCGATAGCTTTATAATTTCTTGTGTATTGTAAATAAGTTTTACCAGTTCTTTTAATTTCTTTTGCTCTTTCCGCAACCGCAATAACTAGACTATATTTAGAATCTGCTTTATCACTTAATTCATCAATTGCTGGATAACGCATACCTTCACGATCATTAGAACCAATTTTTAATTGACTATTGATCATTAACCCTTGTACTTTTGTCATTTCTATTCCTCCATTAATTTTAAATATTGGTCAATTGTTCTTTCTGTTTTCGCATGTTCTGCTCTGATGATAGCCATAATACGATCAGCCGCATTATCAACCTCATCATTTATGACGATATAATCATATTGATTAGCAAGTTTAATTTCTGTATGAGCTTTTTCAATTCTTTCTTTGATAGCATCGCTATGTTCTGTACCACGCGCAATAAGACGTTTTTCAAGCGCATCATAGGTTGGTGGCGCAATAAAAATAAAGACTGCATCTGGCATTTTCTTTTTAATTTGACTAGCTCCATTTACTTCGATTTCAAGGACTACTTCATGACCTTGATTAAGTTGTTCTAAAACTTTATCTTTTGGTGTTCCATAATAATTGCCGACAAATTGAGCATATTCTAGGAATTGATCATTCTTAATTCTTTCTTCAAATTCTTCACGTGAAACGAAATAATAATCTTCGCCATCAACTTCACCACTACGTGGTTTACGTGTGGTCATCGAAATAGAATATACTAAATCATGGTCACTTCTTTGAAAAAGAGCTTTTCTTACAGTTCCTTTTCCTACACCAGATGGTCCGGATATTACAATTAATAAACCTTGCTTATCTAATTTCATTCATTTTACCCCAGTTTTTCTTTATTATATCATATTTTAACAATTCAAATCAAGAAATAAAAATTATAAAAACGTTATCATTTAACAATTCAATCTTTATTTGGTATAATAAGTATGGTAAGGAGGTAATCATTATGCCTTTAGATGGTTGTTTTATCCATTATTTAGTTGATGAATTAAGGGATGAATTAATCAATAGTCGTATCAATAAAATCACTTGTCCAAACCCTAGTGATTTGATAATGCAGTTAAAAGTTAAAGTTAATAATCAATATAAAAATAAAGATCTTTTTATTTCTGCTCGGCTTGATGCGCCAATCATTTATTTAACTAATGAAAAATTTGTCAATCCAACCACCCCTACTAATTTTTGTATGGTCTTAAGAAAATATTTAGAACATGGCTTAATTAAAGACATTAAACAAAAAGATAATGACCGCCTAATTATCATAAATATTTTGGCAAGAACCGAATTAGATGATGACCTAAATCTTAATTTAATCATTGAACTTATGGGTAGAAACAGTAACATTATCCTTACAAAAGAGGATTTTATTATAATAGATGCTATGCGAAAACTTCCGCCTTCTACTACTAATTCTCGTCTCATTTTACCTAAAGCTTTTTATGAATTTAAAGAGAGTGATAAGAAGAAAAATCCTTTTGTTGATTCTTTTATTTCCTTAAATGAACTCCAAGGTTTATCAAAGACTTTAATTGAAGCGTTAAATAATAAAAGTGCTAAGGAAATAAGAAATTATCTAAATCAAAAAATTGATCCTGTGATTTATCAAAAGGGAGAAAAACAAGATTTTTATGCTTATCCAATTGATTCTAATGACCACATAATTGAAAGATTTGATACCTTATCAAGTCTCTTATATACTTATTATCATTTGACTAAAAAGAATGATAGCAGTCAAAAAATTGAATTAGAAAAAGTCTTAAAAAAAGAAATTAAGAAATTAAATACCAAAAAAAATAATCTTTGTTTAGATCTTGATAAAGCTAAAGATAATCTTAAATATAATGATTTAGGAATTTTATTACAAACCAATTTATATAAGGTTAAAAAAGGTGATTCTTTTATTATTGTTAATGATTTTTATCATGATAATAAAGAAATTAAACTCCTTTTAAATCCTTTACTTGATCCTAAACAAAATCTTAATCATTATTTTACTTTAGCCAAAAAAGCGAAAAAAACTTTGGTTGAAGCTGATAAACAATTAAATCTTGTCAATGAAGATTTAGATTATTTTGAGGAATTATTATTTCAAATTGAACAATGCAGTAACGAAGAAATCGAAGAAATTAGATTAGAATTAACTAATAATGGCTTTCTTAAAAATAAAAATAAAGGTAAAGAAAGAAAAATCAAAATTAAAATTTCTTCTTTTGTAGTTGATGATTGTATAATTTATTATGGTAAAAATAATTTACAAAACAGTGAAGTAACCCATAAATTATCTAGTAGTAATGATTATTGGTTTCACGTTAAAGATATACCAGGTTCCCACGTTTTAGTTAAAGTACCTGCTAATGATAAAGATTATGTTTTAAGTGAAAAAGTAATAAGGTTTGCGGCTAACATCGCAGCTAAATATTCGAAAGCCGCAAAATCTTCTTCTGTTCCTGTTGATTATACAAAAATTAGATATGTTAAAAAGATTCCCAAAGATAAAGGTAGTCATGTAACATATACTAATCAAAAAACTATTTATATTGACCCTGAATAAAAACATCCCGTTTTTTAATAAAACGGGATTTATTTATTATATGTACAATTTGTTTTAAAAGGACATTCTTCACATCGAGGTTTTTTTGCTGTACAAAAATAGCGGCCAAAGAAAATAAATAAATGATGCGTATGATGCCATAAAGATTCATCAATTTGCTTTTTTAAATCAGTTTCTACTTTTATTACATCATTATTAATATCTGTTAAACCTAATCTTTTACTAACTCTTTCTACATGCGTATCCACAGCTAAAGCGGGAATTTTAAATCCTTCGGAAAGAATAACATTAGCTGTTTTTCTCCCTATTCCTGGTAAAGTAATTAAAGTATTAAAATCATTAGGAACTATATTTTGATATTTATCAACCATAATTTTTGCTAAATTAATAATATTATGAGCCTTGCTTTTAGCTAGGCCGATAGTTTTAATTAAATTTATTACATCATTTTCGGAAGAAGCAGCTAAAGATGAAAAATCAGGATATTTATTAAATAATTGCGGAGTCACTTTATTAACAGCTTTATCGGTAGTTTGCGCACTCAATATTACCGCAATACATAATTCATATAAATTATGGTAAATAAGTTCACAACCAGCATCAGGAAACATCTGATCTAAAGTATTATAAATACTAAGAATTTTATTTTCCATAAATTGAATTAATTAGATTCTTTAATTCTTCATCTTCGACTTCTTCATTATCAACTTTTTTAACTGAATTAAGAATCGCATCCGTATATTTTAAATTAGTAACACCCTTATTCATTGTCTTAAGAATAGCACTTTTAATCGTATCTAAATCATATTTTTCATCTAACCATTGATTAATTAAAACTAAATCGTTAGCGTTTAGATTACGATTAAAGGAAGCTTCGACAAAAGAAACAATTTGACCAGTAACATATTTTCTATCTTCTGGATTAATATCATCTTGTGCTAAGACTTCACCTAATTTATCCATTGTATGATCTAAACTAAAATCTTTTTCATAGATTTCTAAATAACCTAATTTTTCTAATTCTACTAATTTATTAGCTAAATTATCTTCATCAAGACTCATTTCTTTAGAAATATTGGTAATTGATAATTCTTTTCTTTCATCCATTAAATAATATAATTTACAAAGAATCATCGCTTCTATTTCATTAAGTCCTATTTCACGATAATGTTTAATTAATTCTTCAATAAAAGAAATAGTTTTCGCTTTAATTAGTTTTCCTATTTTATTCATTTTCATCACACTTTTTATACCTTTTTTTATCTTTCTTATTTTAACATATAAAAATAATAAAAATAATTATAATGCTTGAAAAATAAAAAATAATTTTATATAATTCTATTTTGATGGAAGTGATAATATGACAACAATTTGTATAATAAGACATGGTCAAACAGACTATAATAAAAATCATTTAATTCAAGGTAGAATGAATAACCCTTTAAACGAAATTGGAATTGAACAAGCCCATAATGTAGCCAATATTTTAAAAGAATATGATTCTAATTGGGATTATATTATATCATCACCTCTTTTAAGAGCTATCGATACCGCAAAAATTATCAAAGATACTCTTAATTTTAAAGATGATATTATTATCAATAATGATGTAATTGAAAGAGAATTTGGTCAAGCCGAAGGTAAAGATATAACTAGCGAAATCTATGATAAAATAAAAAAAGATGAAATCATCGGCATGGAAAAGACTCTTTCTTTACAGCATCGTTGTTTTGCTGCCATAATGAAAATTGCAAATGATTACAAGAATAAAAAAATTCTAATCGTTTCTCATTCTCATTTTATTAAAGGTTTCTTTACCTTTATTGATAAAAATATTACTTTTACTACTACCCTACCTAATACTGGTTTGAATTATATAATATTAGAAAATAATAAAATAATAAAAACCGCCTTTAATAAGAAATATTAAAAAGGAGATGTAAGATATTAATAAATATCTTATATCTCCTTTATTTATTTAATAAATAATAAATTAGATAAATGATTATAAGGTGTAAAGGATAGAAAATATAAAAGAAATATTTTAATTTTAATTTTCCTCTTTCACCATTATAAAATAATAAGAATATTAAAGCTAAGAATGAATATTCCGCATAAATTCTTGGTTCAATGATTAATCTAAACCCGAGTAGCGTTGTAAGAACAATAAGTAAAAAGAATTTTTCATCATATATTTTTTTAGCTACATAGATTACAAAAGGAATAATCATTCCAAAGAAACCATAATTATCTTTAAAATATGGTAAATATAAATTTAAGAAATATAAACCTATAATTAAAATAATTAAAACAACATATATTAAATAACTTAAATATTTTTTATCATCTTTTATTTTTAAAGACAAATCAAATAATCTAATCAAGGCTAAGGATATTAAAAAGATTCCAAAGATTGAAAAGCTTAAGCTTTGCATAGCAATATAATAGCCAATCTGAACGACTAAGGCAAAAATAAAGAGAATTAAAAAATGTTTTAATTTATTCTTAGTATAAAAGCATCCTTCGGCAAACATATAAGCAAAAATAGGAAAAGCAATACGACCAATAATACGGAAAATTGCTATTTTAGGGAATATTAAGACACCAACATGATCAAAGACCATGGCAATAGCCGCAATGATTTTTAAAACATTGTTGGATAAAAAATTTAATCTTTTCATTATTTTCGAACTAATTTTTCTAAAGCATTTTTAGCAGCTAATTGGCCAGCTTCTTTTTTACTACGACCAACACCTTCACCCAAGGTGATACCATCATGCTTCACCGCTATCGTAAAGATTTTTTCATTTGGTCGTCCTTCTTGATTAATAACAACATAATCTAAAGGATTACCATGATCAGCTTGAATAATTTCTTGCAATTTAGTCTTATAATCAATAAATTGTTCATTATCAATATTTTTAATATGCGGGAAAACAATTTCGGCTAAAATCTTTTTGACATCATCTAAGCCACTATTTAAATAAACAGCGCCTAAAAAACATTCAAATAAATCCGCAATAACAGCTTTCTTTTCTCGGCCCCCACTTTGTTCTTCTCCCCGACCTAAAAGTAATAATTCATCGAGACCTAATTCTTTTGAATAAGAAAAATTGGCATCTTCACAAACATAAGTAGCTCTAAGCTTAGTCATCTTACCTTCAGGTAATTTAGGAAAAGTATGATAGATATATTCAGCAGTTGTAAAATTAAGAATGGCGTCACCTAAGAATTCAATTCTTTCATTGGATTCTACTTTATATTCATTCGCATAAGTAGAATGAGAAAAAGCTAAAAGAAAATATTTTAATTCCTTTAATTTAATATCAAATCTTTTAAGAACTACTAATAATTTATTCTTATTGAAGGTATTCTTTTGATTATTTGCCATAATATCACCTTAATCTAATTCACTCATCTTCATTTCATAATTATGATGAACAACATCAAAGAGATGTTTAAATTCAATATTATCTGTTAATTCGTTAGTTTTCATGATTTGTTCAGAATCAAGTATTACTTCATTTAATAATTCATGATCTTTTAAAATATTAGCATATTTAAAATTCATTGCCCCAGCTTGTTTTTCACCAAAGAATTCACCAGGACCACGGTGTAATAAATCATATTCAGCTAAAACAAATCCATCACTTGTATCTTCAACCATCTTTAGTCTTGATTGCGCATTATCATTTAAATTCTCTGGTATTAAGAAACAATAGGGAACAGAACCACTACGCATTACCCGACCTCTTAATTGATGAAGGGTTGCGACACCAAATCTTTCCGCACCAAGGATTAGAATCGTTGTTGCATTAGAAACATTAACCCCAACTTCGATAACGGAAGTAGCGACTAAGATATTAATCTTATTTTCTAAGAATTTTTCCATGATATCTTCTTTTTCTTCACTAGATAATTTTCCATGGATTAAACCAACTGTAGCTGTTCCTTTAAAATATCGAGCCATCTTTTCATATACTTCGGTTGCGTTAGCAGTATCAATCGCTTCACTTTCTTCAATTAAAGGAGTTACAACATAAATTTGATGACCCACTTTTAATTCTTCTTTCATATGATTTAAAACATCTTTTTTATGTTCTTGATCAATTAATTTGGTGATTACTTGTTTACGAATTGAAGGTAAAGTCTTAATAACAGAAATATCGGTATCCCCATAAGCACTTATCGCAAGCGTTCTAGGAATAGGGGTAGCACTCATTTTTAAATAATTAACACTGAATCCTTTATTTTTAATTAAGACTCTTTGATGAACACCAAAACGATGTTCTTCATCAGTTACAACAAGGCCTAATTTTTCATATTCCACATCGCTTTGGAATAACGCATGTGTACCAATGATGACATTAATCTTACCATTTCTTAAATCATTAATGATTTCTTTTCTTTTAATTAAAGATGTTGAACCAGTAAGTAAACCAATATTAACATTAGGAAAATTTTTATATGTTTCTTTTAAAGTTTCAAAATGTTGATTTGATAAGATTTCAGTTGGACACATTAAAGCGGCTTGATAACCACCACTAACAGTAGCTAAGATTGCTGTTTCCGCAACAATTGTTTTACCACTACCTACTTCTCCTTGTAAGAGTCTATTCATGGCGTAAGGAGCTTTTAAATCATGTAAGATATCATCAATTGCTGTTTTTTGATCAGGTGTCAATTCATAAGGAAGATTTTTAATTAAAGAATTAACCATTGTTTCATCATAATTAATTTGCGGGCAATTATGATCCATTTCCCGCATATGATGGAGATATTTCATCGATAATTGATATTCTAATAATTCTTCATATTTAATTCTTCTTAATGCTTGATTAATTTCTTCATAGTTATCCGCAAAATGTAATTTCTTTAATGTTTCATCCATAGAAATTAAATTATGTTCACTTAAATATTTAACAGGAAGGGTTTCTTCAATTAAATTATGATATCTACGATATACTTTTTCCACAATCGTTAAATATTTTTCCGCAGCTATTTCTTTTATTTTATAAATAGGAACAATCGTTCTATTTATTTCATCACAAATAATTAAATTGTTAACAGTAAAATTAAAGAAGTTTTGATAGAAATGACCTTGGACTCTAATAACCGAACCATAATTAATTCGACCCTTTAGATAGACCCGATTAAATAATGTACATCTAATCTTTTTATCTTCAACATCCAGCATGAAAACCACAGTTGATAATTTTGATTTTAAATAATTAACTGTTACTTTACTAGATACCATACCTTCTAAAACAATATTTTGATCTAATTCAACACCATCGAGAGTATTAACATTATAATCTTCATATTTAGTAGGGAAATTATAAAGTATATCATAAGCTGTTTCAATTCCTTGTTTTTTAAGAACAGTCCGATATCTAGATAAGATATATTCTTCATTAGCTAAATTAATATCTTGAAGTTTCATTTCCATCACCTCCTTTTTTTAAACAAAATAGAGCTAATTATAGCTCTATTTTCTTTTTTTTATTCAATGGAGAAAATATAACTATAAACGTCTTGTCCGCCATCGATAATATCGATTTCGACATTCTTATAACGTTCATTGATATATGTTTTAACACTATCGACTTCTTCTTTAGTTACATCTTTACCAAAAATTACGGTAACAATTTCTTTTTCTTCGATATCACTATTTGTAAGTAAACCTTTAACAGCTTCTAATCTTGTTGGATTAGCATTAACGATTTTACCATTACATATACCAATATAATCATCTTTCTTAATTGTTACATTTTCAAATTCCGTATCACGAATTGAATAAGTAATTAAACCAGTTGTTACATTACTGATTACATCTTTAATTTCGCTTAAAATAGTATCAGGATCTTCACTACTTAGATCTAGCATTGTTAAAGCTGAATAGCCTTGAGCTAAAGTCTTAGTTGGAACAACAATGATTTTCGCATCCTTATAATATTTACCAGCTTGTTCAGCTGTTAAAACAATATTTGAATTATTAGGGAATACTAAGATATATTCCGCATTGATTAAATCAAAGCCTTTAACAAAATCTTCAGCAGCTGGATTCATACTTTGTCCACCAGATACTACATAATCAGCACCCATTTCTTTAAAGGTATTAGTTAGACCATCACCTGTTGCGACAGCGACAATACCGAATTTCTTTCTTTCTTCGCTTCGACGCATTTCTTGACATTGTGGGCAATTACAACTAGCTGGATCTACTTTACCAGCCCCAACTATTGCCCCTTCATTATGGGATACTTGCATATTTTCAATCTTAATGGTGATATATTCACCATATTCACGACAATGAGATAAGACAAGGCCTGGATCCATTGTATGAACATGTACTTTAACAATATCTTCATCTTGTAAAGCAACAATACTATTACCAATGGTTTCTAACCAATCAGAAATAATTTTAATATCAAAATTAGGAATATCTACTTTAGCATATTGTAATTGAAGAATAAATTCTGTACAATAACCATATTCTAATGTACTATGAGCATTAAAGCCACTAGCATTAACACTAGGAGCTTGTGATACTAAGATATCTCCTTCTTTAATTTCTTCACCATTAAGATATTTTTGCATACCTTCAATAACACAAATAAAGCCTGCACCACCGGAATCAACTACTCCCGCATCTTTTAAGACTGGTAATAATTCTGGAGTTCTTTCGAGACTAGCTTTGGCTTCGGTTAAGAAAATATCAAAATATTTTTCTAGGGAATCATTTTTTCTAATTGTTTTGAAAGCTTTGCTACTAGCTTCTCTTGCGACAGTTAAAATGGTTCCTTCAACTGGTTTTAATACCGCATGATAAGCTTGTGTTACCCCACTCATCATGGCTTTTGACCAATCCTTAACTGTTGCTTCTTTTATATCCTTTAAGCCCTTATAAATACCTCTAAATAATTGACTTAAAATAACGCCCGAATTTCCACGCGCTCCCATTAACATACCACGTGAAACTTGACGAGACATTTCATAGACCGATTCTTCATTTAGATCTTTAATGGCATTAGCTCCCGCATCAATTGTCATTCTCATATTGGTACCAGTATCACCATCAGGAACTGGGAAAACATTAAGAGAATCAATTGTTTTATAATTAGCACGAAGATTCTTAGCACCAAACGTAACTAATTGTTTATAAAGCTCGCCATTGATTTTAAAAGTTGGCATTTCATTTTTCCTTTCTTACGTGTATAAAACACGATTATTGTTATTATACAATATATTTACTAAAAAATCAAGCAATATAATTCAAGCCAGAGTTTGTCATAATGAAAATAAACTATCTTTTTAATTGACTAATCATTCGTTTTTTGTTATAATATACGAGGTTAAATATCAAAATAGAAATATTAATAAGGAGGTACAACTCTATGGCTCGTAAATGTTATGTAACAGGTACAGGTACAGTTACCGGTAATAACCGTTCCCATTCTTTACAAGCAACTCGTCGTACTTGGAAACCTAATTTACAAAAAGTTAGAATTAAAGATGATAAAGGTCGTGTAGTAAGAGTATATGTTTCAACACGTGCTTTACGTACGATGGCTAAGAATGGTTCAATTGAACGTGCTTAATTAAAAAAAGAAAGGATGCATTTATTTGCATCCTTTTTTGTTTTCTTCCACGATGATTATTTTACCATCAATCTTAATTGTTGTATCAATTATCGAATAATTACTCGATGTATAATTAGAATTTAAAGTTAAAATTGTATTATTTAAATTATATTTAGCACCTGTAATATTTATTTTTACATCATCTAAAGGAATAAGAGAGAATCTCTTATCTTTTTTTATTTTAATTTCCTTTTGACCTAAATATGTTATTTCATTATCACTGATAATTTTTATATTTAAATCATCATATTGATATAATAATTTGAAAGTTATTAATTCATGGTCTATTCTTCCATAGACAGCATTATAAACTCTTATTTCATCCTTGACTTTTTTATCTCTTAAATATTTAAAAGCTAATTCTAAATCTATTTCATCTTTTTCCCTTGGATATTTAATAAGTTGTTTGATATATTTAGTTAAAGAATTAAGATTATCAATATGATCAAAGTCTCCTACCGCAAGATCAATATTTAGACCTCTCTTAATAATTTCTTGACAGCCACTTTCTAAACCAATATAATAATCATTTTCTTTTATTTCATATTGGTCAAAATTATGATATGGACTACCAGCTACAATAATGATCATAAATTTTTAACCTTATCCGCAATCATCTTTACATCATTATTAATTAAGAAACTACCCATGACAACCACATCCGTACCTCTTCTTTTAAGAAGCGGACTATTAGATAAATTAACACCACCATCTACTTCGATTAAATAATTTAAATTATTTTGTTGACGAATCTTATTTAATTCTTCAATCTTATCAATGCTTCTTTCAATGAAGGTTTGACCACCAAAGCCAGGTTCGACACTCATTACTAAGACTGAATCGATATCTTTTAAATATGGTTTTATGACATCTATTTTTGTATATGGTTTAATGGATATACCGATTTTACAACCTTTTTCTTTTAGTCTTTTAATTGTATCAGCTACATCATTAACAGCTTCATAATGGAAGATAATTAAATTAGCTCCTAAATCAATAAATTTATAAGCCATTTCTAGAGGTTTAAACATCATGAGATGTACTTCAAAAAAGAAAGGGAATTTTCTTACCTTTTCCATTATTTCAATATCTTTAGTAGTATTGGAGACAAACTTACCATCCATAATGTCGAGATGTAATATTTTAATCCCCGCATCTAAAAATTCTTGTAATTTGTCATCATATTCATCTTCTTTTAGATTTAAAATTGAGGGAGCTATAATCATTTTTCTTTTCCTTTCTTAAGTCGGTTATGAAATTAACATAATTATCATAGCGGCTTTTTAATATTATTCCTTTTTCGACTGCTTCTTTGACTTTACAATTTGGTTCATTAAGATGCATGCAGCCATCATATTTACATTTATTTTTTAATTTAAAAAATTCAATAAAATTATCAGCGATACTAACTTCATCCATTTCCTTAAAATCAATGGTTCCAAAGCCTGGTGTATCCGCAATATAACCATTCTTTATTTTAATAAGTCTGACTACTCTTGTGGTATGTTTACCACGACCCAATGAAGTGCTTATTTCTTTTGTTTCTAAAAATAAGGTTGGATCAAGCACATTTAATAGACTACTTTTACCAACTCCACTTTGACCAGTAAAGACACTTATTTTTTCATTTATTTCTTCATCTAAATAATCTAAGATATTATCTTTAGCTGATGTGATATAACATTGATAACCGATTTCTTTATAATAATCAATAATCTTAATTAAAGATGGTTTTTCTTTTTCCTCTACTAAATCCCATTTATTAAAGACAATTAAGGGTTTAATATTATTATATTCTAAATTTACTAAGAATTTATCTAATAAATTTAAATTTAAAGCGGGTTCTTTAACAGAGAAAATAATAAATGCTTGATCAATATTACAAATGGAAGGTCTAATTAAATCATTCTTTCTTTTTTCAATATCTTCAATCACAACATTATCATCTTGTATTAAAGAATAAGTAACTAAATCACCAACCTTAGGAAGAATATTTTGTTTTAATTTTCCTCTTATGGAACCTATATATTCTTGGTTGGTCTTAATATCAATTAAGAAATAGCGACCACTAATTATACTTAAAACACGAGCTTTAGCCATTATTTATTTTCCTTATCCGTAGTTGACCACAAGCAGCATTAATATCATCTCCATGTTTCATTCTTAGAGTCGTATTAATACCATTTTTATTTAAAATACTAAAGAATTCTTCAGCTTGTTGATGACTGACTGTTTTATAAGGATTTCCTTCTACTTCATTATAAGGGATTAAATTAACATAGGCGTTTAAACCTTTGATTAATTTAACTAATTCTATAGCATTCTCTTTACTTGCATTAACTTTATCAATTAAGATATATTCAAAAGTAATCCGGCGATTGGTTTTTTCATAATAATATTTTAAGGCTTCTATTACTTCTTCAATTGGGTAAGTTTTATTAATTTTCATTATTTGATTTCTTATTTCATTATTTGGCGCATGTAAGCTTAAAGCGAGATTTACTTGTAAATCAATCCCCGCAAATTCTCTTATTTTATTTGGTAGTCCACAAGTAGATACTGTAATATGGCGAGCACCGATTTCTAAGCCTTTAGGATAATTTAAAATATGTAAAAATTTAATTAAATTATCAAAATTATCTAAAGGTTCACCAATACCCATTACTACAATATTGGATAATTTTTCCTTTATTTCATCTAAATAAATACTTACTTGTAAAACTTGAAGAACCATTTCCGCAACATCTAATTTTCTAACCATGCCAAGTTTCGTAGAAGCACAAAAAGAACAGCCCATATTACAACCAACTTCGGTTGTTACACAAATACTATTACCATAATTATGTTTCATCAAAACCGTTTCAATTAAATTACCATCTTTTAATTTAAACAAGAATTTTTTAGTTCCATCTATAGATGTATAAACTTCTTCAACATCCAAAAAATCTAAATTAAAATTAGTTTCTAAATCAATGATTACTTCTTTTTTAAGATTAGTCATATCTTTAAAGCTTCTTACTTTTTTTCGATATAACCATTCCATAATTTGAACAGCCCTAAAACTCTTTTCTTTTTTATTAAGAAAATAAGAAGCTAATTCATCAAAAGTGTAATTATAAATACTTTCCATATCTTAACCTACTCTTTTTAAATCACAGATATAAAAGCCATCATGTTTACTTGATGGTAAAACCTTTATTTCTTTTATTTTTTTATAATTTGGGTTTTGTTTTAAGAATTCTTCTATGGTTTCTTCATTTTCTTTTTTATTGATTGTACATGTTGAATATTGAAGAATACCACCTATTTTAAGGCTATTTTTGGCTGAATTTAAGATTTTCTTTTGTAAGGTGTTAATTTCATCAAGATCTTTTAATTCAAGTCGATATTTTAAATCTGGTTTATGATTAATTGTTCCAAGACCCGAACAAGGAACATCACAGATAATATAATCATATATTTTAGGATTAGGAGATGTTGCGTCAAAAAGATAAGCAGTAGTATTTGTAACACCACATTTAATTAAATTATCTTTTATTTTCTTAATCTTGTTTTCATAAATATCACAACAATCAATGTGACCTTGATTATTTATTAAACTAGCTAGATATAAACTTTTAGAGCCTGGAGCACCACAACAATCTAAAATTTGAACATCTTTTAAATCATTTTTAGGGATTAATTCAAATAATGTTTCACTAACCATCATACTAGCTTCATCTTGACTCAATATTAAACCATTTTGAAAAAAAGAGGTAGCTATTAAACTATGTTTAGTATAAAAACCATGTTTAATTTTTTCATATTCGATTTGTTCATTATCTAATAATTGATAAAAGGTGTCATCATTTATTTTTATATTATTAATACGATAACAATTAAGACCTTCATAATTTAAATAAAAATCTTTAATATGGTCTTGGTATTGATCATATAATAAATCAATTAAAGGATGGGGAATTGATAAAAGAATACTATAATAATCTTTAATATTCTTATTATCTATTTTTCTTAAATTCCTTCTATCTAAATTTCTTAATATCGCATTACATAATTTAGAACCATTATAATCGGTTTTTTTAATTGTTTCGACTAATTCATTAATAATATAATAATCTTTTAAATTTAGATAAATTAGAGAATACGCCCCAATTCGTAAAATATTTTTTAGATATGGCTTAATCCGTACTCCTTTAGTATAGGGAGCCATTACATAATCTAAATATAATTTCTTTTCTACTACCCCATATAAAATTTTAGTATATAAATTCTTATTTAAATCATTATCTTTTTTTATTCTATTATCGAGAACTATGGATAGATAGGCCTTATTATTAAAGATATCAATTAAATCATTCGCTAATTCTTGCCACATAAATGATATCCTTTTCTTAAATCATAATTAATTTTATAAATTAAAACTATTCTAAATTCTTCTTTTGTTAATTTCTTTTTTAATTGATTAATAATTAAATCATAATTATCATTGGTATCTAATTGAATATAATTTAATAATATTTTATCTAATTCTGTTTTTGCATCATATTTAGAAATAAGCATTAATTTTTGATAATATTCTTTTAATTCTTCATAATTTAAATTAGCTAAGAAGACTAAGGAACTAACATTAAACGAAATATTATAAACTTCTTTACTTTCAAGATATAAATCTTTTAAAGTAATAAAATCATTATCTATTAAATTATATAATTCTTTTTTGGGCTCTTTTTGATATAAGTTAATATTATGTTTAAGTTTATCTGTTAACATAGTTAATAAACTAAAACAAGAACTATTTTGATTTAAAGAATCATAATGATTTAAAATTGAATAAATCAAATAATCTTTTTGTTTTTTATTTAGATATGTACTTACTTCTTCTGTTAGTTCCATAATATATTTCTACCTCAATTACTATTATACACTAAACTAAAGTTTTTTTCCTAAAGAAAGAAATATTAACCTAAAAAAATTGATTATTAAGAATAATTATGGTAAAATAGAAAGAGTAAAAAAAGGAGGATCTTATGCATCCAGTGCTATTTCAAATCGGTGATTTTGAAGTCTCTTCATGGAGTGTTTGTGTAATCATCGGTGTTTTATTATTAATTATCTTCTATTTAAGAGATATTAGAAGATTAGGAGTATCAGAAGCTGTTATCGACCGCATAATTATTGTCGGAGCTATTGCGGGGATATTTGTATATATCGGTTGTAGCTTATTTGATACTTTATGGCATGCAATTGACATTGCGAATGAAACCGGAAAATTTTCTTTCTTCGATGAACAAGGACATTTAGTTGGTGGTGTAACTTTTGAAGGGGGAATCATTTTAGGTTTCCTTGTCTGGTTCTTAATCTTCCCGCTAGGAATGAAAAAAGATAAACATCATTCCCTTTATTATATGGATAAATTAGTTGCCTATATTTTCCTTGGTCATTCCATTGGTCGTATTGGTTGTTTCTTAGCAGGCTGTTGTTATGGTAAAAGTACAACTTCTATTCTTGGATTAATGTATCCAACTGATTATGGAACGATGAGAGTTTATCCTACACAACTTATCGAATCAGGCTTTTTATTAATCTTCTTCTTTATCTTTAGATTCTTAGTAAAGAGAAATCAAACAGAAAAATATCTAATAACTTATGGTCTTTTCCGTTTCTTCTTAGAATATTTAAGAGGAGATAACCGTGGTATGGTCTTTGGAGGGATCATTTCTCCATCACAATTTATGAGCCTAATCTTTATTTTAGGTGGTATTCTCTGTATCATCTTTAGAAGAATTGTTTATCATAAAGAGGGGAATGATTTTGATAAATTAAAACAACAAAATCCTACTCTTTTAACTGATCCAGACTTTTTACAACAAATTGATCAAATGACAACTAAATATATCTATGATCATAAAATCAAATTTCAAGGTTTTAAAGAAAGAAAATCCAAAGAAGAAATTGAAAAAGAATATTTACAAATTGATGAAGTCTTTAATGTCGATGATTTAAATATTACAGCCCCAATTATTAAATATTATTTAACCATTGAAAAAGAAACTAAAAAAGATCAATTCAAAAATTATTTCTTCATTGGAGAAATGATTACTATCATCTTATTAATTCTTAATACTGTTTATACAACTACTGAAGGAATAAGCGAAAATAAAATTATCAAAGAAAGTTCTACTCTTGTAGAAAATTATTTAAAGGAAACTTTACCTGATAATCTAGAATTATCTAGTTATTCCTTCCTTTATGTAAAAGATAGTACAACAGAAGAAAGAAATAATCATCTCTATTACCGCTATAACATTTATGATAAAGATAATTCTACAAGTGACACTAAATATATCGAATTAAATTATAAAACTAAAGAAATAATTAATATTGATTATAATACTTATCATGATGTATATTATACTTTATCTGATAAAGATTCTCATATTTTATGGCGTTATGTAAAATAAAAATCAAAACTCTTAAAAGTTAATTCTTTTAAGAGTTTTTTTATGAAAATGTTTTTATTTTTTAAATCAGTCTTGACTTTTCTTTAAAATATGTTATAATATTATTCCTTAACGCCTCCTCGTTAAGGAAGATTAGACTTTTGTACTTTTTCAATTTTTTTAATAAAAAGTATTCTTATATAAATATATTTTTAGAAAGGGGTGTATTATATGAAATATTATACATTAGTAACCATTGCCGATGGAAAAACAACTAAATTTAATAAAAAATTTAATACCCGTAATTCAGCTATTAATTATGCCTATAACTATTTAGAAAAGAATTATATTAATGATTCTATCGATGATAAAGATGAATTTAATATCAATGATGATAAACATAATATTGAATACGTATTAAATTATGATACTAGATTTAGAATAAATCGTGTTGTTGCGTAAAGAAGAAGAAAAATTAAGGTAGAAACACCTTAATTTTTTTATTTATTAATAATAAAAAAAGATGATGAAATATATATTTTTATTCTTATTATTGTTCGTCTACTACTACTTTTTCTTCTACTACTGGAGTTTCAGGTTCCATAATTTGTTTTAAGAAAGTATATTTACTTGCAGCATGATATGGAGTTACAAATAAGATTCCTAAAAGACCAAGAGTTAAAACGTCAAGTAAATACCAACCAATGAATGATAAATCGAAGACAAATGAATCCCATTTATGACCTTTCATTAATTGTTTACTCTTATTAAATGCTTCACTTCCACTTAAGGATGGATCAGCTTCTAATAAATAGAATGTAAGTTCATAACGGTAATAAGCAATAATACCAGGAATAATAAATAATAAACTCCATAAGAAAATAAATACTGATACTAATAAATTAGCAATGATTGCGTCACCAAATCTATTAACTACATCAAATGATTTATTAAAATTTACTTCTTGTTTTTCAACAAAATTTCTTGTTGTTCTTACTTGAGCAATTATTAAAAGACCGCCTAGTAATAAAGCACCAATAAATGTTCCTGTTAATAAACTTACAATTATAGCTATAACAAATAGAATACCAGTAAAACTCCAACGATCGGGAGAAGTTTTCATTAGATCTCTAATTTGTAATTTTATTTCTTTTCTTTCCATTTCATTTTTCCTTTTTGAATGTCTAGTAGACAACTTTATTTAATTATTTTTTTAAATTATAGAATGATTTAATACCATCGTATGAAGCAACATCACCAAGTTCATCTTCAATACGTAATAATTGATTGTATTTAGCAATACGGTCAGTACGAGATGCAGAACCAGTCTTAATTTGACCAGCATTTAAAGCTACGGCGATATCGGCAATAGTTGTATCTTCTGATTCACCACTACGATGTGATACAACTGCTGTATATCCAGCTCTCTTTGCCATTTCAATAGCAGCGAAAGTTTCTGATAAAGTACCAATTTGGTTAACTTTAATTAAAATAGCATTAGCTACGCCAAGTTTAATACCTTTAGCTAATCTTTCTACATTAGTAACGAATAAATCATCACCAACTAATTGAACTTTCTTACCAAGTCTATCAGTTAATACTTTCCAACCATCCCAGTCATTTTCATCTAGACCATCTTCGATAGAAATAATTGGATATTTAGCGATTAATTTTTCATAGAAATCAACCATTTCCGAAGCTGTTAAAGATTTGCCTTCGCTCTTAAGATCATATTTACCAGTCTTTTCATTATAGAATTCACTTGATGCAACGTCCATAGCGATATAAGCATCTTTACCAGGTTTATAACCAGCTTTTTCAATAGCTTCTACTACACATTCTAAAGCTTCTTCATTGCTGGATAATTTAGGAGCATAACCACCTTCATCACCTACAGCTGTATTACAACCTTTATCTTTTAAGATTTTCTTTAAATTATGGAATACTTCTGCACCCATTCTTAAAGCTTCTCTAAAAGTTGGAGCACCTAAAGGCATAACCATGATTTCTTGGAAATCAATACACCAGTCAGCATGAGCACCACCATTTAAGATATTCATCATTGGTGATGGTAATTGATGTCCACTAAAGCCACCAAAGTAACGATATAGAGGAACACCTTGATAATCAGCTGCTGCTTTTGCGCAGGCAAGACTTACTGCTAAGATAGCATTAGCACCTAATTTTCCTTTATTAGGAGTACCATCAAGTTCAATCATCTTCTTATCAATGCCTAATTGATCAGAAACATCTAAACCGATTAATTCAGGGGCAATTACTTCATTAACATTTTCTACTGCTTTAAGTACACCTTTACCTAAATATCTATTCTTATCTCCGTCACGAAGTTCTACTGCTTCGTGTTCTCCAGTTGAAGCTCCACTTGGAACGATAGCACGACCAAAAGCTCCACTTTCTGTTGTAACTTCAACTTCTACAGTTGGGTTACCACGTGAATCTAATACTTCACGAGCATATATATCAACGATATATGGCATAATTATTTCTCCTTTTCTTTCTTAATTATTTACCTATAGTATTATACAACTTTTTAAGTGTTTTGTCACTTAAATAGCACGGAACCGGATAAAAAAACTTAACTTCATTTTTACAATGTTTAATCATTTCATCAATATTATCGCTAGTAAATTTAATATCAAGATTAGATTTAATATTTAAATCACTATTTAATTGTTCAATCATATTAATAAAGTGATTAGTGGCTTCCTCATTAGAAGCATCCATTTCGATATAACCTAATTCTTTAGTTAATTTACCAATCTTTCTATAAATACTTTTACCATATTCTTTTAATACTCTCGGTAAAAGAATAGCATTTAGATAACCATGTGAATAATGATGATAAGCTGCTATGCTATGACTTATCGCATGAACATATCCGACATATGCTTTGGTGATAGCAAGTCCTGCTTTATATGATGCAAGCATCATTTGTTCTTTATAAATTAAATCATTAGTAGTAGCTGCTTCATATAAATTATCAAAGATTAATTGAATAGCTTCTTTAGCTTCCTTTTTTGTCTTTTTCGTATTACTTTTACCGATATAAGCTTCAACTGCATGTGTTAACGCATCAAGACCAGTGGTTGAAGTAAAAAAGGGACTAACACTCTCTAAAGTTAAAGGATCAAGTAAAGCATATTCAGGGATTAATTTAGGATCGTTGACCGCATATTTTAAATTATTTTCTTTATCACTAATTACGGCTGCTACTGTACATTCTGATCCTGTTCCTGCTGTTGTAGGAATCAAAATAAAATCTAAAGGCTTCTTTTTTATTTTTAACATTCCTTTCATTTTACTGATGGGTTTCTTATTTGTTAAAGATGCACTAACGATTTTAGTAGCATCCATAGTTGATCCACCACCAATACCAATGATTAAATCAATTTTATTTTCTTTGGCTTCATCTACTATCTTATTGATTGTCGTAATATCGGGATCAGAAGGAACTGTTGTATTAACAAAGACAGTAAGTTTTTGTTCTAAATATTCTTTTAAGTTTTTATAATATGCGGTATCTTTCATATGATTACCGGATAATAATAAAATTCTTTGTTTATTCTTTTTTATTATTACCTCTAATAATTCTTCTTTATTTTTAAGTTTAATTGGTTCTCTAAATTTAAAAAAGAGAACAAAGATAAACATAATTTTTTGAAATATACGATATATTAATTTCATTTTAATGTAATCCTTTTTGTAGAGTTAATTCCATAACATCACGAATATATAAATTAGTTTTTTCATATTCGACATCTTTCAAATAATATTGAGCATAATCGGCTTTAAAAACATAATCAATTAAACCAAATTTATAATATTCATTGTCATTAAAATTATTAATATTAAAACCATTATTAAAATATAAATAATCACTTTGTTGACTACAATAATTCTTTAAGACACTACCTTTAATATTTAAAACATATATTTCATTGTCAAAAGGAAAAGCATCATAGATTTGTCCTCTAGTAATTTCACCAACATTGATTTGGGTTCTAACTCCTCCTGTATTTACGGCGGCTAAATCAACATGCAAATTTTCCACCATACAGTCACCCGCAAAATGACCTAAGGTTGATCGATATAAAGTATTTGGTGTATAACCAATTACAACATCAGAATCTAAAAATAGTTGATTATAATTATTAAAAATGTTTACTATTTCTTCATCTTCAACAAGATTATTTACATAATCATGATGAATAGAGGATGATAAATAATTATCAATACTATAATTATATTGAATATAACCGACGCTTTGATTCTTCGTATTGCTTTGAATAATTGGTAATTTTGTTCCATCAATATTATAAAGATATTCTTCAATATATTGATGGGTATGAGCACAAATTAAGCCATCTATTTTTGATTCAATTGGTAAGGTCGCAATTTTATTATTAAAGTCATCATCATAATCATGAGTTGATACAAGGACTAAATCACAATGTTCAACATTTCTTAATTTTTTAGCATATTCTTTAATTAAAGGAACAGCATCAATAAATTCATAATTTTCCACTTTGTCTTTCGCAATACTGCTTTCTCCTTTTTCTAAAATGGAACCAATAATACCAACTTTAAAATTATTAACTGTAGTTATATAATATGGTTTTAACCATTCAACATGTTCTTTGGTATCACTATAAATAATATTGCAGCCTAAGAAATCAAAATTAGCTTCGCCATTTTCCATATTACCATCTTTATATTGTTTGATTTTATCAAAGCCCCAATCAAATTCATGATTACCAATGACAAAACAATCAAAAGATAATTCATTAAGAATATCAATAAAGATTTTACCATATGTTTTATTGGAAACATAACTTCCTTGGAAAATATCACCATTAGCAATTTTTATAATATCTTCTTGTTTTTCTAAATTCTTAATGTAGGTAGCAACTTTAGCCATTGAAACATCGTTAGCTGTATCTTTTAAAGCCCCGTGGGTATCATTGATACTAAAAACTTTTAAAGATTTTTCTTGAGAAAAGATTTTTTCTAAAGAGACGATATTACTTTTTTGACTATAAATATAATGTTTATTTTCATATTTAGAAGCTATTACATAGACATCTCCACTTTGTGTAGAATCAAAATCATAATAATCATTGATACTTTTACCAACTAATTCTGAATTAAGATAAATTAAATATTCTTCTGCCCCATTTACTTTTTTCCAAACTAAATGACGATTAGAAAGACTTATTTCAACTTTATCTATATTAGTTTCAATACCTACTTGTTCATCATCTATTTTATTATTATCACTATTTACTTCACAAGAAAATAGAAAAATAATTAAAATAGAAATAATAAATAAATTCAAGAATTTTTTCATAATTAATTCCTTTTTAAAAAAAGATTATAATTATAGTTTATATAATTATAATCACTTTTCTTAATTTGCTCTTCTAACTAAACCTTTAGAACGATCACGATTTACGCGAATAACATATTTTCTTTGAACATGTGCATCACGATTAAATAAAGTTCTTTTTACTTGATTTGTAGCCATAGCATTGTTCCTTTCTTTTTCTCGTTTTATTTTTTTATGTTTTTTGAAACCTAAATTAAATTGTAATAATGGATTTAAAACTATTGGTATTAAAATGCAATAGATTATAGAAGTAATAATTGATAAGACTATTCTTGATAAGAAACTACCAAAGACATAAAAATATGTATAATATTCATATAATTTAGAATCAACATAAAGACCAATAGTATTAAGGATGGTAACAATCAATGATGATATAATTATACTGAACATAAGTAGCGTAATATTATCAATAGCTTTCTTCTTTTTCATGATTAAGCCGACTATTAAACCTCGCATTGCGGGTGGAAGAATCCATAATATAGTTGTCGGTGTTATTCCATAACCATCTAATAATTGACCAATAAAAGCCCCAATTAAACCTACAAAAAAAGCTTCACTAGGTCCATAAAGGAGGGCACATAAAATAAGTGGTAAACCACTTAAGCCAATTTTATAAGGACCAGTGGTAATTGTAAAACGCGATAATACAACATAAAGAGCCATCATTACCGCCATACCAACAACAGTTCTTATTTGTTTTTTCAATTTTCAATCCTCCAAAATGTTTCTTTTTCACCTAAGTATTCAATACTTTTCTTAAAGACACCACTGCCGAAAAAACCTTTATACGCCCCTAGTGGTGAAGGATGCGAAGTTTCAAGGACCAAATGATTAGGATTATTTAAATATTTACTAATTTGTCTTGCGGATGAACCAAAAAGTAAAAAAACTATTTTTTGGTCCCTTTTATTTAATTCTTCAATAATCCTTCTAGTAAAGATTTCCCAGCCTTTATTTTGATGAGATAAAGCTTTACCTTCTTCAACTGTTAATATGAGATTTAAAAGGAGTACTCCTTTTTTAGCTAGATTAGTTAAATTGCCAGTCTTCGGTATTTCCAGACCTAATTCATTTTTAATTTCTTTGTAGATATTCATTAAGCTCTTTGGTATTTTAACACCATCATTAACAGAAAAAGATAAACCCATAGCAAGACCTGGTGTAAAATAAGGATCTTGACCAATTAAGACAACTTTAACTTGCTCAATCGGTGTTAAATCAAAAGCTTTATATATATCTTCATATTTAGGATAGATCGTTTTATTATGATATTCTTCTTTTAAAAAAGATTCTAATTCTTTAAAATAATCTTTCTTTTTTTCCTCTTCAATAATATCTTTAAAATTCATTTTTCTATTCCCATTTAAGTTACTATCTACATCTCTATTATAACATAAATAAAATTATAAATAGATGTTTTTGCAAAAGGGGAACTCTATTTATTATTGAATGATATTTCTTATTAAATATTAACAAAATTAATTAAAAAAATTATATAATATTTTTGGAGGCTAGAATATGCATACTTTAATCATTGGTCAATCAGGTGGACCAACTTCTGTTATTAATGCGAGTCTTTTTGGTTCAATCCTTGAAGCAAGAAAACAAAAAGACATTGAAAGAATTTATGGTTTAAAAAATGGTTTAGATGGTTTAATTAATGAACAATTCATTGATTTAACTAATCTTGATTTAACTTCTTTAGCTACTACTCCCGGAGCTATTTTAGGTAGTGTTCGTTTTAAAATTGATGCGTATCCCAAAGATAAAGATATTTATGAAAAGATAAAACAAGTCTTTTTAAAATATGATATTAAATATTTTATCTATATTGGTGGTAATGATTCAATGGATACCGCCAAAAAAATCAATGATTATTTTAAATTTATTGATTTTACAGCATATGTTATTGGCGTACCAAAAACGGTTGATAATGATTTACAAAATACTTATTTTACACCAGGATATCCCTCTAGTTGTAAATTCATCGCTACTACTATTTCGGAAATATATCTTGATACAAGAGTCTATATTGAAGGAAGAGTAACAATTATTGAACTTATGGGCAGGGATGCTGGATGGCTTACTGCTGCTAGTAAAATACCTAGTTTAAATGAAGAAAATGTTGATTTAATTTATTTACCAGAAATACCTTTTGATATGAATCAATTTTTAATTGATGTTAAAAGAATCTATGCAAAACAAAGAAAAGTCTTGGTTTGTATATCAGAAGGTATTAAAGATGAAAATGGTGAATATATCTTAAAGAAGCGAATCTTTAATACAAAAGATGATTTTGGTCATCTACAATTAGGCGGAACGGCTTTAATCTTAGCCGAAATGGTAAAGAATAAACTTAATTTACCAGTTAGAGCAATTGAACTTAATTTACCACAAAGATGTAGTGGACATCTTTTAGCAAAAGTAGATGTTGATTATGCGATTAAATGTGGTAAGAAAGCAGTCCAATTATTAATTAAAAAACAAAGCGGCTACATGGTATGCATTGAAAAACAAAATGATAAATTGAAATTAGGAAAAGTAAAATTAGAAAAAGTTGCAACTTTTGTTAAACCTTTCCCTAAAGAATGGATCATTAATAATAATGATATAAGCCAAGAATATTTAAATTATATTTTACCTTTAATCGATAAAGAAGTTAAGGTTGAATATCAAAATGGTATTCCTAAACATTTTAAAATATAAATGAGGAACTAAAAAGTTCCTCATTTTTTATTTGGATATTTATAATTAGTAAGTAGTTTTAAGCATGGTTCAAAACAAACACCATACCAATGACTATCAGCAACATCTAAAGTATTTTTAATTGCTTTAGTGACAAATTTAACTGCGAGGATTCCCGCTTCTAAGAAAGATAATCCATTAATTAAACCACCAAAAAGGGTTGAAGAATAGATATCTCCGGTTCCATGAAACATTCGCGGAATTCTTTTTTCAAAATGATACGAAATATTATTTCCATCCGATACCGCAATACCTAAATGTTTTTTATCGAAATGAACACCGGTTAATAGAACATTTTTAGCACCTAATTTATGAAGACGATATATTAAATATTCAATATATTTTTCATCATAATCTTCTTTATATTCGACGCCTAGCATAAAGCAGGCTTCCGTAATATTCGGAGCTATATAATCACTGATACTACAAAGGCTAGCCATTTCTAACGCAAATTTTTCATCAAAAGCCGGATATAATTTACCATTATCGCCCATTGCGGGATCACAAAGGAAAATAAAATTATCTTGTTTTTTAAAATCTTTAACGATTTGTTTAACGATTTCAATTTGTTTGATATCTGCTAAATAGCCAGTATAAATACCATCAAAACTAAATTTTTCTTTTTTCCAATGTTCTTTGATAGGTTCCATTTGATCCGATAAATCTTTACAAGTATAACCTTCAAAGAATGCCGTATGGGTTGATAAAACCGCTGTCGGCATAATACAAGTTTCAATTCCCATACTAGATAGAATAGGAAGGGCTACTGTTAAAGAGCATTGACCAACACATGATATATCTTGAATCGTAAGTATTTTTTTCATATAAACACCTTAATTAAATTTAGCTTGATAAATTGCATCTAAATAATGATCACTGGTATCTTCCGTATAAGCCCAACACATTAAGCCTACACCATTCATACTCTTCGCATATTTATATTTTTCTTTAACCGCAAGAGTTGAATCATAAGTAATAAAGATTTTCGTTGTAGGATTATATAAATAACTTGCGACAAAATTACCTTTACTATCGCGTTCATTATATTCAATATAACCACCACGTTTAACTATTTCTTCAATAGCATTACCATATAGTGTACCAGATGCAAAACTACCATCGATACCACTAACTTGGGTTAAGGATGCACTTGCTCCTAAAGCTGGATAATTAGGGTTATTAGCCGTGCCAGTTACATTATATGCTTTACCATAACCTGCACAACCAATTATTAATTTATTTCTATCAAAGCCAAGGGCAGTAATATTATTAATACCATAAACCCCACCAAAGCCATAACCACCATCATTAGCTGATGAATAAAGGGCGGAAACATGAGTAGCTTTCGACGAATTATTTAAATCATAACTCATAATATTAATATAATCTAGATATTTATTTAATGTAGGGAAATCCCAACGACTAGTTGACAAACCCCAACTAGATGATGGTATTGCAGCAGTTAATAAATAACTACTTCCTCCTTCATCTTGCCTATTATCCATTTCTTCTCTTAAGCCTTTGACTAACGCATTAACTTGACTAGCTACTACTGGATAAGAACTAGATACATATTCCCAGTCTAAATCAACACCATCAAAATTATATTGTTCTACCATATTCATAATATTATTAATAAAAGTCTTAAGTAAATTTTCATCTTTCGTAATATCATAGAAATATTTACTAGTATCACTACCAACCCCATTAATAACCATTACTTGGCGAACATCATGTTCTTTAAGAAGTTTAGTTTCTTCTAAATAAGATGGACTGGAAAGAGTTAAACTACCATTAGCGGTTGGTACCGCAAAACTATAATTCAATATTTCTAATACTTCTTTTGTCGTTTCGGAAAACATTGTACCATCTTTTAAATAACGTTGGTTATATTTTTTATAGGCGTATGCTGCGCCAACTGCAAAATAAGTAGAAATAGGTGTATCCGTAAATGGTGCATATTTAACTGGATTAATTATTATATTCTTTTGTTTTGTTACAGTGCTACCATTTTTATATTTAATTTTACAAGAGATTGTAACATTTTGTTTTTTATGTGTTTGATATATTTTTGAAGTTTTACCTTCATTACCATTTATTTGATATAGATTTGGATTAGAACTATTCCATTCATAACTTGCATCATCATCTTCTAAAATAAGCATATCTAAGGTATCACTTTCAACAACATCGGATACGCAATTAAGAATTGTATCAGCCGTGATATCGGAATGATTAACTAACCATTTTGCGTATAGGATAGTTTCATCACTTACTTCTTTTACTTCATTAAGATATAAGCTTTCTTTATACCAACCCATAAAATCATAACCAGCTTTAATTGGTATTGGTAAAGTATTAACTCCTTTATATTTGATTACTGCAAAATCAGCATTTTCATCATATCGTTTAACATTTACTTTAATATCAACATTAGCTTGATTACCATTTGGTAATTGTTTATTAAAATAAATATTATCGCCTAATTTAATACTATTTAAATTAGCCATTCCATTACTATTTTGTTCAGAAACTAATAAATAATATTCACTAGTTCTTTTTTCTTCTGTTAAGGCTGTTCCATTATTTACAAAACCATCGACAGTATAAGTTTTCGTTACATTATTATAACTTAAACCAACTTTATAAGCATAAAGGAAAGAATCAGAGCTACCCATTAAAGAAGTCTTATAAAGGAAGATTTCATTTTCATAATAAGTAAAGAAGCCTGTTGAATAATAATTAATAGTAAAACTTGTAACATCTTGTTCAATGACACTACTTGCTCCTTCTAAGGAACCACCATTTAAATAGAAACGAACATTATATTCATGATTATTTATTAATTCAACCATCTTGTTTTCTAAACTAACTAAGACATCAAGTTTAGTAACATAAGCTTTTACTTCATCTTTTGAATTATCATAATGACTACGAACAAGTATTAATTGTTCATTATCTTTAACATCTAATTTATCAAGAGTCGGTAAATTATTTATTTCATTATCAATGCCTTCCGCAAGCTCTATATATTCTTGAATCGTTTTAAGTTCTTTAATTCTATTTTCTAAAGAAATTAATTTATCAAGATTTGTAACATAACTTCTTACATTAACATTTAACGCATTATAACGAAGGCGGGCTTGGGCTACTTTATTACGATCATCATAAACTAAATCTTCAACATTAGGTAAGGCGTCAATATAATCGATAACGGGCTTTGCTTTAAGTTTATTTTCTTCCGTCTTTATTTCTTCTAGCATATCAAGTAAATCTTGATAATTTTCAATATATTTAGGATAGCCATAATTATCAATTTGTTGTTTTAAATCATTGATTTTATCTTTATTATCATAATAAGAAACTGAACTATCTTTTAATTCTTTAATTAAAGGAACAAATTCTAAACCTTTTTTAAATATTTCCACTTCATTTAATAATTCTTTTAATTTTGGATAATTAGTTATTTTTTCTTGCCTTGTGATATCTAATTTTTGATATTCATTATCTAGTGCTAAGATATTATCAATATCGCTTTCTTTTAATTCATTAACATCTGGTAATAAATCAATCTTTTTAATTAAATCATCAATCATTTTGATAATCTTATATTCGTATTCCGCATTAGTTAATTTATTATAATTACTAATCTTTTTTTGATTATCATTACTTAATTCATCATATCTATTTCTTAAATCGGTGATATTATCACCATCAGCTAAAGTAATCGGATTTGGTAATTTATCAATATCATTTATTAGATTATTAATTATTGTTTTAATATTTTCTTCTTGAACTAAATCTAAATAAGCTTGGTACAATCTATTAAAACGATCGATATTAGTTATTTTAGTTTTATTATTATCATCTAAGTTATCATAATCACTCTTTATTTTAAGTAGCATCTCTTTATCAGCTATCGTTATTGGTTCATTTAAGGAATCAATATTCCTAACGATTTGTTCAATTACTTCTTTCTTTTCTTCCCCATCATTTTCTTTATCATTATTACAACTAGCAATGGAAAAACTAAATACTAGAAGTAAAAGAATTATAAAGATTTTTTTCATGAAACTTTCTCCTTTCTTTTTTTAATAATTAAATTAAGAATAATTATTAATAAGACTATTAATATAACAATTAACGCAACTAAAAAGATATTTTGATTAGGTATAAATGATTGCGTTCCATCATCATTGGTGATTTGTTCGGCATTAGATAAAACTAAGCTACCAATAAAAGGCCCGATTACCCCTGGAAGAAGTACTTGGAAAATTATTCTTAAACCTTGGAAAGAACCGGTTTTATCTTTTGGTGTATGGTCTCTAATTCTGGCGCCAAAATTAGACATTCCTGATAAATATCCCATCATCATTAAGAGGGAACCAATAAAGACGAAAACGGTATTTGTAAAAAGCGTTAAAATTAAAAAGCCTAATACTAAAATAGTTAAGGAAATAAGAATTGAAAAGGCAAAACCTTTTTTATCATATACTTTACCATAAAAGAAAGTAAAGATGGCAGCTAAGATTATTGCGGGGGCCATAATAAGTACATAATTATCGAGTTTTAAACTTACTTGATAATAGATGATTAGATATGGCATATAAATTTGAATAGCGATATTAAATAACATAAATAATAATAAATCTAAATATAATTGTTTATTTTCTTTAATAACGCTTAATTTAAAACCATAAAAGATATTTTTAAAATAATTTTGGTTATTTGTTTTATCAATTACTGGATCTTTAATAATAAAGATACCAATAATACTAGTTATAATAACTAAAGCCCCAATAATGATATAGATTATTTGCCATGATGATTCTTTATCAAGATTAAAGCCCATAAAACCACCAAAGACACAGAGAATTGCGAGTAGTGGCATCATGGAATTAATACCTTCTGCTTGACCACGATTACCAATTTCTGTTGAATCAGTAAGCCAAGCATTAAAAGAAGCATCATTAGCTGTGGAACCAAAGAAAGTCATTACACAATCCATTATAATAACAAGGCTGATGCCTACGGCCATTACGGATGAAGATACAAAGATTTTTGAAATAAAACCTTTATTGATTAACGCAAAGGATAAAATACTGATTCCCCAAAAGAGATAACCAAATACCATAAAGACTTTTCTTTTACCAATTTTATCGGCTAAAGCACCCATAAAAATAGTTGTAAGGGCAGCCACAATGGCTGATAAAGCTACCATTAACGAAATATCAAAAGTTGATGCGTTAAAGATTTTATAGATAAAAACATTAAAATACATGTTTTCAACTACCCATGCTATCTGCCCAACCAGGCTAAATATAACTAAAGTTAACCAAAATTTCTTTTGCATAATTTCCTACTTAATACTTAGATAATCATCATTATCATTGATTTGATTTTTTTCTTTCATGTATTCTACAACTTCATTAAGACGGGTTTCAATATTTGATCCAACCCTTTGATAACCGAGTTGTTTAGCAATCGCAAGATATAAATTTTCTTTAGAAATTGAAACATTATTCTTAATTAAGATGTACATGCCACTAGCGATTTCCGCATTACTGATTAAAGAAATATCACGTTCTTCTTTTTCTTTTCGAGGAATACGCATTTTAATTTCTTTATCTTTATCTGTAATATAATAATCTTCAACTTTAAAAATACGATCGGGATTTTTTCTTAAATAGATTCGTAGTAACTTCTTATATTCTTCATCAGCTACTCTTCTTCTAAATAATTCTAAACATTTTTTCGCAATTAAATCGAAAGTGATTGGTCCTTCTTTATCAATTAAATTGAATAATTCATTCATGACAAGTCCATTTGGATCAACCTTATAAGGGACATATTTATCAAAAACAATTTCTTGTAAATCTTCAAAATCGGTAAATAAATTATGAACTTCTTTCTTATCAACATTGATAAATTCATCTTTATCGATTTCTTGATTTGTATCTTTAAGACCTTTACCACTCGCTATTTTCGCAATAAATTGTAATAATTTCTTCTTTTCAATCTCTTTATTTTTAAACCAATCGATACTCCAAATTCTATAATATGACCAACCATAATTCTTTAAGACTTGTTCTCTTAAACGATTTCTTTCACTAGTAGTTTTACTATTATAATAATTAGGTCCATCTAATTCGATAGCGAGAAGATATTCATCTTTATCTTTAACTGCTAAATCAATCTTAAAATTAGATCTACCAATATTAGTATCAACGGTATATCCTTTTTCAACAAGAACATTCTTAATGTCAGCAATTAAATAATCATATTCTTTTTCAACACTTGTTTCTTTATTGTCAATTACATAATCATTTTCTAAATAAGCTAAATAATTGCGGAGTGATTTTGCGCCATGCATAACTTCACTAGAAATCATCGAACTCTTCATCGATGTAACAATAATATTTTGACATTTAGCTCTTGTTACCGCAACATTTAATCTTCTTTCGCCACCTTCTTTATTAAGAGGTCCGAAATTATTTAAGAAACGACCATTAGTATCTCTACCATAGGCAAGAGAGAAAATAATTACATCGCGTTCATCACCTTGTACAGTTTCTAAGTTTTTAATAAAGAAATTAGCTTTATCAAGTAATTCATTCTTCTTATTAAGATTTAATTTATTAATCTTTTCTTCAATTAAATCAGCTTGACTAATCGAAAAAGCAACAACTCCAAGTGTCCGATCTGGATATTTTTTAATTGTTTCAAAGACTAATTCGACAACTTTATCAGCTTCAATTTCATTGATTCTTCTCTTACGATCAAAGATACCATTTTCCATATAAATTAGTTTATTACCAAAACCTTCTTTATGAGGATTATTTTCTGGGAAAGTGATTAATCGATTATTATAGAATTCTTTATTGGAAAATTCAATTAAGCTTTCAGCTCGACTACGATAATGCCAATTTAAATAGCATGAATTAAAACTGGCATTTGCAATATCAAGAATTGATTCAAATCCACCTGTTAAATCGGTACCATCTTCATCATATTCATCATCTTCATAAGTAGATATAAAGAAATCTGTTGGTGGCATTTGTTTACTATCTCCAACAATGATAACTTGTTTTGATCGGTAAATAGAACCAATCGCATCTTCAGGGAAAACTTGCGAAGCTTCATCAAAGATAACTAAATCAAAATTAGAATTATCACTTGTAAGATAAGTACTAACACTTAATGGTGACATCAAGAAACATGGTTTAATTTCTTGAATTACTTTGAAATCATCTCTTAATAAAAGACGTAAAGGTTTAATCTTCGTCTTCTTTGACATTTCCTTAATGATGTCACTCAATTGACTACCACGAACTGCGGTTTGCGTTTGCGGTAGATTGTTTGATAGATAAGATGTTACTAACGCAATAGACGCATTAATTTTTAAAGTATCATCTTTCTTAAATTCTTTTACTTCTTCATCTAAATTAATACGACTGACATCTTTTAAAACTTTATTATTATTTAAAACATGAGTTGTCCATTGTAAATAGAATAAATAAGCAAAATTAAGGGTAAAATCAACTTTATCAATATTATAATTAATACCTCTATTTATATAATCTACTAAATCATAAACAATTAATTCATCATATAATTTATTAAAATTAACATAGTTTTCTACTAAATCAAAATCCGCAATACATTTTTCTAGGCGATCAAATAGACTTCCTAATTCCATATGTGCAATATCAAATTGTTTTTCATCAAAGACTTTAATTAAATAATCTTTAGAATCTCTTTCTTTTTTCGTATCATTATAGAAATTAATAAATTCGATACAGCGATTACGAATTTCCGTTAAATTATCATTATTTTTTGACGCAAGATATTGATAATTAGTTGGGAATGCTTCATATAAATTACTAAGTTCTGTTTCTAATTTCTTATAATTGAAATTAGCTTTTAATTCTATTTCTATTTCTTCGGCAATTTTTTGTTTTAATTTATCTAATTCAATTTGTAAATTTTGTTTCTTTTTACCATCATTAAGTAGATTTACTAAAGAAGCATAATCAATTTTTTGTTTAGGATTCTTTTGATAAGACATCAATTGTTTCTTTCTTAAACGATAATTCTTTTTTAAGAAACGAAGTTTAGTAGCATAATGTTCACTAAATTCTTTTGTTAACGCATTGAAATCATTCTCATAAATCTCCAGACGATAAACATCACCAATTCTCTTATAAGCCTCATCATAAGCTTCTTTCGCATTATTATAATTTCTAATTAAACTAATGATATCTTTTAAATGTTCTTTATTAAACAGATTCTTAGAGATAACACTTAAATTAACAAAGGCTTTAATAAAATTAAGATAGCGTTCAATTTTTGTAAAATCTAAGATCTTTAATTTTAAATCTTCATTTAATAATTCAATATAGATATTTAATTTATCAATATAAGTATAAAGCGTCTTAATATTATCTAATAAATTAGTTTTTTCTTCATATGATAAAGATTTTAGTTTTAAACCATACCAGGTATTAAGACGATAATCATAACCAATACTATCTTGATAAGAAACAAATTTTTCGATTGCTTTAAAAGCTCTAGTGAAATAATTTTGATCTTTACTTGTAATATTACGAATCACATAATTAATTCTATTATGATCTTCATATTGTTTGATTTTATTGATTAATTCATAGACTGTATAATTAATTGGTTGAATTTTCTTATTTAAATTATCGGCATACGCATCAAGATAATCTTTATGAATTTTAATTTCTTCAAGTACTTTATAGGCTTTTTGATTAACACTTTCTTTAGGAGCTTCTAAAACTTCTTTTAATTCATTTAAAACAGCTTTCTTATTTGATTTATTAGAATGTAGTTCTAAACAATATTTAGCTAAGCCTACTTTACTTAAATTATTATATACGACTTTTAAAGCCGCTAATTTTTCGGATACGAAAAGAATCTTTTTACCTAATAATAAGTTTTCCGCAATAATATTGGTAATTGTTTGCGATTTACCAGTTCCCGGAGGACCTTGAATAACTAAATTTTCACCACTAGTACTTTTTAAGATAGCTTCCATTTGACTGCTATCGGCATCAACTACATTATGGATTTTAAGTTCTGTTTCGTTATTGATAACGATATTATTAACATCATTTTCATCAACAACTCGACCTAAGAGTTTTTTAACTAAAGGACTATTTTGAACTTCTTCTTCATGTTTCATTAAATCTTCATACATATTAATTTTAAGGAAGGAGAAAGTTCCTAGACAAGCTGAATAATCAACACTAAATTTAGATTTACTTAAAGCTAATTCTACTCTTTTAAAATAAGCCATAACGCTTTCTTCTAAAATTGTAAAATCAGTAGATGATGTGTCTTTAAAGATTGGTAAATCAAAATTATATTCATTCTTTAATTTATAAATTAGGGTTGGATTAGTTTCTGCATCATCATCAAGTTCTTCAAGGCTATATTTATTTTTAATTAAATCTATTTTTACAGGAATTAATAAAAGAGGAGATTTTAATTCTTCATTCTTCTTTTTATCTTTCCAATTTAAAAAGCCTAACGCAACATATAAAACATTAATACCTTGATCATCATAGATTTTTTTTGTTACTTTACGGATATTATTTAATAAGTTATTTACCGTATAACGTTCATTATAAATCAAAATTTGATTTTTCTTTAAATCATCTTGGTAATAATCAAAAACTTCTTTTTTTGTTAAAACATCTTTTTTTAGTTCATTACGTAAATCATTTAAAGATTTATCAATATCCATTATTTGTAAAACTTGTTTATCACTTAATTTATGATAAACATCTTCACAACTAGGTAAAATGATTTCTCCCGAACGCATAGTATAAGAAAAATTAATTAATTTATTTCTCTTACCGGTATCTAATAATTTAGTGCATAATGCTTTATAAGACTTGTCCATAATTTATAAATCCTCTTTTTCTTATTATATCATTTTTAAGGAGTTACTAATAAAAAAAAGCATTAAAGGAAAGCAAATAAAAAAAGTAATATATTTTTTATATATTACTCTTAATTTGTTAAATAGATTACTTGCCTGTAAAAAATATATTTGTAAGTAAGGGAGTTTTAAATAGACAAGTAATCCACTAGACATTAGGTTTCCCTATTGTCTACTGAATTATTAAGAAAAGAAATGATTCTTCGTTTTTTTTAATTTTTATAATAAATCAATCTTTTTAATTGTTTGATTTATTATGTCTACTTTCTTAATTAAATCAGATTTAATTTTCGAAAGTATTTGTTCTTTTTCATCTTTATTAGTTTCTTTTTTAAAGATGATTTTTAAATCTTCAATGGTAACATCTGATGAACGAAGGAAAATAATTAATTCTAATCTTTCAATATCTTCTTCATTGAAGGTTCTTATACCATTGATACGGTTAATAGGGCCAATAAGCCCTTCTTTTTCGTAATAACGAAGGGTTGATTCATTAACCCCGTATTTGTTTGCGACTCCCTTAATTTTCACTCAATTACCTCTTTTTTATATTATATCTTAAAGTTAACTTTAAGTCAAGAATTTTACTATTAATAAATATCTGACCAATTAGGATCTTTTATTTTAATTCTAGCACTTAAATTATCGCTAGATACTTCTAAAGATTCTTTAGCCATTTCATCATTAATAATAACTTTAGCTAAGGAAAAAAGTTTATAACCATTCTTTACTTCAAAGTCAACATAAATATAGTTATAATCTTTAGAATTACTTGCTTTCACACTAAAGCGCTCATCATTTGTTGCGGCAAAAGGTGTTTTAGTATCCAAAGATATAACCATTTCTGTTATGTAATTATCTCTATCTAAGATTTTTTTACTAAAATCATTAATTTCTTTTACATAATCGATTAAATTGATTTTAACTACTTTATCATAACTCGTAGTTGTATCTAAATAATAATTACGTAAATAAAATTCATTTTGGGTAATTTTATCTAAAGATAATTCATAAAAAGTTTTTTCTTGATCTAATTTTAAATCAAAGTCATCAAGGTTTAATTCACTTGATGTAAAAGAAATAATGACTCCCTTACTTACACTACTATTTTTAAAAACAGGATAAATTTCAATTACTTCTTTTTCCGAATTAATTTTAACATCAAAATTAATATTCTTGTCATCAACTGTTTTGCAACTAAATGTAAGACAAACGAATACTAATAAAAAGATAAAACTAATTTTTTTCATTTCTTTCCTCTTTTCTTTTTGATGAAAATATAGTATAATAAACTTATCAAAGATAAAGGATTTTTATACTATGTTTATCATAAGACTAGCTGATTTAAATATTAAGATTAATTCATCTAACCCTTACTTAATTCATCTATGTAAAGATTATATCATAGATTCCACAAATTTTCAAATAGAGATATCTATAACGCAAGCTGATTTAGATTTTGAGAAGCAATACACAACCGAAATAGATAATTATAACTATTTAGAAAGTGTTGCAACCTTAAGAAAAATCACTGATGAAATAGCTAATTTTGATGGTTTCTTATTCCATTCCTGTATTCTTAAAGTTGATGATTATGCCTATGGTTTTTCAGCACCATCTGGGACTGGTAAAACTACCCATTCAAGATTATGGAAACAATATCTAAAAAATAAATGTGTCTATATCAATGGTGATAAACCTTTGATTAGAATCATTAATAATATACCTATTGCGTATGGAACGCCTTGGAATGGTAAAGAAGGTTATGGAACTAATACGAAAGCCCCTTTAAAAGCTTTAGCTTTTATTGTTCGTGACACGACTAATTATCTAATTGAATTACCAAAATCGGCTATCGCAAAACCAATTCTTAAACAAATTGTTTTACCAACTGATTTAAATAAATTAGATAAAGTAATTAAAAATGTTAATAAAATGTTAGATTATACATCTTTTTATGAACTCCATTGTAATATGGATATTGAAGCCGCCAAAATAGCTTATGAGAAAATGCAAGAATAAATAAAAAAATAATAAATAAAACATGGATATTTTGAAATGATAAAATGTCAGTAGACATAAAAAAAGTCTACTGACATTTTATTTTTCTTATTTTTAAAAAATATAATTGTTTAATTGTTTTTTTAAAATAAATGTGGTATAATAAAATCGTAAAAACCGAAATGCCATTTCGGAAAATCCGAAATGCAATTTCGAAAAAGGAGTAAATTATGATAAAAAGACATATTGAAAAAGTAATTACTGAAGCAATAAAGCATTTTCCTGTAATTCTTGTTACAGGACCAAGACAAATTGGAAAATCAACATTATTATATAATTCATTCTTATCTAAAGGATTTTCATATGTCTCTCTTGATGATCAATTAGAATTGTTAACTGCTAAGTCTGATCCAAGAAGTTTCTTAGAAATTCATCAGAGTCCAATTATTATTGATGAGGCTCAAAAAGCGCCAGAATTATTACTTGAAATTGAAAGAATTGTAAACAAATCACGATTAGAAAAAGGAAATAAAGAAAGTAATGGCCTTTATATTTTATCAGGATCACAAAGAAAGGTATTATTGGATGAAGCAAAGGAATCTTTGTCAGGTAGAGTTGGAATTATTGATATGAATAATTTGTCTATAAACGAAATTATGGAATCTGATGAAGGACCATTTACTTTGGATTTAAGTAATTTAAATAAAAGAGCAAATAGATTTTATATCAATGAAAGTGAAGCGTTTCAATATATAGTTCGAGGCTTTTTCCCAGTATTATATGATGATACTAAAATGAACACACAATTATTTTATTCATCATATATAACAACATATATTGAAAAGGACATTAAAGAATTGATAAATATTAGTGATGAAATAAAATTCATAAAGTTTTTGCGAATACTTGCATCTAATATTGGTCAAGAATTGATATATGAAAACTATTCAAATCAAGTTGGCGTTTCCGCAAATACAATTAAATCATGGATTGCAACTTTAGAAAAAACGGCAGTAATTTATTTAGTTGAACCTTATAATGATGAATCAATAGTTAAAAGAGTAGTTAAAAGACCTAAAATGTATTTTTTTGATACTGGACTTGCTGCATATCTATGTGGAATTGATAGTGCTGAAACATTAAACAATAGTTTTTTAAAAGGACGTTTTTTTGAAGCTTTTATTTTTAATGAAATTAAAAAAGCATATATGAATGCAGGAATAGATCAAAAATTATATTATTATAGAGACAGTGATCAAAATGAAATTGATATGATTATTATTAGAAATGGTGAGATATCTTGTATAGAAATAAAAACCGGAAAAAATTTTAATTTAAGTGATGTAAAAGCATTTAAGAAATTTGAAAATTCAAAATATAAAAATAATAAAAATGCTATAATATGTACTGTTGAGAAAATATCAGCTCTTGATGAAAAAACATTTATATTACCTATATCAAGTATCTAATAATTGCCTACTTATATTTAATTGAATAGATACAAAACAATTTAGCAAAAAAATAAAAAAATAAGATAATAAAACATGGATATTTAAATATCCATGCTTTTTATTTTATACCATTATTAATATGTTATATATATATTTTAATTGCTGTTTTTCTTTTTAAAGATTTTATGATATATTTGTGACAAACGATATCTAATTAAACGAAAGAAACGAGTTCTCATTCTTTTTTTAACATATTTAAGATATTCTTTATTATCCGAAGCTATATATTCTTCATCTTTAAAATAACCATCCATTAAACCAATTATTTGTTTAGGATAAACAATTTCGAGAATTGCTTGATTATCACCAGTAATTAGATAATAATCTTTTTTTATTTTAATAATACGATGAAGGACATAAGTACCATCACTTCTTTTATAAAGGACAACATCATATTTATGAAGTTGATTAAACCGTACAATTTTAACAGTATCCTTCTTTTCATCAAGAAGTGGTAACATACTTGTTCCTTTAATATTGATAATAAAGAATTCTTTTTCTTTTAAGACTTCTTCATAACTAAGACTAGTCATTAAAGAATTAAGTCTCCTTTGATTAGATTATTTAAGAAATTATCAACATCTTTATTAGCATTTTCTTCTGTTACATCATATTCAGCTAATAAATCTTTGATTAAATCTTCTTTCGTTCTACCTTCAATTAATTTTTCAAAGAGGAAGGCACCAGTTTCATTTAAAGTAATTACGCCATGGAAATCTTTACTTCTTTTTCCAACTGCTACTACAACATAACTATCGCCGATTTTACGAACGACAAAACCTTCTTTTATTTTATATATTTTATTCATTTATGCTCCTTAATTTAGTAATATTTTGTATTTTTTTTACTACTTGTAAATCTTTTTCTTCAACATTATTTATACTTCTTAATTGTTCTTTATAAGTTTTCGATTTAAAAATAACTTTAAATATTCTTTTTATATAATAATAAGGAAGAAGAATTTTATGTTTAGCTAATTTTGGATACATTCTAGCCATCGTGGAATAACTTGGAAAAACCCTTTTAAAGAAAAATTTAGTTTTTCCTTTGCCAATCTTTTCTTTTTCATTTTCAATACCGATAGCTGCCGAATGTTCATAAGTTCCATAAGTTCCTGATTTGATTAAATAATCGAGGATAAATAATTCATCTTCATTAAAATTAAAATTTCCATTAAATAATTTCGTTTCAATATCAATAAATATTTTGGTAAATGTATCATAACCAATTTCTTCTAATTTTTGATTAATGTATGCAAAATCAAGATTCTTTTCTTTTAATAAATAGAAATATAAATCCATTAAGAATCTTAAACCAGCTCCCCCTAATAAGAAATGTTTCCCCGCATGAAGAATAATATAAATAAAGAAATCTTCATTAGTTAATTTACAATGATAATTACTTAAATCTATTTTATCCCAAATATTTGCAAAGACTTTTGATGTATTATAATCTTGAGAAATCATTTGGCGATGTAATTCAATATTCATAAAAGGTTTTTTATAATATACATCGTGATTACCACCGATTTGTTCAACACTATAACCAATTTCTTTTAATACTTCTCCAGCTTTATTTAAATCTTTTTCTTGAATTAAGATATCTAAATCGGCCATTGTTCTTAAAGATGGATCAGTATAATATGCATAAAGAACACTACCTTTAAGTGGTAAATGATAAATCTTATTTAGACTTAAATGATTTGATATTTCATTAAGTTCAGCTATTTGCGTTACATGTTTATATAATAATTGTTGATGAAGTTTATTAAATTCTGGACTAATTTTAATATTATTTATTTTGTAAGCTTCATAAAGAACCATTTCTAAAGAATGAAATTTAGCTAATTTAAGATATATTTCTGTTTCTTCATCACTCAATTCTATATTTAAATTGACTTTATTAACACCGCTATAATATAATTTTAAAAATGTATCACGGTAAGTTTGATAATCCATATTTTTTCCTCTATTTCAAATATATTATAACATAATTAATAAGCTTATTGAATAAATAAACTTAAAGAAAAGAAAAACTGTTAATACTAATTTATATTAGTATTAACAGCTGCTTCTTCTTTCTTTTTTGTTCTTTCATAAACAATTAATAATTTTGGTCGATTATATCTTTGAATTAAAGCGGATAATAAATTAAATATTATATTAATTATTCCCACTGGTAAACCTATAAATAAAGCATAACGTAGGGGAATTAAAAAGATAATTAAGAATCCGGTAAAGAAACTAACGATATGGATGATTTCGGCATAACCCATTTCAATTAAGAAAAGATATAAATAACTACTATCAGAATTTGTTTGTAATTTGTCTTTCGCAAAATCAACTGTAGCTTCGCCAATTTCCGGAATATAATCTTTCCATTTCTTTATTTTAATAAAATTAAAGAATTTCTTTTCCCATTTTTTTGTTTTAAAGCGGTATGGATCCGCAATCTTTTTTGGTAAATGATGAACTATTGTTGCGGTTAAGCCATCAATGATTATGACATAAATGATTGACGCAAAAACAAATAGAATTGTTAGATACCATGGTGTATCATAAAGATTTTTTAAAACAAAATAATCAATTAAAGATATTAAACAACCAAGTAAAAAAATAATCAATAAATAAAATCTTAATTTATAGATTATTTTAAAGACTTTCTTCATTTTCATCCTCTATATATTGAAGTTTAGTATGATATATTTCTTCATATTTATCAACACACATTTGATAATTCTTATCTGTCATTTCTTTAACATTTTCTTTTAGCGATTTATTAGGATCAGGATAAAGTGGTTTCATAACATGAATAGTATATTTTTGAATTGGAAAGCCATCATTATCGATTTGATCTAAATCTTCCATTGTTACAAAACAAGGAATAATAGGCACATTATTTTTAACAGCTAAATGAGCTGCCCCATTCTTTTGTGGACGAGGTTTACGATAATTCCACCACATTGATTGTTCAGGATAAATAAGAATGAAATGTTTCTTTTCTAAAACTTTACTAAAAGCCCGATGGAAATTTTTCATCGTATCAAGATTAGAAGAAAGAGGTAAAGTATCGCAATGTCTAAATAAGAAACCATAAGGTCCTGGCATCGAATAATTACCTTCTTTAATAACAATATACATCTTCTTTTTCTTATTTAACATCTTAACGACTTTGGAAGGACAAGCACTTTCAAAGAAACCAAAATGATTGCTGGTGATAATTGCACCACCGGTAATAGCTTTTGCATTTTCAATACCAACGACACTGATTTGATTGATTTTATTGTGGTCTTTCCGCATCTTTTGTCCCATACGGTAAGCAATTAAACGACATACTTTATTTTTAAGTTTATGATTTAGATAATCTACTTCATCAGGCATTAATACATGTGAAGGAGGATCATTTTCGACATCTTGATTAAAAGCATCTCCACCAATTCGTTCGTTTTCTTTTATGCGATTTAAAACATCTAAACGGTCTTGTGACTTAGCAGTATTTTCCATTATTTAATATATTGTGAGAATTTCTTTACATAAGTGTGGCCGCTCTTTATAATGTCAGCACACATCTTTTCCATTCTCTTTACTCCTTCTAAATCTTGTTGTTTCATTTCACTAGAATAATTATTCTTTTTATTGATTATAAGATCATAGAAGCTTGTTTCTTTTGCATATTTCCAGAAATAATCTTCATATACTACATTATCATATAGCCATGGTTTCATAAACATATTGTAATGAATAATTTTAAGTTCACCTTGATAAGAATCTTCGATTGGCATTCGATTCCATTTTTCATCAAGTTCTAAATAGCGTTTTTGACAAACGAAATTTAAGAAATCTTGGTCAGGTGCAACACTGACAAAACGATATTTTTCAATCATATCAAAGAAAGCTTCTTCCACTTGACTTTTACGATATTCTTCTAGATTAATTAATAAGACACCCGAATTAAAATAATGTTTTTGTTCAACACCTAAAGTTTCTTTAACATAAACTTTAAATTCCGGATTATTTTTAACAATACCATCTACCACACAACCTAAAATATTATCTTTTAAATCAATATTATAGAAATCTACTAAATCATTAAGAATAACGATATCACAATCTAAATAGATTGCTTTCTTAAGATTAGGGAAGAGACTTGCGATAAAAAGACGATAGAAAATAGTTTGCGTATAATAATCACGAACATCATCTAATTCTTTAGTAATATTTTTTATTTTATCTTTTAAAGAAACAAAAGTAATCTTTAAATTATCTTTTTCTAATTTTTTTAATTCATTTTGATGTTGTAAATTAATATCAGTATGAAGAACATAAATCAAATAATCAACATCTTTATTCATATTTTCTTGTAATGATTTAATTGTTACTGCCAAATAGGGAACATAATTATCATCACATGAAAAAAACAAAGGTATTTGTAAATTCATAATTTTTCTCCTTTTTTTCGACATTTATCAATTATATTATATTATATATGCCAAAAAAGTCAACCTACTATATTTTTTTTCACTCTACAAGTTAAAAAGATAATTCTACAAAAAGTAGAATTAACGTTTTTCAAACTTTTCACTGATTATTTCTAAATATTTTCTAATAGTTAGATGTTGTGGACAAGTATTTTCACATTTACCACATTTAATACAGTCACTAGCTTTACCACTACCATTAGTAGTAATATCGTAATACATGGAAGAATTCCAATCATTAAATTTTATTTTTTGATTATAAACATTAAAGAGATCCGGTATTAAGATCTTTTTTGGACAACCATCTACACAATAGCGACAATTGGTACATTCTATACCATCTTCACCGTGAAGGATTGCTAAGACTTTCTTGATAGCATCATATTCATAATCTTGTAAAGGAACAAAATTTTCCATATAACTTAAGTTATCTTGCATCTGTTCAAGATTACTCATACCTGATAAGACTTCAACTACTCCTTCAAAACTTGCCGCAAATCTTATCGCATAACTAGCAGGAGTACCATTATTAAGTTCAGCAAAAACTTTTTTTGCTTTAGGTTCTAAATTAGCTAATTTACCACCTTTAACCGGTTCCATAATTAAAATTGGTTTATTATGTTTACGACATACTTCATAACATTTACGACTTTCAATGCTGGAAGAATCATAATCATAATAATTAAATTGAATTTGAACAATTTCAATTTCGGGATGTTTAGTTAAGATTTCATCAAGAAAATCTGCTTTATCATGGAATGATAAGCCTAAGCATTTAATCTTGCCTTCTTTTTTAAGTTCACTACAAACTTCAATAGCTTGACATCTTATAAATTTATTATAATTATGACGATTAATCGAATGTAATAAATAATAATCAAAATATTCAACACCACAGATTTTTAGTTGTGATTCAAAAAATGGTTTAATATCTTCTTTAGTATTAAAATATTCATCTGTTAATTTATCAGTTAAAGTATATTGACTATGATCATAACGACTTGTTAAACATTCTTTAATCGCTTTTTCGCTTTTACCACTGATGTAACCATGAGCGGTATCAAAATAAGTAAAACCTCTATCTATAAATAAGTCTACCATTTTAATGAATTCTTCTTTATCTACTTCTGAATTCTTCATTGGTAGTCTCATACAACCGAAAGCTAATTTTTTATTCATAAAAGTCTCCTTTCTCTAAAAAATTGATAGTTGCCTATCAATTTTTTTCTTATTTACAAAGTAATAAATGATTAAATAATAGTACCCAAACTAAATCTAGCCAACCAAATGGAAGACCAATAAAGATTACAAATATTGCAACTAAAATGTGTACTAATGTAGGTTTTTCAAAAGCAGCAGAAATTCTTACTAAAATTTCAATAATCCAGTTAAGAACAGGAATAAGTAATAAAAGAATTTGAACTAATCTTGATTGTTTGTTAAACCATTTCATCATATGCAAATCACCACCTTTTTTTTATATTTTATCAAAACTATGTCTAAAAAACCAACAATTTACTTTTTTACCCTTTTAATTCTTCTAATTTTCGAAGATAATGATTTATATATTTTTGATTAGCAACAGGTAAATCAACAATTGTAATAACATCACAACTATTAAAAGAATAATCAATATAACCATTCATACTTACCTTTGCCCCAAATTTTAAATAAAATCTAAGTAGAGGTGGTAAATCTCGTTCACTATCTTCTTCACTTCCCAAAGGTGGGTATTCAAAACTATTATGAGTAGCATATAAAGGATATTCTTCTAATACTTTATGATTCTTTAAATAAGCTAACGTTTTAGTATGTACTTTAGGATCTGTTCCATGTAAACTACAAGTACCAAGTAAAAACCGGATATCATTATCTAAACAATATTCTAAGATACCAGCCCAAATTAAATTTAAGACTACACCATCGCGGTATTCATCCGCAATAACAGCTCGCCCTAATTCTAATATATTACCTTGTCCTTTAAGCGGTGACAAATCAAATTCTTCTTCTGTTAAAAAAGGATGACCATTAGTTGTTTTGTTTGTCGCAAGACGATAAGTTCCTGCTATTTTATTTTTTTCTAAATCAATGACAATAATAGAATCAGTATATTGATCATAACCATCATCATCAATAGCTTCACCTTCTAATTTATCATTAAAATCTTTTAATAAATATTCATAACGCATTTTTTGTAATTCATATAATTCATTTTTATTATTTTTATTTAATAAACGTAAATTATATTTACCAATTTTATAATCGAACATATTTATAATCTCCATTAGATATTATTATACCACTTTTATTTCCTTTTTTCTAGTCGTTTACCTAATAAGAAAAATTTACTATTTACACATTAAACAAAACAAAAAAATCCAAGTTTTACCTTGGATTATTATTTTAATACTTTTTGCCAATCTTCTTGTTTAAAACCAAAGAAGACTTGATTATCTAAAACTAAGATTGGTCTTTTAATTAACATACCATTACTAGCTAAGATATCTAATTTTTCTTCTAAGGTCATAGCATCTAATTTATTTTTTAAATCTAATTCTTTATAAAGAAGACCAGAAGTGTTAAATAATTTTTTAATGTCTAATCCACTTTTTAGATAATATTGTCTAATTTCTTCTTTACTCGGATTATTTAATTTAATATCAATATCAAGATAATCAATCTTTAATTCATCTAAATAATTCTTAGCTTTTTTACATGTTGAGCATTTTGGATATTCAATAAATTTAATCATAATATTTACTTCTTTAATTGTTTCTTCATTACCGCAAAGGTATCAGCTATTTTAAAACCAGCTCCTAAATAAACAAAACGAGCATGATTATTCCAACCAGTATAGAAAGTCATAAATTTAGCCCCATTCTGTTTTGAATAATAAGCTAGTGACGCAAAAAGGGCTTTACCAAGACCACGACCACGTATTGATTCACTAATGATGATACCATCAAAATGACCACGACCACTTTCTTCATTCCAGAAAGCTCCCGTCCAACCTTTTACTTTACCATTTTGACTAACTACTAAAAATGGATAAGGTTTTTTTAAAGCTAAATTACTTCTAATACATACTTCAAAATCAGGAGCTTTGATGTCATCATAGAATTCTTCTAAACCACTATGCTTCTTGGGATCATATAATTCAATAGTGATGCCATCTTTTTTATTTTCTTCTAATATTTTATTAATTGATTCGGGAAATTCATATTCCGATAAATTAAGATGGAAAGCATGTTGGAAAGTATAAGGATCAAAACCATGATTAATTAAGAAGAAATATTCTAAGCTGTTAACCCTAATACCTGGTGTACAAGGATGATCATGATGATCAAAATTAGGAATATACCAACTATAAGTTGAAGGTAAGAAGTAGGATGCATATAATGTGGTATGACCATATTCTAACATTCTATTTTCTAAACTCTTTAATAATTCTTTTCCTAAGCCTTGATTTCGATATTCCTCTAGTACACAAATGCTATTTAAATAACCACCATATTCAGGATTGTTTTTATAACCTTGTTTACAAATACCAATAATAAAACCAATTAATTTTTCTTCACTATAAGCTAAAAAAACAAAATCAAAATCAAAATGAGGATTTTCTAGCATATGTTTCTTATAACCTTCTTTTGTAAATGGTTTTAAGAAATATTCTAAATTTACAACTTCATTCCATACATCGCACATCTCTTCTAAGATCATATCTTGACCTTTAGTTAATAATAATGATGTAGCACAATAAATATTATATTTCATATAAACTCCTTTTTTATTCTTATCATTATTATAACATAAATGAAAGATTTATAATCATTTTTTATTTACTTTTTTTAAAAAGTGATATGATAGATAACGTTTGGTGATAAATATGATAAAAGCGTTAATTATCGGTCTTAGTACTTGTTTTCTAATGGTCCTATCGATTCTCTTTTTTCCCAAGATAAAAATCAAAAAATTTCAAATTTCTTGTTATTTGATTATTTCTTTCCTGGGAGCTCTTTTAATGATTATCTTTAGAGCCTTGGATTTAAATGATATTAAAGAAGCATTCATTACTTCTAATAATGTTAATCCTCTAAAAATTTTAATTCTCTTTTTTTCCATGACCATCATATCGATATATCTGGATGAAGTTGGTTTTTTTAAATATATTGCGTATAAAGCAGTTGGTCTTGCTAAAACAAATCAAATAATTCTTTTGATAATTATTTATAGTTTTGCATCTCTTTTAACAATCTTTACTTCTAATGATATTGTTATTTTAACCTTTATTCCTTTTATCTGTTATTTTTGTAAGAATTTAAATATTAATCCCTTACCATATTTAATTGCAACTTTTGCGGGTGCTAATACTTGGAGTATGATGTTAATCATTGGTAATCCTACCAATATTTATTTAGCTACTTCTTATAATATTACTTTCATAGAATATTTTAAAATAATGGCCTTACCAACGATTGGTGCTGGAATAATTGAATTATTAATCATTATCTTATTATTTAAAAATAAATTAAAAGAAAAAATTAATATTGTTAAAGAAGAATACATTTTAGAAAATAAATTTGATTGTATTTTAGGTTTAATTCATCTAATTATTTGTTTAATCTTTTTAGTGATTTCCTCATATCTAAATATTGAAATGCATATAATATCTCTTATATCCGCACTATCTTTAATAATAATTGATTTAATCATTTCCATAATTAAAAAGAATAAACCAAATAATTTATTTAATTGTCTTAAAAGATTACCTTATGAATTAATTATTTTTATTCTATCTATGTTTATTATTGTCAACGCGTTAAAAATAAATGGCGTTAGTCAAAAATTAAGTGAATTATTAAATGGTAATTTTATTGCCTATAAATATGGTTTATCTTCATTTTTATTATGTAATTTAATTAATAATATTCCCATGAGTGTTCTATACGCAACAATTCCTAATATGAATAATTTAGCTCTTTATAGTAGCATTATCGGTTCTAATATTGGAGCTTTCTTAACACCAATTGGCGCTTTAGCTGGTATTATGTTTACCAATTTAGTTGCTAAATATAATATAAAATATCGTTTTATTGATTTTATTAAATATGGTTTTTTAATATCAATACCGACAATTTTAACTTCTTTATTTATTTTAACATTAATTATATAAAATAGTTTTTATTCTATCTTTATTCATAAATAAAAGCCTCCTCATTTAGACATAAAATGTCTATGAGGAGGTTTTATAATAGTGATGTAAAAAATTAAGGTGATAATCGTTTTATCACCAGTATTTCTCATAGGCCCATTTTTTTATTAGAGTCTATGATCATAATATAAAGAAATATCAAAGATTATCAGAAGGACCAATTGAAGGAATAAATAGTCAAATACAAAAAATTCATATGAACAGTAATGGATTTTCAAATTTTAATTGATTCAAGAAAATAGTTATTTACAAAATAAATAAATATTTAACTTATAAATTATATTAAAATAAAAAGTGGTTCAACAAGAAATAATTGGGCATCTTTCGATACACAATTTTTATAACTTTAATTTTTTACAGCCATATAAATAATTAGAAAAATAATAAAATAAATTTTATTTCATCACTCTAACTTTTTACAGCGTCTTAAATACAGACGTGTTTTAAAACTTATATTATTATACTATATACTAACTCTAACAACATATAATTATTTTAATCTTTCTAATCTTATATAATTATCTTCTACTAATATACCCAGTCCTTTTAACTCTTCCTTTATTAAATATAATTTACTTAAATCATCTTCTTCAATTAGAATTCCGTTTTTTATTATATTAACAAAAAAATCTTTTTTTAATATTCCTTTTTGTCCTGAATAAGTTACACTATTATTATAATAATCATTAACAAATTTTTGAAGATCTTGTAAATAAATGTTTTGATGATTGATAGGCATATGAGAATTATTTTTAATCCAATTATTAGTACTAATTATTTTTCTATAAAGAGAATTTATTTCAAATGATTTATCTAAATAATTATCACGAATTCCAGGAGGAGTAACTGCAATAATATTTAAAATAGCTAATTCAGGTTTTATATTATTATCGATTAAAACTTTTAATATTTTAATTCTTTCAATTATAAAACATTTTTTCCATTCAGGTTGTTCTAAAGTTAACTGCTTTACATATAAATCATATAATTCATTAATATTACATTTTTTTATTAAATATTCAATTGCTTCTACACCACTTAATGCTTTTCCTTCTTTCAATAATTTCTCTATACAAAATAGATTATAACCGCTATTCTTATTTATTATTTCACCTTTTTTCAAAGAATAGCTATTATTTTCATCAATTACTAAAGCACTGTTAAAGTTTAATAAGCCTTTAATATCTAATCCACTAATCCCACATAAAGTTGATAGAATTTTATCATTTTGTAATCTAAATAATGGATTAACAACAGGTTTTACTAAGATAATTATTCCCATTCTTTCACATCGAACTTTATTTTCTGTATATTCAACGCCGCATTCGCTGCATACCTTGTTACTGCCAGGTGAAAGCAGAGTAGTTTTACCACAAGCACATTGATAATTTTTAGTAGGGCCAAAGATAACTTCACAAAATAAGCCATCTCTTTCTGGTTTTTGACTACGATAATTGAAAGTATCACCTTTTTTTACTTCACCGTGTAGCATATATTCTACAGGTTTATCATCATCGATATAAGTTACTCTGTCTCTTTTCTTAGAATCATATTTAAATGCTTTTCCTCGTAGTATTGGATTAGCACAAGTAATAATTTCTTCTTGATTTAATAATTTAATATTAAATCTATATGCTCCAATGCATCCCCATTTAACATTACTATTAATATCAATCCATTCGTCATCCCATGATTTAGGCTTATAAGAAAAACTGCAATATATATGTATATTATCACAATTTGAAAAAGCTTTTTTACCAATAAAAATAATAGTCTTAAAAATATCAAATTCTTCTAAAGATTTACATCCATAAAAACTATAGTTGCCAATTCTATATAAATCAGCAGATATGCTAACCTTTTTTAAATTGATACATTTTAAGAATAAATAATCTTCGATAGATTTTATTTCATTTGAAAGAACAACTTTTTTTAATAATTTACAATTAGCAAAACTTCTTTTTCCAACAAATAAGACAGTATCTGGTATAACTAATTTTTTTAATGATACACAATTTTCAAAAGAATAATCTGCTAACGAGATGATTATTTTATTTTTAAAACAATCATTAAATTCAAAGAATTCTATTTTTTTATCATTGATTTTAAAATCGAAAATATATTTATTATCAATTAAAATATAAGAATATTTATCATTATTTATATTATTTTGTAAATTTGGAATTTTTAAAATTAACCGCTCAGGAGTATAATATTCAGTTGTAGTGTAAATTTTTCTGGTAAATATGTCTTTTGTTTTCACTTGATGATAATACGATTTTCTTTCGCTTATTGTGATATTAGAATTATTAACTGTTGAAATCAAATTGCTACATCCATCAAATACTGTTTCATCAATTAATGCATAAGAATTACCAAAATCTACCACCATTAAATTTTTACAATTAGTAAATGCATACTCATCAATATATTTAATAGTACTTGGTAGTTTAATATAAGCCAATTTTTTACAATCACAAAATGCATATTTTGAAATGGTTTTTATACTACTAGGTATTTTGATATAGACGATTGACTGGCACCCTAAAAACGCATATTCAGAAATTTCTGAAACACTATTTGGAATTATAGTATTTTTACAGGCGCATAGTAATTCATTAGTAATTGAATCAATTACTGCATTGCATTTATCTCTACTATCAAAACTTGGATTTTGTTCAGATACAGTAATATTCACTAAAGCATTACAATTTATGAATACAAATTTTCCAAATTCTTTAACACTTTCAGGTATAAAAATATAAGACAACTTATCTAAATCAGAAAATGCATAATCTTCTATTCTTTCAATTCCATCAGGAATAATAGAATTATTACTACCTCTTATTAAACAATTATTGTTTTTATCAATTAAAGAATTACAATTATTGCGACTATCAAAAAATAAATTATCATCATCAACAACAATTTTTTCTAAAGAAGAACAGCCTTTAAAAGCGTTCTTTTCTATAATCTTAACATTTTTTGGAATAAATAATGTTTTTAATGAAATACACCCCTCAAAGGCTGATTCTTTTATTATTTCCACCGTATCTGGAATGTATATACTAAGTAAATTTTTATTATCTTTGAATACTTCTTCTGCAATTATTTTTGTGTCATTTGGAATTTCAATTTTATCCATTATTTTTAATTGTTTAAGTGTTTCTTTATGACTATTAACTAATTCTTCATATTTTCGATCTATTCTTACATATTCCCATTCATCTTCAATTGAATTGTCATACAAACTACCTAATTCATTTAGATAATCCATTTCATCATTTCGTATCAATGAATATCCTTTTTCTATTACTTCTTTTAATTTACTTTGTAATTTATATTCCATTATGTCATTGAAGAAATAATTACTTTTAAATCAATTAACGTATAATTTTTCATTTTATTTCTTCTTTCCTTTCTTAATAATCAAATATCTTAATCTATTTCATCTGAATATAATTTAGAATTTCCATTATTAAAAATGAGTACTATACTTTTACCTTAATCAACTACTACTTTAAATTATGAGTCAAGTTTCATGATAATTGACTTAATATAATCGGTTTGAAATCTTTTCTTTTCTAATCTTCTTTAGTGTTTTCAAAAACCTCATTTTTTTTACAGTTATTTACAATTCTATATTAACATTCACAAAATAGTTATAAGTATTAATGAATATTTTCTTACACCCATAATTATTTTATATAATCAATCATAAATAATGGTAAATACAAAATATCATCAACTATTTTTATAT
>CAMODB010000002.1 GCA_946611195.1 uncultured Bacillota bacterium
TTTTTATTATATTATTCTTTATTTCGTATATTTTATAGTTTCTTAGTAATGCATAATTCATAATCATTATCTCTTTCTAATAATATTATTTCGCTTTATCACTGCGTTGAAGTAAAGCGACTGATTCAACATGCTACCAACGAGCGAACCCAAATGGGAAATGATAAAATAATTAATACATAACAAATCTATTGTATTCCGTAGTATTCTTTTTTAAAATAAAGTTACTCTTATATATTCGTTTTTCCAATTGCAAACGTTAAATAATATGTAATTAGTAAATATATTTGCACCAATTTCATAGTGAGTTTTTCCATATTTTGCACCAATTTCATAGTGAGTTTCTATAATATTCACACTAAATGATTATTAATAAAAAAAGTTGAACAATAATTCAACTTCTTTTATGTTTAACTTTTTTATTATTTATTGTTCCCAGCCTGATTCGTTAAAAGGCAGACAGTTTCCACGTGTGATGTTTGAGGAAATAAATCTACTCCTTGTACATCGGTTATTTGATAATCGTGATCAACTAATATTCTTAAATCGCGAGCTAAGGTTGCAGGATTACATGAAATATATAATACTTTTTTTATTTTACTATTGATAATTGAATCAAGTAAAGTTTCATCACAACCTTTACGAGGTGGATCAACAACAATAATTGATGGTTTAATACCTTCATCTAACCATTTTTGAATTTGATCTTCCGATGTATTACATACAAATTTTGCGTTTACAATATTATTTAATTTTGCGTTTTCTTTCGCATTTATAACCGCATCATTAATTATTTCAACACCATAAACTTCTTTTACTTTCTTTGACGCAATTAAACCAATTGTACCAATTCCACAATACGCATCAATTAAAATATCATCTTTGGTTAAATTAGCTAATTCTAAAGCTCTATTATATAATTTTTCAGTTTGTTCATGATTTACTTGATAAAATGATTTAGCGGAAATATTAAATAATAACCCACATAATTTATCAGTGATATAACCTTTACCATAAATGATTTTTTGTTCATCACCTAAAATTGTATTACCTTTTTTAGGATTAACATTTAAAACAATGGTTTTTACCATTTTAAATTTATTAATTATTTTACTTATCAATTTATCAGTAAAATCTTTATTTAAAAATGATAAATTTTTAACTACAGGTATTACCATAAATTCAGATTCATCATGATTTTTTCTAATTAAAATATGTTTCAAGATACCTTCATCATATTTTTCATTATAGCCCATGACGCCTAGTTCTGTAAAGATATTTTTAACAAAAATAACTAATGCCGTACTTAATTCACTTTGAATATAACATTTCGTTAAGGAAACAATATTATGAGAATCTCTTTCATAGAAACCAAGTCTAGTTTTATTAAAGACAGAATTAACTGGTACTTGAACTTTATTTCGGTAAAGAGTAGGATTATCTGCTCCGATTAAAGGATGATATACTAAATCAGTTAAACCACCTAATTTTTCTAATGTTGATTTAATCATTTCTTGTTTAAATGTTTTTTGACCACTATAGGCCATATGCATAATATTACAACCACCACATTTTGGATATGATTCACACATAGGAATTACTCTATTAGGATTAGTTGTTTCATAATAAATTTTTTCTACTTCCGCATAGCCAAAGGTTTTAGTCATTTTAGTTATTTTAACTAAACATCTTTCATTTAACATTACACCAAAAATAAAGAAAGGAAAATTTTCTAATTTTTCTTCTTTATTATTAATTCCATTGATTTTACCAACACCTAGACCTTCATGAGTATATGATGTGATATCAATTCTTATCGTTTTTCCTACTTCTAAAAGTGGTAAATATTCTTCTGTCATTATTTTTTAATTCCACATCTTAAGGCTAAACCACCTTTTGATGTCTCCCTATATTCTTTTTGTAAATCATGTCCTGTTTGTTCCATTACTTCTACAACATTATCAAAGGTGATATTATGTATACCATCGCTTAATAAGGAATAAGAGGCACAATTATATGCTTGCATTGCCGCAATAGCATTTCTTTCAATACATGGTATTTGAACTAAACCATCAACGGGATCACATGTCATACCTAAATGATGTTCTAAAGCTATTTCAGCCGCATATTCAATTTCATCGATAGTTCCTTTTTCAAGATAAGCAATCATTGCGGAAGCCATAGCACAAGCTACTCCTACTTCTCCTTGACAACCTACTTCCGCTCCGGATATTGAACCATTAGTTTTAACTAAATTACCGATTAAACCACCAACCATTAAAGAATTAATTAATTCTTCATCTGTTCTTTTATTATATAAATATTCTGTATATAGTATTCCTGGCACAACACCAGCTGATCCACAAGTTGGAGCGGTAACTATAACACTACCATTAGCATTTTCTTCACTAACAGCTAAAGCAGCCGCATAACATAATGTTTCTTTTAAATGATTCTTTAGATATTTTTGATAAAAATAAGCTGCTTTTCTTTCAACATTTAAGCCGCCAGGTAATATTCCACTAGTACATATACCTCTTGATACAGCTTGTTTCATACAAACAAGCACATTTTTTAAATATTCTTTAATATCTGGTTCATGTTTTAAAGTATAATCAATAATTGACATATTATTTTTTTTACAATATTCTGCAACTTCTTGATAATTCTTTTCTGGATAAATTTCTTCCTTAAAAGAATCTCTTTCTTCATTTAATTCTTTTAAAGTACCCCCACCAACACTAAAAACTAACCATTCATCAATCTTAACATTATCTTTATATGCTTTAAACATCATCCCATTAGGATGATATGAATAAGTAATTTCCGGTTTAAAAATAACAGTTGTTCTTTTTTCTCCTAAAACCTTATAAATCATTTTATCAGTTAAATGACCTTTACCAGTTTCCGCTAAAGAACCAAATAATTCAACTTTAAAATTGGTTGCATCTTTATTTTTATTTAAGAAAATATTAGCTGCTCTTTCCGGTCCCATCGTGTGGGAAGAGGAAGGGCCAAACCCTATCTTATATAATTTTTTTAAACTTTCCATAATTTTTACTTCACTAATTCTTTTTTGGCAGTTTCTTCCGAATAAATTTGACTAACACGAGTTGTTGCGGCAGCCGCAATAGCGCCTACAATATCATCTAAAAAAGTATGACATTTTGCTTTTCCTGGTTTACCTTCATCATTAAGACGTTTTACTACTCCTGGTTTATTAACATCAATATCACCAAAATTAGTTTGACCAACTGAGCCATATAAATGTGCAATATCTAAGCCAAAGATTTCATCAATACCAAAAACACCTAAATCGTTTTGAATAATATCTTGAATTGGACCTTTAAATTGTCCTTCTTCTGCTAAACGATCAATTTCTGCCCCTAATTGAAGAAGATGGAAAACATCTCTTAAAGATAAAATCTTAAGTACACTTTCTACACATTCTTCCATTTGGACATCTTTATTATATTTCTTTTCTTGTTCAAAGGCGATAACTGCAATCTCTTCAACACTGACTCCTCTTTCTTTTAATTTATCAATGTTGATTTCTTTCATTTCATCCCTCGAATAATATAATTTAGGTTCCATATTCTACCTCCATCTATAGATATTTATTGATATGACCATTTAAGAAATCACGACCAGTCATTAATTTCTTACCAGCTGGTTTAAGACTTAATATTTCAAGTACCGTTTTCTTACCACAAACCATTTTAAAATGACCTTTTTGATTTAATAAAATTGAACCAGGTTCTAAATCACTTATTTCATCTAATACCTTTGTTTCATAAATCTTTATTTCATCATCTTTTAATTTCATATAGGCAATCGGATTAGGATTTAAAGCTCTTACTTGATTAAAGATTTGTCTAGCTTCTAAATTAAAATCAATTAATTCTTCTTCTTTAGTTATGTTAGGCGCAAAACTAACTTCATCTTCATTTTGCTTAACAGCTTTAATTTCTCCACTAATAATTTTGGGAAGAGTTTCTAATAATAAATCGCGGGCAACAAGAGCTAATTTTTCAAATAAGGTACCACTATTATCAGAATCAAGAATTTCTATCTTCTTTTGAGCTATTATATCTCCCGCATCCATCTTCTTTTCCATATACATAATGGTAATACCAGTTTCTTTATCACCATTTTTAATAGCGGTTTGGATTGGGGAACCACCGCGATATTTAGGGAGTAGTGAACCATGACAATTAATTGCTTTATATTTTGGATATTCTAATAATTTACTTCCAACAAATTGACCATAAGCAGCGGTTATTATAATATCCGGATTAAGACTGATTAAATCATCATATTGATCTTTTATTTTTTCTGGTTGAAAGATTTTTAAACCTGCTTCTAAAGAATATTCTTTAACCGGACTCATGATGATTTTATTACCCCGACCACCAAGACGGTCTGGTTGGGTAACTACACCTACTACTTCATAATTTTTATTTTCTACTAAAGCTTTTAGAATAGTTACACTAAAAGCTGGAGTACCCATAAATAAGATTTTTAGCATAAGATGACACCTCTTATAATGTTTTCGCATATTTATCAAAGATTAACATGATATTTGATCCTTGATATACTTCATATAAATGATGATAAATAGAATTTATTTTATTACTGCGATGTTTACAAGTAATAACTGCTCCCTTATCTATTTGTGAATAGACTGGACCTATAACAAAGACTTCATTACCACCGAGTTCTTTTATAATACTTTTTACCTTTGTCGCATCTTTAAAAATATCACTGTTTTTACTTTTAACGATTATTCGGTTGATATGATAGAAAGGTTCTAAACGTAAAAGTTTTCTTTCTTTGATTTCTTCTTTAATAAAATCTAAATAAGAACCCGCAACAAAATTCTTTAACGCATTATTATTTAATTCATTAGTTTGAACAATTAATTCACCATCTTTATCTAAATAACTACTTGATAAAGATAAAAGCGAATAAGCGATGGAATTAGCTTCATAACTTGGCGTTTTAAGAGTAGAATCAAAATCAATTAAAGAAACGATTTTCATCTTTTTATTGATTGCACCTTCTGCAATAGCCGCGCTTGAAACAATAATATTGACTTCATTTTCTTCTATTTTATTTAATTCATCAAGATATAGATCAAAATCTTTACCATCACTTAATTGTAAAATTCTTTTTGATTCATAATGACCCTTTAATTCTTTGATTAAGCTTTCTTGACCAAAACCACCAAAGATAAATTTATTATTGCCACAATTAGGACAAATTGAATTAAAATCTTCTCTTTTACCACAAGCTGGACAAACTAATTGATTATATTTTTCACTATAATTATAACTTATCATACATCTTGGACATTTAAAATTTTGTCCACAATTACGACACATAACATAATTATTACTATCTTTTTTATTAATTATAAGTAATGCTTGTTCATTATTTAAAATTATTTCATCTAATCTTTCTTTTAAATAAGTTGATAAACAATTATTATTGCCTTTTCTTAATTCTGTCTTTAAATCCACAATCGTATTTTTAATATCATTATTTTCTTTCGAATTATCAATTAAATAATAAATACCTTTGAGACCATAACAATAACTATTAACAGATGGACTAAGGGATGACATCACAAATAAAGTTTGATAATTGATACTTAAATAATTGATAGCTTTATGTAAATCAAAGCGAGGACTTTGATCATTAAAATAATTATTATCATCTTCATTAAACATAAAATAAAGACCAACATTTTGATATGGTAGAAAAGATGCCATTGGTGTTGTTACAATTATTTTATATTCATTATCTAATATTTTTGTATAATAATCAAAATATTCCGCATTAGTTATTAAAGAATTAAGACAAGCCACACTCTGGCCAAAACTCTTTCTTAAGAAAGTAGCTATTTTTATACTACTTAAGATATTAGGTGTAAAAATAACTGCATTTTCGCCTTTATCTAGCGTATTTTTAACTAAATTAAGACAAAGATTATTTTCTTCTTCTTTTGATTCTGGAACAATTAAATATGGTTTATCTTTTTTATCAATTCGATTAAGATAATCTATTTCTTTAATATTTATTTCTTTTAAAGGAATATCTTTGGTTTTAATACGAAAAGAACGAACTAAAGTCTTTTTTAATAAATCTTTTTTAATTAAAGAATTAATTTGACTTATACTTAAATCATATTCAGCTAAGATTTCATTTTTGGTTAAGGCTGCTTTATTAACAAAATTAAATAAAAATTCTTTAACATTTTCATTTCTAACTAAATAAGAAACATCATTTAATAAATCTTTATTCACATAATATTTATTTAAATAATAATAATTTGTTAATTGTTTTGCTTCATAACTGATTTCTAAATTTCCTTTTTCAATTTCTTTTCTAATTTTAGAAATCGGAATATTAATTTTAGAATTATAAATAAGACTATCTTTACCATTAAAATAAGCTAGGATTGCCGCATCGATATCATTAAAATTCTTAATTTTTAAATATTTATAAGTCTTTGTTTTCATCGATGTTGGAATCATCATATTAAGAATACGACATAAGGGACAAATCGTATCTTCTTTAAGATAAAAAGCTAAACGAATTTGTTTTTCACTAATAATTGGTTTTAAATCTAATAATTCAATAATTTCTTTAGATTTTCCTTCATAGCGTTTATTTTCATAAATTTCTAAGACATAACCCATTACTTCTCGATTAGCTTGACCAAAAGGAACAATCACCCGGGAACCAGGTTTAATATAATTTGCCATATCAGTAGTTGGAACCAAATATTCAAACATTTGGTCAACATTTGATGATGAAATATTAACTATAACATTTGCGAACATAGGTCCTCCTTACTAATACTTCTTGATATTATTATATCATAAAAAAGGTAAAAAAACTAATAATAATAAAACAACTCAATAGTATTTTAACTATTGAGTTGTAATTTATTATAAAGTTCTTAAATTATTAAAATTTACGAATATTATATGTTTCCGCATTTTCATCAGCTGTATATTCAACTTTATCGACAAGACCAGTACCAGCAGGGATTAAACCACCGATAATGATATTTTCTTTTAAGCCTTCTAGATAATCGACTTTACCACGAATAGCTGCTTCAGTTAATACACGAGTAGTTTCTTGGAAGGAAGCTGCTGCTAAGAATGAATCACTTCTTAGAGATGCTCTTGTAATACCAAGAATTACTGGCATAACAGCTGGAATACGAATTGCTTTTTCACAGCATGATTTAATAATCTTATATAATTCTGCTTTTGAAATTAAAGAACCAGGTAATAATTCAGTATCACCAGAATCAATGACAATACATTTTTGTAGCATTTGTTTAATGATGATTTCAACGTGTTTATCACTAATTTCAACATCGGCTGCTGTACGATAAGCATATTGAATTTCTCTTAAGATGTATTTTTCAACTTCATCAACGCTAGAATATTGTAATAATTCTTTAACATTGATAGCACCATCAGTTAATCTTTGACCAGGTAATACTTCATCGCCTTCTTTAACGATAACTTTACGTCCATGGTCTGGCATAATTACTACTTCTGGATCAAATTGAACTTCTTTCGCTTTAGAATTATCTTTACCGTCAAGAGTCTTTTCATTAGTCTTAACATATAATTTCTTATTTTTTGTAATAACAATTCTTGATTGACCAGATTCTGGATCAAGTTCAATTTTCGAAATTGTTCCCCAAACAGGTGAAATCTTAGCTTGGTTCTTAGGTGGACGTGCTTCAAATAATTCTTGAACACGAGGTAGACCTTCCGTAATATCTTCTGAACCAGACGCAACACCACCGGAGTGGAAAGTACGCATTGTTAATTGGGTACCTGGTTCACCAATGGATTGAGCAGCCACAATACCAACAACTTCACCTTTTTCCACTAAACCAGTTGTTGATAGGTCAGAACCATAACATTTAACACAGACACCTACTGGACAATTACATGTAAGGTTAGTTCTGATTTCAACTTCTTCAACACCAGATTTAACGATACGATCAGCAATATCACCAGTAATTAATTCATTACGATTAACAATTAAAGTCTTCTTGCCATCTATTTTTGCGTAAACAGGTTTAGCCGCAAAACGTCCTTCAATTCTTTCTTTTAATTTAACAAGAACTTTTGATGGATCAGCTTTGATAGAATCAAAATTAGGATCTGATGAATCAGACTTATATAATGTCTTAACAACCATACCACGATCAGTTCCACAATCTTCACTAGTAATTGTAATATCTTGACTGACGTCAACTAAACGACGAGTTAAATAACCAGATTCAGCTGTCTTTAAGGCTGTATCGGTAGAACCTTTACGTGAACCATGAGTTGATAAGAAGAAGTCAGACATAGACATACCTTCTTTAAAGCAGGCCTTAACTGGAATTTCCATTGATTCACCATTTGGTTTTTTCATGATACCACGCATACCAGCAAGTTGTACGAAGTTCGAACTACTACCACGCGCACCAGAATCCGCCATTAAGAAAATATCATTGAATGTAGCTTGTTCTTTCATGACAGCTTTAATCTTATCTTCAATCTTCTTCTTAGCATCTTCCCATATTGCAACAACCTTAGTTTGTCTTTCTTTAATGGTCATTAAACCACGTTTACACATTTGGTTATATTTCTTAACAATTTCATCAGCTTCACTAATAATCTTATCTTTTTCTTGTAAAATTACAACGTCAAAGACAGATACTGTTAAACCAGAAATAGTGGAATAATAGAAACCTAAATCTTTCATCTTATCAAGAGTAAGAGATGTTTCAGCTAATTTACATTGTTTAAATACTTCCGCAATAATAAGCTTTAAAGTCTTCTTCTTTGCTGGTTGACCAAGAGGCATTTTCGCAATAACTTCTTTATAATTAGTACCTTTTGGAATAAAGTAACGAAGTGGTGTACCCTCACGTAAATTCTTTAACGCATCACCTTCCACATCAGGATCGTTGAAATAAACGAAATTTTCAGGGAAGACTTGGTTAAAGATTAATTTACCATAAGTAGTAACAATATACATATCTTTTAATTTGTCATTTAAAGCTTTCTTTTCTTCATAATCAGGATCATCTTCTTTAAAATTGACAAATGGTTTATCGATAGCTTTAGCTGGCATTACGAAACGAGTATGGAAATCTATTTCATGATTTTCATATGCATGTTCTACTTCCGAAATGTCTTTGAAAGCTCGACCTTCTCTACCAACTACTTTAAATTCACCAACACTTGGTGTATGACCAGCTTTTACATCACGATTTAATTCTTCAATATCGCGATATTCAAGTTCGCCATTTACAATAATCTTATTATCAAATTCAAATTTTCGAAGAGTATATGCAGCATATAATTCTTCAAAAGTTTGATATTTTTCATCATGTTGACTTCTTTCAATGGTTAAATAATAATTACCAATGATCATATCTTGTGATGGTGTAACTACTGGTTGACCATCTTTTGGTGCTAAGATATTCTTACTTGCAAGCATTAGCATTCTAGCTTCGGCTTGAGCTTCTTCCGATAATGGAACATGAACTGGCATTTGGTCACCATCGAAGTCCGCATTAAATGGAGTAGTAACTAGAGGGTGAAGTCTAATTGCTCGACCTTGAACAAGTACTGGTTCGAAAGCTTGGATGGAAAGTCTATGTAATGTTGGCGCCCGGTTTAATAAAACTGGGTGTTCAACAATAATCTTTTCTAACGCATCCATAGCTTCAGGAGCACCTTTTTCAATTAAAGTTTTTGCTCTTTGAATACCAGCTTTTTCAGTTAATTGAATAGGTTCACCATTTTCATTAGTTTGTTGATTTTGATTTTGGTCAAGATGAGTTCTTAAATAATTGATAATAAATGGTTTAAATAAGATTAAAGCCATTTCATATGGAATACCACATTGATACATCTTTAAGAATGGACCAACACAAATAACACTACGTCCTGAATAGTCAACACGCTTACCTAGTAAGTTTTGACGGAAACGACCTTGTTTACCACGTAAATTATCCGATAATGATTTAAGTGGATGGTTATTAGCTTGGGCTACTTTCTTATGTTTACCATTATCAATTAATTGGTCAACAGCTTCTTGAATATTACGTTTTTCATTCTTAACAATGATTTCAGCTGTATATGGACCAAATCTTTCAATCAAACGATTATTACGAATAATGATGTTATGGTATAAAGCAGTTAAATCTGTTGTTGCAAAACGACCACCATCAAGTTGTACCATTGGTCTTAAATCAGGTGGGATAACAGGAATAACATCCATTACCATCCATTCAGGTTTATTATCTGATTGAAGGAAAGCTTCAACAATTTCTAGTTTCTTAACTAATTTTTCTTTCTTTTGTTTAGTAGCAGTTAAAAGATCAGTTCTAATCTTTTCTTTTAATTCTGGTAAATCTAATTGTTGAAGTAGATATTTAATAGCTGCAGCTCCCGTAATAGATTGGAATTGACCTAAATAACGAGATTTATAATAAGCATTTTCTTGTTCTGTTAAAATAGAATTAGTAGAAATTAATTTACTATTTTCTAATTCTGGATCAACAGATGTAACAAAATAACGCGAATAATATACAAGTCCTTCAATATCTTTTGTGCTTAGATTTTCATATTTTGCAGAAAGTAAAATCGCAATTTTACTTGGTGTATTATGTAAATACCAAGTATGAACAACAGGGGCACCAAGCGCAATATAACCCATTCTTTCACGACGTACTTTACTTTCAGTTAATTCAACACCACATTTTTCACATACTTTATGGCTGCCAACGACACGACGAGAAACATTACCACAGGCACAACGATAATCCTTAGTTGGACCAAAGATTACTTCACAGAATAAACCATCTTTTTCTGGTTTTTGGCTACGGTAATTAATAGTATCAGCTTTCTTTACTTCACCTTTAAGTTTGTAATTAACTGGATTACCATTTTCATCGATATATGTAACACTATCCTTTTTATTAGGATCGTATTTAAATTCTTTTCCTTGAAGAACTGGATTTGCCCAAGAAATAATTTCTTCTGGAGAGGCAATACCTATCTTCATATATTTAAATTTTTTCAAAGGATTTCCTCCAATTTTTTTATTTTAAAAGACTCTTCTTGCTGGCTTGTGCTTCCGCAAGTTGATCTACTAATGATTCATTAGCTACATCACGATCGTTTTGATCGACTAATTTAACACTTAAGCCTAAACCTTGTAATTCTTTTACTAAAGCTCTAAAGGCTTCTGGAACACCTGCTTCCGGAATTGGTGTACCATCAACAATGGCTTTATAAACATTGTTACGACCAATCATATCATCTGATTTAATAGTCATCATTTCTTGAAGTGTATGAGCTGCACCGTAAGCTTCTAGAGCCCAAACTTCCATTTCCCCAAATCTTTGACCACCATTTTGCGCTTTACCACCTAATGGTTGTTGAGTAACTAAAGTATAAGGTCCCTCACTACGAGCATGTAATTTATCATCAACCATGTGATTAAGTTTAATCATATACATGACACCAACACTAATCTTATGGTCAAATTGACGACCTGTACGACCATCATATAGGTAAGTCTTACCATTTTGGTCGATTGGAGCACGAGCATTTCTTGGATCTTCTTCCATTTCACGAAGATCTTTTTCTCTAGCTTCATCCATTATTTCTACTAAATCTTCTTGTGTAACACCATCAAATACTGGAGTAGCTACTTTAACACCTAATTTCTTAGCTGCCATACCTAAATGGATTTCAAGTACTTGTCCAATATTCATACGTGATGGTACACCTTGAGGGTTTAGTAAGATATCAATCGGAGTTCCATCAGGCATATATGGCATATCTTCAATTGGAACAATATTCGAGATAACACCTTTATTACCATGACGACCACTCATCTTATCGCCTTCGGAAATCTTACGTTTTTGAACGATATAGATACGAACTACTTCATTAACACCTGGTTGTAAATCCGCACCACTCTTACGATCAAAATGTTCAATCTTATTAACGATACCTCCACCATGATGTGGAACTTTTAAAGATGTAATACGTACATCTTTTGCGTTATCAGAAAGTAAATCTAAACTTAATTTTTCAATTAATGTTTGATTACCTTCACCTTTAGGTGTAATCTTACCAACTAATGTATCGCCTTCCTTAACTTCACTACCAAGGATAACAATACCATTTTCATCAAGGTTTGCAATACCATCTTTCGATTCACCTTCAAGGTCACGAGTAATCTTTTCTTTACCTAATTTTGTATCACGAACTTCACAAGTATATTGTTCAATATGAATAGATGTATAAACATCATCTTGAACCATCTTTTCACTCATGATAACCGCATCTTCGAAGTTATAACCATTCCATGTCATGAAGGCGATAACTACATTACGTCCTAACGCAAGTTCACCTTGATCCATTGATTGACCATCAGCTAAAACAGTAATACCTTTTTTAACTTCTTCACCTGGTTTAACAATTGGTCTTTGATTACAACATGTTGAATCATTAGTTCTTTGATATTTAATTAATGGATATGTATGTTTCTTGTTGTTATTATCTACAACAACAATCTTTAGACCATCAGCACTTTCAACAACCCCATCACAATCAGCAACAATCGCTAATCCAGAGTCGCGAGCAACTCGGTATTCAATACCAGTACCAACAATTGGTGCTTCAGGTTTAAGTAATGGAATAGCTTGACGTTGCATGTTGGCACCCATCAAAGCTCTGGTTGTATCATCATGTTCTAGGAATGGAATACATGAAGTACCAACCGCAACAACTTGTTTAGGGCTAACATCGACTAAGTCAACATCCATCTTATCCATTTCAATGAATTCAGTAGCTTTACGACCGATAATCTTATCTTCAGTAATTAAGATTTCACCAGTCTTTTCATCTTTCTTCATATCAACATTGGCTTGTGCAATGCAGTATTTTTCTTCATCATAAGCTGTTAGATATTTAATTTCATCAGTAATCCAAACACGGCCTGGAACTTTACCAGCTTTATAATCGGGATCCATCTTATTATTTTTAACTACTAAATATGGAGTTTCAATGAAACCATATTTATTTGGATGAGCATATGATGCTAATGAATTAATTAAACCGATGTTTTGACCTTCTGGTGTTTCTACTGGACAAATACGACCATAATGCGATGGATGTACGTCACGAACTTCGAAACCAGCACGGTCACGAGAAATACCACCATCACCTAGAGCGGAAATACGACGTTTATGTGTAAGTTCAGCTAATGGATTAATTTGATCCATGAATTGTGATAATTGGTCAGTATTAAAGAATTTATTTAATTCTTGTACTAAAGGACGATTATTGATTAAAGATTCAGGAGTAACAAGTTTAGGATCATTAACAGTTGACATCTTGTCACGAATACTCTTTTCAACCTTAGTCATACCTTCACGAGCTTTATTAAGTAATAATTCACCGATTAAACGTAAACGACGATTACCTAAATGGTCGATATCATCAATACGACCAACCCCAACATGAAGATTGAAGAAATAAGAGATAGCCGCAAAAATATCACTCATAACGATATGAATACTTGTTTCGCTTTGATCATTACCAAGTAAACGAACACTAATACCTTGTTCTTGGTTACCAACAATAATATCTAGTTTTTCCACTACTGTATCATCGGAACCATCAAGCATTAAGATTTCATCACTTAAATCACGATTAGTACTCTTCTTTAAGATTTCTTTAATTGTTGTTCTAAAACAATCACGATGATTTTCAAGAATAGCAATTGTATCAACGATTGAACCATCAACATATGCTTTATTACTTACTTCTGTTCCTTTTGCTAAAATTACTTCACCAGTTTCTTTATCAACTAAATCAGCTGCAAGTCTAAAGCCAATTGCTCTTTTGACAACATCAAGTTTTTCGTTGAATTTATAACGACCAACTTCCGCTAAATCATAACGACGTTTGTCAAATAATCTTTGCGCAATAGCTTTACGCATATTATCAACACTAGTTTTTTCACCAGGTTTAATAGATTCATATAATTCTCTAATACCACCATCAATACCATCTGCATAGTCTTTTTCATTAGTTTTATTTAGATAATCAGTTAAAACTTTACTAGTTTCATAATTATCCATATTTTCGCCAATGAATAAATAACGCATATATCTAGGTAAATTAATACCTAAAGCTTTAATGAAAGTATTTAATGGAATTCTCTTTGAACGGTCAAGCTTTGCATACCAAATATCTTTATTACCTTTTTCAAATTCAATCCAAGCACCACGTGTTGGAATAATTTGACCGGAATAAACTGATCTACCAGTCTTCTTATCTGGTTCGTCAGAGAAAAAGACACCAGCCGAACGAACAATTTGAGTAACTAATACTCTTTCTGAACCACGAGTAATAAATGTACCAGCTGGAGTCATAACAGGGAAGGAACCCATAAAGACACGGTCTTCTTTAATTTCTCCAGTTTCTTTGTTTTCTAAGGTAACATTACAATACAATTTACGAGAATAGTTAGATTTATACATTCTAGCTTCAGCAATTGTAAGTTCAGGTTCTTCAAATTCATGCTTGCCGAAGGTTAATTCAAATCTTTCACCTTCTTCACGGTCTTTAATTGGTGAGAAATCTCTAAATAAGGTAGCAATACCATCATTTAATAACCAATTAAAAGAATCTGTTTGAACGGCAATCAAGTTAGGTAGTTCGACATTAGTCAAAACTCTTGCATAATTTCTTCTAACATGTGATCTACCATATTGGACATTTTTGTAACTCAAATTTTTTCACCTCTTCTAATAAATTTTGAGTAGCACATTGCGGAAAAAGAGGTCTTTTGGCGTTTAGAAAGCATTTTACCGCATTGTATCATATATTGTGTATTATATCAAAAATCACTTTTTTTGTCAAGTAAATTATTTCCTTTTTTTTATATTATGGGTATGAAATTTTTGATTAAACAAATAAAAAAAGCCTTAAATTAAGGTTTAAGACTTTTTTATTCAACAATTTTTTCCGCTTTAAATATCAAATATCCCTTATCATTATTGATAATTTCAACATTTTGATAAAGGCTTTCAACTACTTTTTTTGCTGACTCAGCACCTTGTTTTTTTTGAATCACAAAATACAAAATGCCATTATTATTTAGATGTTCATAAGCTTCTTTTAAAATCCTTTGAACAATGATTTTACCAGCCCTAATCGGTGGATTTGATATTATATAATCAAAGGTGTCATGGACATTTTCATATACATAACTATGATAAATTTCCACATTATTTATTTTATTTTCTTCTTTTCCTATCTTTGCTAATTCTAATGCTCGATCATTTACATCAACCATATGAACAATGCTATTAGGATAAATGGTAGCCAAAGTAAAACCAATTGTACCATAACCACAGCCCACATCAAGGATCTTTTTTCCATCAATTAATTTAATACTTTTAAGTAATAAATTCGATCCAAAATCGATTTTATCTTTAGAAAAGACTCCATTATCCGCAAATAATGTGATAATATGTTCTTTATAATAATAACTAATTTTATGAATATTTCTTTTTAAATCTTGATTATTTTCAAAATATTGTCCACTCATATTCTCACCTTTAATTAAAGAAAAAAGCTACATTACTGTAGCTTTCAAGTATTATTTTACTTCAACTTCAGCGCCAGCTTCTGTTAATTTAGCAGCAAGAGCTTTAGCTTCTTCAGGGTCAACCTTTTCTTTAACAGCTTTAGGTGCACCATCAACTAAATCTTTAGCTTCTTTTAAGCCAAGACCAGTAATTTCACGAACAAGTTTAATAACTGCTAATTTGTTAGCACCAGCAGCTTTTAGAATTACGTCTACTTCACTTGGAGCTGCATCTTCAGCTGGAGCAGCTGCACCACCGGCTACTGCAACAGGAGCAGCAGCTGATACACCAAATTCAGCTTCGATAGCTTTAACAAGTTCGTTTAATTCTAAAACGCTCATTTCTTTAATTGCACTGATAAATTCTTCTGTAGTAAATTTTGCCATTTCGTTTTTCCTCCTAATTTAATTTAATAATGAATTAATGTTTTACTTTTGTTCAGATACAGCATTAAGAGCTACTGCAAGTCCACGAACTGGAGCTTGTAATACACTTAATAACATAGAAATCATACCAAGTTTGTTTGGTAATTTTGCTAGAGCAGCAAGTTGTTTTTCATCATAATATGTACTACCAATAACACCTGCTTTTACAGTTAATTTTTCATGATCTTTAACGAAATCATAAACAATTTTAGCAGCTGTTACTTCATCAGGGGCAGTAACAAATGCAGATGGACCAACTAAATGTTCTTCAACTTCTTTTGCGCCAATCTTATCGATAGCACGTCTTAAGATGTTGTTTTTAGCAACTTTCATTTCACAATTTTCTGCATGTAACTTTCCACGAAGTTCTGTAACTTCAGCAACAGTTAATCCTAGGTAATCAACGAATAATGTAGATCCGCTATTATTGATTTTATCAATAACTACTTGGACCTCGTTTTCTTTTTTAGCGATAGTCGCTTCATTCATTGTTTTCACCTCCTAAAAATTGGTTCTTTTATTTAAAAGAATATTTTTTCCTCGGTAGGATAATTTTTAAGCATTAGAAACTTTCTTATTTTCATTATGCTCCTACTGTCTACGGCAGAGACTTTATATATAACTTATGAACTAGAATTATTATTTATTTTATTAAACTAATATTAGTCGATAGCCGAAGTATCAAGCTTGATACCAGGGCCCATAGTAGAAGTAATATTAGCACTTAGCATGTAAACACCTTTAACGGTTTGAGGCTTTACACGCATTAATTGACGGTAGATAGTCTTAACGTTTTCCATAAGAGCATCTTCAGTAAATGATACTTTACCAACTGGAGCTTGAACATTACCAACTTTATCAGCACGGTATTCAACTTTACCAGCTTTAAATTCTTTTACTGTTGATTCAATATTCATTGTAACTGTACCAGTCTTAGGGTTTGGCATTAAGCCTTTAGGACCAAGGATACGACCTAATTTACCTAATTCACCCATCATATCTGGAGTTGCGATAATCATATCGAATTCAAACCAACCGTTTTTGATTTTTTCAAGGTATTCTACATCACCTGCATAATCAGCACCAGCATCTAAACCTTCTTTTGCTTTAGCACCTCTTGCGATAACTAAAACACGAACAGTTTTACCAGTACCACTAGGTAGTGATACAGCACCTCTAATATTTTGATCCGCTTTACGTGGATCAATGTTTAATCTGAAAGCTACTTCTACAGTAGCATCAAATTTAACTGTACTTGTCTTTTTTACTAATTCAACAGCTTCTTGTAAACTGTATTTTTTGTTATGATCTACAAGTTTTGCTGCTTCTTGGTATTTTTTACCTCTTTTAGCCATTTTCTTTTCCTCCTAAATGTGGTCTAACGGAATTTCCTCCCACAATTTTAAAAGTAGTATTAGTCTACTACAGTAATCCCCATTTGTTTAGCAGTACCTTCAATGATTCTTGCTGCAGCTTCAACATCATAAGCATTCAAATCAGGTAATTTAGTTTGCGCAATTTCCATTAATTTTGCTCTAGTAATAGTAGCAACCTTAGTTTTCTTGGCATTTGAAGAACCTTTTTGAATATTTGCTGCCTTCTTAAGAAGGTCAGATGCTGGTGGAGTTTTTGTAACAAATGTGAAACTTCTGTCTTCATAAACATAGATTTCAACTGGAATTACATAACCTGCCATGCTTGCAGTCTTATCATTAAATTGACTACAAAATTGTTGGATATTAACACCTGCTTGTCCAAGAGCTGGACCAACTGGTGGAGCTGGATTGGCTTTTCCTGCAGCAATTTGAAGTTTAACAACCTTTTTTACTTGCTTAGCTTTTGCCACGAAACACACCTCCTTTTAATTGTCCGTGATGTGGTTTATGAGCACTATGATGCTCTCCCACACTTAATAAATAATTCATAGTATATAATTGCGTCACTACACGCGAATATATTATACTATATTTCATGATATTAATCAAGTATTTTGTTTTATAATTTTTAGGTAAAAAAAGACCCTAAATTTAATAATTTAGAGTCAAAAATTATTCAATTATAATTCTTTTTTCATATCAGCGAAAGATTGCGCAACGAAGAATCCAGCACCAATGTACATATAACGAGCAGGATTTTCAAGACCAGTGAAGAATGTCATATAAGTAGCACCCATTTTCTTTAATTCATTACATAAATTACAGAATAACATTTTACCAAGGCCAGCTTTTCTTTCTTTAGGAGAAACGGTAATACCATCTAAATGTCCACGACCTGTTGATTCAACATACATAGCACCAGTCCAACCACAAACTTTATTATTATGTAAAGCTACTAAGAATGGACGAGGTTGTTCTCTTTTTAAATTATAACGGATGGAATTTGCAAAGCCAGGATTACCATCAGCTTCAATTTCATCACAGAATTCATAAACACCTTCATGTTTATTTGGATCATAGATTTCTACTGTTAAACCTAATTGCTTATTATATTCAATTCTTTCTTGAACTTTTTTCGGCATTTCATATTCAGAAAGTGGTAAATGGAATCCTTCATGAATACCATTAACAACATAACGATGATGATATAAGAATAAATAGAAAGGTGAATTGATACGAACACAAGGCATACCAGGATGCATGTGATGATCAGTATTAGGAATATACCAAGGATAATTTATTCCACTTAAGAAGACAAAACGCATGCTTGTTCTCTTTTTATTTCTTGCATATTCTTCACAAAGAACAAGTAAATGAGAACCAATTCCTTGTAAACGATATTCTTTTTTAACAATCATAGTATGTAAAAAGGCAGAAGCATTAACCATACCATTTTCATCTTTTTTATTTTCATCACTATCACGAACCATTGCAGACGCAAAGCCTACAATTAGATCTTTATCAAGGGCAATAAAAGAACCATCTATTTTAAAATTAGAATTTTTAAATAAATGACTTTCAAATTCTTCATAACTCATTTTAACGAAGAAATCTTCTTCATCACATAAATCAACAAATAGTGCATAAACTCCCTTTTTATCTTGTTCTTCAAATTGACGGTAAGTAATCATGTTTCCTCCTTTAAATTAAAATACCTTGTCTTTTTAAATATTTTATTAGTGGTTCTAATACTTTATTATATTTTTCAATTTCTCTATTTTCTTTCTTTTCATCAATTCCCGCTAATAAATTAGTTATCTTAGAAAGTAAATCAAATGCTTGTTTGCATAAATGAAGTTCATTACCATTTTCCATTTGTTCTTTTTCAAAACTTGCAAACATTTCCATAAATAGAGGAACTTTATTTAAAGCGTCTGTCGCAAGACTATTAATTTCTAAATCATCATTTTCATCTTGTTTCTTAAAATAATTATGATAACGTGAAATATTTTTAATGAATAATAATTCTATTTTATCCACATCACCATCGCTATAGGCAACTTTAGCCAATAACGATTGAATAAAAAGATCATAATCATCCATTATTTTCTTTTTTGATAATTTTACTTCATCATTTTTTCTCATTTCATCATATACTTCTTCTACTTTATCCGCAAGTTTATTATAAAATTTTACGGCTGCATTGTAGCTTGTTTCTAATTCGTTCATTTAATCTTCCTTTCTTTTAGGCGCATAACGCACATAATTCTTTTTAAAATATATAACGATAGGACTAAGAGCCATCTTTCCTATTTCATCTTCCGCTACGGGAACATGACCATCAACAAATTTTAAATAAGTAGGTAATCTTCTTAAGAAATCATAAGTCATTTGACAAAAAGTAGGTTCAATCACTTTCAACATTTCGTCCATCTTTTTATCAGAAAGCACTGATAATTTAACAAATAAAGGAATCTTATTTAAAATATCTTCATAAATGGTCATTGATTCAATATTCTTAATATTGGTTCCTAATATATAATTAATAAAATCAAATTCAATATTTTGTAATTTTTGATCAGCGACCATTATTTTAATAAGTAAAGCTTCTAAATATTGGTTTAAACCTTTAATTAATTCAGCTTTACTAAAATCAATTTTGTCTTTGGCCAAATCATACATCATATTTAAATTATCAAGATATTTTAAATATAAATTATTACCTAATTGATACATTTCTGGATAATTATCACGTATATTTTTTTCCATCTCACACCTCTAGTTTATTATAACATAATTTTATTTCTTATTCAATTATAATAAAAAAAGAATTTCCAAAACGGAAATTCTAAAGATGTTATTTAATAGCTTTTACTTCTTCAAGACGAAGAGGTTGCGAAGTAACTCGCCCGAATAATTCAACTGCTACTGTAACCATTTGATTTTCTTCATCAATTTCCAGAACTTCTAAATCTTGATCAGCAAAATTACCACTAATTACATGAACTTTATCGCCAACTTTAAAGTCGATATTTAATTCCATCTTCTTACCTACTTGACGGAAGATATTACCAATTTCTTCATTAGTTAAAGGTACTGGTTTAGCACCACCACCACTTGAACCAAGGAAGCCAGTAACAAGTGGAGTATTACGAACAATAAACCAAGAATCATCAGTAACAATCATATCGATAAAAGCATAGCCAGGATAAATTTTTTCAACGACTTCTTTTAATTCACCCTTCTTATTTTTTTCTTGTTTAGTTATTTCTGGAATAAATATTTCAAAGATATAATCAGTCATATGTTGAGTAATTATTCTTTGTTCGATATTTCTTTTAGCCGCATATTCCATTCCATTTACAACTTTAATAACGTACCATGCTCTTTTGTTTTCTAAATCGATATCGTTTTGCATGCTTACCTCTTAATAACGCCGTTGATGAATAATTCAATTAACGCATCATATCCTACAAATAAGAATGCAAGAATAGCAGAGAAGATTAAAACAACAGCGATGTTAACAAAAAATTCTTTTCTCTTTAAGCCTGTAATATGTTTAATTTCTGCAAATGATGGACGATAAAAGGAAGAAGCAGCTAAGATAATAGAGAAGGCACCAATACCTACTAATACCCACGCAAATACTTTCCAATATTCACCAAGAATTGGTGTGGTAGACGCAATAGTTAAATGTTTAGTTAATAATAAAACACCTAATTCTAATGCGAATAACGCAAGAATTACAAGAATTAAATTTTCGTATTTCCATTCATGAGACATAGCCTCAACTACACGATTCTTCTTTTCTTTTTTTTCAGCCATAATTAACTCCTTATTTCGTTTCCCGATGAATGGTATGTTTACCACAGCGTGGACAGAATTTCTTAATTTCCATTCTTTCGGTATTATTAAGTTTATTTTTCTTTGTTGTGTAATTGCGGGAAAGACATTCCGCGCAAACTAAGATGATTTTTTCTCTCATAACTCACCTATCTATTTTACCAAAAAGAGTCATAAAAGTCAAACAATATAATCTTTCTACCATGACCTTTTCCGGTTTCTTTCTCTTTTGATTTTATATAAAATACGCTGTTTTGTATTAGATATCGTTCGTGATGATTGATTTAAAACAATAGAAATAGTCTTGACATTTATTTTCTTTATATAATAAAGATAATAAACATCCCGCTCTAAAGGTGAAAAATCATAACAATCTTCCGCAAGTTGTAATGTTTTATCTTCTTCATTATTATCAATTAAATTTTCATAATAATCATCATCAACTACAATCATCTTTCTGTCTTTTCTAAGTAAGGTGATAAATCGACGCTTAATCAGCATATCTAAAAAATTAGTAAAAGACATTTGACTATCCGTATCATAAATCTTAATGGCTTCTTCGATCATTAACAAGCCTTCTTGTAAATAATCATCATATAAAGATTTAGGTACATTAAGTAATTTCATTCGCGAACGAACTAATATTGTATATTTTTCTATCAAAATGTTTTTCCCCTCTTGATTATTTTGTCTTGCTAAATACAATAGCTCATAATCATTATATTTAAACAAATCCCCCACTAAATTTTAACCCCTCTTTCTTAATATTTCAAAAAAGATAATTGAACAAGATACGCTGGCGTTAAGTGAATCAACATGACCAACCATAGGTATCTTAATTAAAGTATCACAATTATCTTTGACAAGACGGCTTATCCCTTTACCTTCATTGCCGACCACAATTGCGACTTTACCAGAATAATCATAATCAGTATAACTAACACTACCAGCCATATCAAGACCAGCAATCCAAAATCCATGTTTTTTTAATTTTTCCATTGTTTGAACAAGATTTGTTACTTGAAAACAAGGAACATGTTCAATAGCTCCTGTCGATACTTTCGCAACCGTATCATTTAAAGAAACACTACGATTCTTAGGAATAATAATTCCATCAATACCAGCCGCATCCGCACTTCTTAAGATAGCTCCTAAATTATGAGGATCTTCTAAATTATCAAGAATAGCGAGGCTACAAACAGCTAAATTCTTCTTTAAAAATTCATCTAAGTCTTGATATTGATAATCGATTATTTCACAGATAAATCCTTGATGATTACCATTTGCGATTTTATCCATCTCTTTTAAAGTCTTAATTTCGATATTTAATTTTAAAGATGGAAAATTCTTTTTTACGATTTCTATTGTGTTAGTAGTTAAATATAATTTATTGATTTTTCTTTTCACTCGAAGTGCTTCGAGAACGGTATTTTTCCCATAAATTATCATTATTCTTCTCCACTGTTTCAAATACAAGTTGCATCAAAAAATCTAATCTTTCTGTATTTTTTTTTAAATAAAGATAACCAATTAAAGCTTCAAAGCCACTCGCAACAATATATTCACTTTGATCAACATTCTTTCGATAAACATGATGAACACCATTACGACCTCTTAAATAAATCTTCTTTTCTTCTTCATTTAAGATATCTAAAAGATTATTCATAATCATAGCTTGCGAAGATGCGGATACAAAATAAATACTCATCTTTTGTAATTCTTTATTCTTAGTAATATTATGATTAATTAGATATTCTCTTACCTTTAATTCATAATAAGCATCGCCAATATAAGCCAAATTGCTGCCATTTAATAATTCAAAACGCATTTTATAATTTAATACCTAATTCAGTAATCTTATTTCTTAATTCATCAGCTTTCACAAAATCTTTTTCTTTACGGCTCTTTTGCCATTCTAAAACAAGTTCTAATTCTGATTTTGTTAAAGGTTTAACATCTACTTTAAGACCTAAAATATATAACATATCCGTAAATGTTTTGAATTCATCTTGATATGTTTTAAGTTCAACATCATTCTTTCTTAAATCAACATTGATTTGTTTCATTAAACTATATAAGTGAGTAATCGCTGTACTAGTATTAAAATCATAAGCCATTTCTTTTAAGAAATCATCCATAATTGGTAATACTTCACCACTTAAATCTTGATTAGGATTATTTAATTCAATTTTACGTTCTAAGGAAATATATAATTTTTCAATTTTATTCCATTCCCCACTCATTTGTTCCATCAAGTCATCTTGATAACTAATAACTTGACGATAATGATTTGATAAAATTGCCATTCTTAAAACCATTGGTGGATATTGTTCAATAATATCTTTAACTAAGATAACATTGCCTAAAGATTTACTCATCTTTTCGCCTCTTAAATCAAGACGCGCATTATGAATCCAATAATGAGCTAAATAATCTTTATATAAAGAATAATTTTGCGCTATTTCATTTTCATGATGTGGGAATCTTAAATCAGTTCCACCACCATGAATATCAATTGAGCCATTAAATATTTTATGAATCATAACTACACATTCTGTATGCCAACCAGGGCGACCATCACCAAAACGACTTGGCCATTTTTTACCAGTATCTTTCGTCTTTTTCCATAAAGTAAAATCTCTTGGATCTTTTTTACCACTATTAATTTCAATACGAGAACCAACTTCTAATTCATCAAGCTTTTGATTACTTAAAATACCATAAGTCGGATTACTATTTACATCATAATAAACATCATCACCAGAAACATAAGCACTATTATTATCAACTAATCTTTGAATAAAATCAACAATGCCTTCGATATTTTCCGTAACTCTTGGACGAATAACATCCATTTCACAGCCTAATTTTTCCACAACATCAAGATAAGCCTTAATATATTTATTAGCAATTTCTTCTTCACTAAGACCTTCTTTTAAAGCGGCTTTGATGATTTTATCATCAATATCAGTAAAATTAGAAGCATATACTACTTTATAACCAACATATTTTAAGAAACGACGAACAGTATCAAAAAAGATTACCGGACGGGCATTACCAATATGAATATTATCATAAACAGTAGGTCCACAAACATACATATCGACTTCATCTTTTTTGATTGTCTTAAAATCTTCAATAGTTCCCGTTAATGAATTATAAACTTTAATTGTATTACGATCAAACATCTAATACCTCCCATAATAATTTAATAAAAGGAGTCGATTGTTCATCAACTCCTTATTTTTAGTTTGCGGATAGTTTATTAATTTTGGAAATAAACCAAAATATAAATAAATTAACGCTTTGAGAATTGTGGTGAACGACGAGCTTTCTTAAGACCGTATTTCTTACGTTCAACAACACGAGAATCACGAGTAAGTAATCCCGCTTTCTTTAGTCTTCCACGATACTCAGGATTAACTAATAATAATGCACGAGCCATACCTAAACGGATAGCACCAGCTTGACCTGTCATACCACCACCATAGACATTAACGATAACATCATATTGACTGCCAGTTTCAGTAAGTGTTAAAGGTTGAAGAATGTCTAAACGAGTAGCTGCAGAAGGGAAATATTCAACAAAGTTACGATCATTTACAACAAATTGTCCATTTCCTGGAATTAATCTAACTCTTGCAACTGAACTCTTACGACGACCAGTAGCTTGATATTGAGTAAGTGCCATTAACTTTTACCTCCTACTTAACTTCTAAAGGAAATGCTTCTGGTTTTTGAGCAGCGTGTTCATGTTCAGGACCTGCATAAACATAAAGTCTTGAATACATTTGAGCACCAAGCTTACCCTTTGGTAACATTCCTTTTACCGCAAATTCAATTAATTTAGTTGGATGTTGATCCAATTGTTCTTGAGCGGTACGAGTTTTTAAGCCACCTGCATAATGAGATGCACGGTAGTATTTTTTATCTTGTAATTTATTGCCTGTTAAAGCAACTTTTTCTGCATTAACAACGATAACATAATCACCACCATCAATATTAGGTGTAAATGTTGGTTTATGTTTTCCTCTTAATACAGTAGCGACTGCTGTTGATAAGCGGCCAAGTACTAGATCAGTAGCATCGATAACATACCATTTACGATCTGCTCTAGCTAATTCATTTGTGTTCATAAAAGTAGAACGCATAATTTAATTTCCTCCATTTTTTCTTCTAATTGAAGGGCATTTTGTGGGTTTAAAGTCTCAACGACTAATGTATCGTAGATATTATACACTAATTAGCCAAAAAAGTCAAATTATTCACTTAATAATTTTAATAATGTTTTTGATAGTTCTATTCATTAATAAATATAACAAAATAAAGAATATCTAATTATAAAAAGACTAAGTTCTTTTAAATTTAGAACTCAGTCTTCTCTTTTTATTCTTTTATTTCTTCTTTTGAATTTTTAAGATATTGTCTTAATTTATCAGACGCAAGAATCGAAGCTAAACCTTGAATGATCCCCGCAATCGAAAAGATCATCGCTAAAATTGATAATACAACAGGAATCGGTTTTAATTTTTTATAAATTAAAAACATTAATAAGGTATTAACTCCTATTTGCAAAACCCCTGTTACAATTAAGACTATCATATAATTTAAATCAAAGAATTTCCAAACAAAATAGCCAATGATACCTATTAAGATAACTACAAGGCATAGACCATAAACCACGTAAAATAGGCTTTTATAAGCTTTAAATGAATTATTCAATTCTATATCCTCCTTATATTATGCGATAGTAGATTGAATATAATTACCACGTTTAATATCTACTTTCGCAACCGTAATAAATGCATCTTTATCCACACTACGAACAATTTCTGTATATTTAGGAATTTCAAAGCGTGATGCATAAATAACAATCGAAGTTTTTTCTAAGCCTGTAAAACCACCAATACATGTATAAATAGTCATACCATGATGGATGTTCGCAAGAAGTGTATCCCGCATTTCATTTTCTTTTTCTTTCGACGTAATTATTTCAATACGATTAATCTTATAGGCATTATAAGTTAAATCAATGGTTTTCGTATAAGCAATAAGTCTAATTAAAGTGTATAAGACATTTTCTACACTAAAGATACCAGACAGTGCGATAATTACTCCATCAACTAAAGCACTGATTTTGGTAAAAGATACTTTTCTTTTTACTTGTAAATAATTGGCAATAATATCCATACCACCAGTTGAACCACCATATTTTAAACATAAAGCAGCTCCATAACCAGTTACAATACCACCAAAAATAGCTAACAATAATCGTGTTCCTGGTAACATACTATTACCAAATTCAGCTACTTCTGGTACTACTTCATTAATTCCTTTAAAGAAGCGGAAACTACCGCTCTTAATGGTATCAAAGATTCCTCCACCAACTCCCGCTGTTCCATTATTAATAGCTTCTAACATTTCTTTACTATTAGTAATTAAATAAACAAACGGACTAATTGTAAAGGCTGATATTAAATTCAAAAAGATGGTTTGGGTAATAATGGAAACAAGAGTAAGTAACGCAAATCTTTTACTTAAGCCTTTCCAACTAAAGACAAGTAATGGCACATTGATTAACATAACAAATGTACCTAAGTTATTACTTAAGAAATTAGCTACATCTTCATTATTACCATATTTACCAAATAAACCAACTATTAATTGAGAAATACCAGTAGCTCCACCTGAATAAAAGCCACATAGAAGGAGAATCCAAGATACACCAAAGGCGTAAATAATGGAACCAAGAATTACTTTAAAATAATAATTAACGGTCTTCTTTCGATCTATTTTTCTTTTTTCTTCCGGAGTCATTTCTACATAACGAACTTTATTATCCATATTATCTTACACTTGCGCCGCTTTCAGCATCTTTAACTGTAACAATTTCTAAATTCTTACCATCTTCTGCACATAGAACCATACCATTAGATTCTACACCACGAATAATGGCTTTTTTTAGATTTGTTACCACTATAACTTTTTTACCAACAAATTCTTCAGGTTGATAATATTTTGCGATACCAGAAACAATTTGTCTTACTTCATTACCGATTTTAATCTTCGACACTAATAATTTATCCGCATTTTCATGTTTCTTACATTCTAAGACAACACCAACTTTTAATTCTACTTTGCTAAAATCTTCAATGCTGATTTCATTAATTTCTTTAACTTCTTCTTTTACTTCTTTTGTTTCATTTAAAGTTGAAAAATAAGCTAATTCTTTACTTACATCTAAACGATCAAATAAATGTTCAATCTTATGTAATTGATGATTTTTATAATCATGACCAAATTTTAAATCAACAAAAGTATTAGAATTAACATTTAAAGCATCTAAAACAATTTTTGAAGTCTTAACTAAATATGGACTTGCTAAAACAGTTGCAATTCGAATTACTTCTATTAAATGATACATTACACTTGCAAGTTCATCTTTTCTATTTTCATCTTTTACTAAAGACCAAGGCGTAGTTTCATCAATATATTTATTAGCTCTTCTAATTAATTCCCAAGTCTTTTCCACCGCATCTTGTAATCTAAATTCTGTGAAAGCTTTATTAACTTCTGCAATTACTTCACTGATTTTATCTTCAAGATTTTTGTCAAAAGCTGTTTCTTTATAATTAGCTGGAATGATAGAATTAAAATATTTATCAACCATAGAAAATGTACGCGATACTAAATTACCATAATCATTTACTAAATCATTATTATAACGTTCAATAAAACGATCATAACTAAATAAGCCATCATTACCTAAAGGCATTTCTTTTACTAAATAATAACGAACACTATCTGAACCATAACGATCATATAAATAATTTGGATATACCGCATTACCTCTTGATTTACTCATTTTACCATCACGAGCTAGTATCCAGCCATGAGCAATAAGTTTAAAATTAAGTGGTAAATCAAGAGCCATTAACATGATAGGCCAATATACCGCATGGAATCTTAAAATATCTTTACCAATAACATGATAAGTATTAACACCACTTAACCAATAATCTTTAAATTTTTGATCATCTTCTTGTAGATATCCTAGAGCACTAATATAATTCGTTAGCGCATCAATCCAAACATAAACAACATGTTTAGGATTAGATAAAACAGGAATACCCCATTTAAAACTAGTTCTTGATACACATAAATCATCTAAACCTGATTCAATGAAAGAAACCACTTCATTCTTTCTAGTTTCAGGCATAATAAAATCAGGATGATCTTTGATATATTTTAATAATCTATCTTGATATTTACTAAGACGTAAGAAATAAGCTTCTTCCGATACTATTTTAGTTGGCTTTCCACAATCTGGACAAGTACCATCTTCATTAAGTTGAGTCTTAGTAAAGAAAGTTTCACATGATACACAATAAGCACCACTATATGAACCTAAATAGATATCATCTTGTTTAAGTAATCTTTCAAAGATTTGTTGAACTGTTTTGACATGATTTTCATCCGTAGTTCTTATAAAATAATCATAAGAAATATCTAAATCCTTCCAAACAGCTTTGGCTTTTGCAGCAATACCATCTACAAAGTCTTGCGGTTTAAGACCCGCTTCCTTTGCTTTTTCTTCAATCTTTTGACCATGTTCATCCATTCCAGTTAAATAGAATGTTTCATGATTAGATTGACGATGATAACGTGCAAAGACATCACAAGCCACCGTTGAATAAGAATTACCTAGTTGGGGTGTACCACTAGCATAATAAATCGGTGTTGTTACAAAACATTTTTTACACATAATAACCTCTTATTTACTAGCGTTAGTATTTACTTCTACAGCGTATTTACGGAAAATATTTTTTGTCATCTTAAAGCTTTCTTCAATTTCAATTGGCACGATTTCATTATGTTGTAAGCCTAAAACAATTCCTGAATTACCAGCTAATAATTCTTGAACTGCTACTACCCCAAAACGAGTAGCTAAAACACGGTCAAATGGAGTTGGAATACCACCTCTTTGAATATGACCAAGAATAGTAGCTCGAGAATCAAAACCTGTTTCATCTTTAATTTTCTTCGCTAAGGCATCAACATCAGTGATATGTTCTGTAAAGACAATTAAGATATGACGACGTTGTTGTTCTTTTGCTCTATTAACGACTTCCATTACACGTTCTACTGTATAACCAGTTTCACTAGTAACGATTAAATCACAACCTCCAGCAACACCAGCAGCATACGCAATATCACCACAATGACGTCCCATTACTTCAATAATTGAACATCTTTGATGTGAATTAGAAGTATCTCTTAATTTATCAATACATTCAACGGCTGTATTAACAGCTGTATCGAAACCAATAGTAATTTCCGATGACGCAATATCATTATCAATAGTTCCAGGAATACCAACACAATGAATACCTAAATCATGTAATCTTTTTGCACCACGATATGTACCATCACCGCCGATAACTACTAACGCATCAATACCTAATTTCTTTAAATTATCAGCACCTTTTTTTGTTACTTCCATATCTGCAAATTCAGGTAAACGAGCTGTGCCTAAAATTGTACCACCACGATTGATAATATTAGTAACGGAACCTCTAGTTAAAGGACGAATATCATTTTGAACTAGTCCTAAATAACCATTATAAACACCATATACTTCTAAACCATTATTAATTCCGCTTCTCACTATCGCTCTAATCGCAGCATTCATTCCTGGGGCATCACCACCAGAAGTTAAAACTGCAATTTTATGTATTTTTTTCATAGTATTCCTCTTTCTATTTTAATTTTTCTAAATGCCAAATATTCTTAGCGTATTCTTCAATACAACGGTCTCCAGCAAAAATACCAGCTTCCGCAATATTAATTAATGACATCTTAGCAAATTCTTTCTTATTTCGATAAGTATGATCCATTTTATTATACACTTGAATATAATTTTCATAATCCGCAAAACACATATATTGATCAGCTACCGGACCAAGATATAATAAATAATTAACAATATTATTAAAGCTCTTTCCCGCAAAACCTTTTTTAAGTCGTTCAATAATTTTCATTAAACTGCTTGAATTATTATAATAATATAATGAATTATAACCAGCATTCCATAAATTATTAACTTCTTTAGCTGATAAACCAAAGATAAAGATATTATCACTGCCAACCGCATCATGGATTTCGACATTAGCTCCATCCATAGTACCAAAAGTAATTGCCCCATTAATCATAAATTTCATATTGCTTGTTCCACTAGCTTCTTTACCAGCTAAACTGATTTGTTCGCTAATTTCACTTGCGGGGATTAATTTTTCCGCTGTTGTGACACAATAATCTTCGACAAAGACTACATTAAGTTTCTTCTTAATTTCTGGATGCATATCCAAATCTTTAGAAATATAATTGATTAATTCGATTACTTCTTTCGCATGATAATATCCAGGAGCTGCTTTTGCACCAAAGATATAAGTTTGTGGAGTAATTTCTAAATTAGGATTTTCAATTAATAAATTATATAATTCAATAATTTTTAAGACATTTAATAATTGTCTCTTATAAGCATGTAATCTTTTAACTTGCGAATCAAAACGCGTTTTAGGATCAATAATTGTTCCTTGTTTTTTCTTAAGCCAATTACTAAATTCTACTTTATTGTCTTCTTTAATGGCTAATAATTTCTTTAAGACTTCATCATCATCTTCATATTTACGGAAATCTTTTAATTTGGATGCATCTTTATACCAATCATGACCGATTGTTTCATCAAGTAATTGGGATAATCCTGGATTAGATTGATGTAACCAACGACGATGTGAGATACCATTAGTAACATTAGTGAATTTCTCTGGTGTTAATTCATAGAAATCTTTAAAAGTTTCTTTCTTTATGATTTCACTATGTAAACTTGATACACCATTAACATGATGACTAGCTAAAATACTTAGATTAGCCATTCTAAAATGATTATCCATAATTAAAGATAGACTAGCAGCTTTATCCCAGTTATTAGGATATTTACGCCATACTTGTTCCATAAAACGCTTATTAATTTCTTGTAAGATTTGATAAATTCTTGGAAGAGTTCTTAACACTAAATCTAAATTCCAAGTTTCAAGTGCTTCAGCCATAACTGTATGATTAGTATAAGCTACTGTTTTAGTAACAATATCCCAAGCTTCATCCCAACCAAGTTCTAAATCATCCATTAAGATTCTCATCATTTCGGGAATACATAAAGCAGGATGGGTATCATTAATATGAATAGCCGCTTTGGTTGGTAAAGTATGAATATCCCCATAACGTTTTAAATGGTCATTAATGATATTTTGAACAGAGGCTGATACTAAGAAATATTGTTGTTTAAGTCTTAAAGTCTTACCTTGAGAATGATCATCCGATGGATATAATACTTTAGTTATTACTTCAGCTTGACTAGCTTTTTCCATTGCTTTAAAATAATCACCTTGGGAGAATGACTTCATATCAAAAGTACTAATTGCTCTTGATTGCCATAAACGAAGAGTAGTTACAATATCGGAACCACCACCAGAAATAAGTAAATCATAAGGCATTGCTTCAATGACTGAATCATCATGATATTCAACCTTCATTTTACCATTTTCAAATTTTTCCGTTACCCATCCACCAAAACGAACCTTTAGTACTCTATCGGAACGAGGTACTAACCAAACTTCACCACCTGGTAACCAAACATCAGGCATTTCTGTTTGCCAACCATCAACTATTTTTTGTCTAAAAAGGCCATATTCATAACGTAAGGAAAAGCCCATAGCTGGATAATTAAGACTAGCTAAACTGTCCATAAAACAAGCCGCTAAACGTCCTAAACCACCATTACCTAAACCGGCATCTGGTTCTAATTCATATAATTCATCCAAATCAATATTTTCATCAGCTAAAGTTTTTTTGTATTGTTCAACAATTCCTAAATTATAAAGATTTGTTTTTAAACTTCTACCAACTAAGAATTCCATGCATAAATAATAAACACGTTTCTTTTGTTGTTGTTTCATCTTTTTATTAAATTGTCGTTTTTCTTCTAATAAAATATCAAGAACTGTCATACTTACAGCTTTATATAATTGTTCTTTGGATGCATCTTTAAAATTAACACCAAAATAACGATTTAATTTTTCTTCAATATTATTCTTGATTTCTTTATTGGTTATTGAATAAGCCATATTTCCTCCAGTGAGGTAATTAGATAAAAATATTTAATTAATTATTATCTAATTACATCAGAATCTTTTTATATAAATCTAAATATACTTTAGCGGATTTATCCCAACTAAAATCTATTTGCATAACTTTCTTAATTTTATTATTCCAATCATCGTTTTTATAATCATCAAGGGCTCTAAAAACCATTTCTTTTAAAGAATTAGGTTCCATTCCTTCAAAAGTATAACCATTACCACATTCTAAAGAAAAATCTTTAATGGAATCTTTTAAACCACCGGTAACTCTTACCATAGGAATTGTACCATAACGTGATGCGATCATTTGACTTAAGCCACATGGTTCTGATGCTGATGGCATTAAGAATAAATCACAGCCAGCATAAATTCGACGGGCAAGACCTTGATCAAAAGCTAAAATAGTTTTTATTTTATCTGGATATTTATTTTCTAAATCTTTAAAGAAATTTTCAAAATATTCATCGCCTGTGCCAAGAATTACCATTTGTAAATCTTTTTGTAAAATTTGTTCACAACACTTAGATAAAATATTTAACCCTTTATGAGCTACAAGACGTGTAACCATACCAATTAATGGTACATTCTTTTCTTTTAAACCAATTTCTTTTTGTAAATAAGTTTTATTGATTTTCTTATTTTCTATATTATCAGAATTAAATTTACTAACAATATTTTTATCTGTTTCTGGATTATAGAATTCATAATCAATACCGTTTAAGATACCTAATACTTTACCTTCAAGGCTTGCTTTTTTAATTATATCTTCTAAACCATGAGCAAAAGCTGCATCTTTGATTTCTTCCGCATAACTAGGACTAACAGTTGAAACAATATTAGATGTTTCAATAGCCCCTTTCATAATATTTAACATACCATGATATTCAAGAAGATAACTATCATTTTTATCAATACCAAATACATCTTCAATAAAATTATTATCTTGACTAAAGATGCCTTGATATTCAATATTATGAATAGTAAAAATACGTTTTAATTGTTTGAATTCATTTTTATAATAATAATGGGTTCTAAGGTAAACCGGAACCATTCCCGTTTGCCAATCATGACAATGAATAATATTTGGATATTCTTTAAGTCTAATTATTACTTCAATAACGGCTTTGGAAAAGAAAGCGAATCTTTCCGCATCATCAAAATAACCATAGAGTTTATCTCTTTTAAAATAATATTCATTATCGATAAAATAGAATTTAACACCTTTATAAGAACATTGATAAATACCACAATATTGTTTACGCCAACTTAAGTCAACCGTAAAACTATCGATAAATTTTAATTTAGTGGCCATATCTTTAGAAATTGAGGCATATAAAGGTAAATAAACACTTACTTCAAATTCTTTATTTGATTCACTAATTAAACGTTTAGGTAAGCTACCTATAACTTCTCCTAGACCTCCAGAAGTAAAGAAGGGTTGACATTCACTAGCGACAAACGCAATTCTCTTTTTCTTCATTTTTTATTTCCTTGTTAATTAGACTGTTTGATATTTACCTAAATAATAAGGTACTTCTTCACAGCCAGATAAATTATTATTTTCTCTAATAGTAACATTCTTATCTGTTACGACATGATCAAGTGTTACTTTATTTTCAACGATGGTATCTTGCATCAAAATACTATTTTTAACAACCGCACCTTTAGCAATTTTTACCCCTCTAAAGATAATAGAATTGATTACTTGACCTTCAATAATACAACCATCCGCAATAAAGCAATTTTCGACTTTCGCATTATCGCCATAACGAGTAGGTGCACTATCACGAACTTTTGTATAAATCTTTCTTTCTTCATCACCAAAGAGTTCATTTCTTACTTTTTCATCTAAAAGTAACATATTAGCTTTAAAATAATTAGCCATTGAACTCATCTTTAGATAGATTTTATCATAATTATAACCATACATCTTAAGTGATTTATAATTACCATAAATAACATCTTGGGTAAAACTCTTAGCACCTGTAACAAGGGCATCAGATAATAATGATACTAAAAGTGATTTGGAAATAACCGTAATATTTAAATGTACATTTGCTTTAGAACCAGGTTTAGAATGTAAATTGATTTTTTCTACTATTCCTTCACTATTTACATTTAAAGATAAATTATGATATAAATCACTAGTTACATTTAAAGTTTTATAAACTAAAGTGATATCAGCACCACTTTCTTTATGTTTCTTTAGAACATCATTATAATCAACGATATTAACACTATCCGAATCAGTTAAGACAAAATAATCAACTTTCGCTTTAGTGATATAACCGCTAACACTTTGTAATGCTTCAAAACGATTTTCATATAAGAAATCACTACGATGAGAAGAGAAAGGAGGGAAAATGATTAAACCACCATTTTTTCTTGATAAATCCCAATCTTTACCACTACCAACGTGATCCATTAAGGATTGATAATTCTTTTGGGTAAGAATACCAATATCAGTGATATCCGCATAAAGGAAATTAGATAAAGTAAAATCGATTAAACGATAACGAGCACCAAAAGGAATTGATGCGGAAGTACGTTTTCTAGTTAATTCATCAATAGTTTCATTATGGATACTAGAAAAAATAATAGCTGCTACATTACTCATTCTACATTTCCTCCTCTAAATTAGCGCCAGCATCAACTGTTGTGCTATTTTTAATTTTGACATTACGACCAATAACGGTAATTTCTTTGCCTTCTTCTTTGGCTAAACCAATTTTACATTTTGCGCCAATTTTAACATTTTCATCAATAATAGAATATTCTACAACACTATTTTTACCAATAACAGTATCGGAGAAAATAACACTATCTCTAACAATAGCACCTTCTTCAATAGTTACATTCTTACCAATGACACTATTGATAATCGTACCATATATTTTTGATCCTGTTGCAACTAACGAATTATGTAATTCACATTTAGGTGCAAAATAAGCGGGACTAGCCGCATTATTTCTTGAATAGATCTTCCAATTTGTATCATAAATATCAAAATTAGGTTCATTACCTAGTAAATCTTGATTAGCTTCCCAAAGTGAAGAAATTGTACCTACATCTTTCCAATAACCTTCGAATGGATATGCTATCATTTTCATACCCTCATTTAACATAGTTGGAATGATGTTTTTACCAAAGTCATTACTACTTTTTTCATCCATAGCATCTTTTCTTAAATATTCAAATAATTTATCAGTTTTAAAGATATAAATACCCATTGATGCTTTATTACTTTTTGGATGGGCTGGTTTTTCTTCAAATTCAATAATACGATTATTATCATCAGTATTCATAATACCAAAACGACTTGCTTCTTCAATTGGAACTGTCCGAACAGCTATCGTACAATCAGCATCATTATTGATATGTTCTTCTAACATCTTTTGATAATCCATCTTATAGATATGATCACCTGAGAGAATTAAAACATGATCGGGATGATAATTTTCAATAAAGGGAATATTTTGATAAATAGCATTAGCTGTTCCTTTATACCATTCCATTCTATCTTTAGCTTGATATGGTGGAAGGACATGAACACCTCCATATAATCTATCTAAATCCCATGGTTGTCCATTACCAATATATTCATTTAAAATTAATGGTTGATATTGGGTTAGAACACCAACTGTGTCAATATCCGAATTAGAACAATTTGATAAAGTAAAATCGATAATTCGATATTTAGAGCCAAAAGATACAGCTGGTTTAGCTACTTTGGTTGTTAAAGCTTTCAAACGACTGCCTTGTCCTCCAGCTAATAACATTGCGATACATTTTTTGTGACTATACATTCTCTACTCTCCTTAATATTACGCCACTATTATATGGCAAATCTATTACTATTCTTCCATCACAATGAATAATAGTTCCTTCAAGATTCTTCGATCCTGAATATTTAACATCTTCACTACAAAGAATTATTTCATAATCACCAGGTTCCGCATTAAAACAATATCCTGGCCATTCACAATAAGCAAAATTAATAATTGCAATTAATTTATCATTTCCACATTTTCTGTTGTACGCAAAAACACTATGCATTTTATCATCAACTACTAACCAAGAAAAACCATCCCAATAAGTAGTATCATCATAAAGTGCTGGGTGTTGCAAATATATTTTATTCAAATCACGAATATATTCATTTAATTTTTCATGTTTTTCATAGGCAAGAGAACTCCAATCGAGTTCTTTTTCTTCATTCCATTCATTAAATTGTCCGAACTCATAACCCATAAAATTAAGTTTTTTGCCAGGATGCGTCATCATATAAGTTAAATAAGATTTCACACCCGCAAATTTTTGATCATATTGACCAGGCATCTTTTGTAAAAGACTCTTCTTTAAATGGACTACTTCATCATGACTTAAAGCTAAGATATAATGTTCAGAGAAAATATAAGTTAATTGGAAAGTTATTAAACCAAAATTATCGCCTCTAAACATTGGATCAGTTTCAATATAACGTAAAGTATCATTCATCCAACCCATATTCCATTTATAATCAAAGCCAAGACCACCTTCTTCTACCTTTTTAGTGATACCAGCAAAAGCAGTTGATTCTTCCGCAATCATCATAATAGAAGGATCAAATTCTTTAATTTTCGTATTGACTTTTTTTATAAAGGCTAAAGCTTCTAAATTGATATTATTACCATAGGCATTAGGTATCCATTCTCCAGCTTTTCTACCATAATCTAGATACAGCATTGATGATACCGCATCAACTCTTAAGCCATCAATATGGAATTTATCACACCAAAAGACAGCATTAGAAACTAAGAAGCTTTGAATTTCACATCTTCCATAATCAAAACATCTCGTTCCCCAATCTTTATTTTCTTTTCGGTATTCACTAGCTGGTTCATATAATGGACCACCATCAAAATCAATTAGACCATGTTCATCCTTCGTAAAATGACCAGGAACCCAATCCATGATTACACCAATATTATTTTGATGCAGGATATCAACAAATTGTCTAAAATTATCTGGCGTACCATATCGCGATGTAACCGCATAATAACCTGTTACCTGATAACCCCATGATGGATCATATGGATATTCCGAAAGTGGCATTATTTCCACATGAGTATAATTCATCTTCTTTACATAATCACAAAGTTCATGAGCCATTTTCACATAATCAAAGGTATTACCATCTTGATAACGCCGCCATGAACCTAAATGAACTTCATAAATATTTAAAGGTTGATTGTATCTTTGTTTATTTATTCGATTCTTCATCCATTCTTCATCATGAAAAACATAATTATTTAAATCGAATACTTTACTAGCTCTTTTGGGGCGTAATTCACTATGATAACCATAAGGATCCGTTTTATAAATTAAACGTCCATCATATGTTGTTATCACATATTGATAAGTATCATATTCCTTAACGCCTTTAATTTTTACTTCCCACAAACCATTATTGGTAATTCTTTCCATGGGATTTTTAAATAAATCCCAGTTATTAAAATCACCAATAACATTTACAAATTTAGCATTTGGAGCCCAAACACAGAATCTCGTATATTCTTTTTGGTAATGTGCTCCTAATAACTCATAAGCCTTACTAGTAGTACCTTGATGAAAATAGTAACAAGCTAACTCATCCATAGCGATACCCTCCCATTTTATTTATTATATCATAAAGGCAATTAAAATACAAAAGAAGTGGTTTTATTTAAATTCCTTCATTTTTTTACTATTTAAATATTTCCTATTAAAAAAAGGTTAATCATCAAGATTAACCATTTTTATTATTTATTTTTTATAGTTTCTTCATCGTACATTAAATCTTTAGAAACGAAATTTTCTTCTTTCTCTTCTTCATCCGCAAGCATTTTTTGTAATTCTTCTTGTTTTCTTTTAGCTTCTAAAATATCTTCTTCCGTCGCAACCCGCGTTTCACCTGTTTCAAGATCAACAACAGCTTGATATGTTGTTTCCACATTATTAATACTCTTGCCTAATTGTAAACTAATTATTCCCGCAAATATTAAGAATAACGCAAATAAAATTCGCGAAAGATTACTAAAAATACCAGTTCCAACAAAGAGTTCAATTTTTGAAATATCGACTTGAATCATTTTAACGCTTAAGAAATTAAGGATTGAATAAAGAATTAAGACTCCGGCCGTAACAAAGAAATAAATACCAGTGAATTTAAAATCATTAAAGAATTTAATTCCTTTATTAGCATATTTTTGATAACCATCAGCCAATTTCATTACTGCATAATAATAAACACAAGTAACAATTGATATTGTTAAAGCGATAACTAAAGTCAATAAATGACTCCAGAAAACTATTGATGATTTATGTCTTGCGTCAGCTAAAACTTGTTCATTAGTTTGTTTTTTAGCAGCATCTAAAGCTTGGTGAGCTAAATTTCCTTTATTAATCCAATCTAGAATAATTAAAATTAATGCGATAACAATTAAAACAAAAACAATAAAATATTTTACCGCATGAGCAATTTGAAACATCTTTAATCCATTTTGGGGAAGAACATTATTATCAGTTTTTTTAAATGAAAACATAAATAACCACATAGCAACACAAATTAAAGAATGAACAGCGGCATTAATTACGGCCATTACATAGGCACCGCTTAAAATGGTTAAAGCTAAATTAATTACCACAAAGCCAGTATAAACATAAAGGAGAATTGGTAATAATTTATTTTTCATTGCCGTTCTAAAAACCGAATAATCTTCAACATCAATAATCTTTGTTTTTTCTTCTTCAATATTATATAATCTCATTTTTTATTCCTCATGTCTTTTTATTCTCTATTATTATACCAAATCTTTACACTTTTTGCAAATGATAAATATTAAGTCTCTTATTTAATAAACATTGCGTCACCAAAACTAAAGAAACGATACCTTTCTTTAACTGCTTCTTCATAGGCATGCATAATATGATTCTTTCCTGCTAAGCTTGATACAAGCATAATTAAGGTTGATTTTGGTAAATGGAAATTAGTAATTAAACCCTTAACAATTTTCCATTCATAACCTGGATAAATAAAAATATTAGTATCTTCCACACATTCTTTAAAAGTACCATATTTTGTATAAATACTTTCTAATGTTCTTGTTGATGTTGTTCCTACCGCAATAATTCTTTTACCATTTTTAACAGCTTCATTAAGTCGATCAGCAGTTTCTTTATTCATATGATATTTCTCTGTATGCATATGATGTTCTTCAACTGTATCAACCTGAACTGGTCTAAAGGTACCTAAACCAACATTTAAAGTAACATATTCAATTTGAATACCTTTTTCTTTGATTTGTGTGAGTAATTCTTTTGTAAAATGTAACCCTGCTGTAGGAGCAGCTGCGCTTCCATAATCTTTCGCATAAACAGTTTGATAACGATCATTATCTTTTAATTTTTCATGAATATATGGTGGTAGAGGCATCATGCCTATTTCTTCTAAGATTTCCAGAAGAATTCCTTCATAATTCATTTTAAAAAGACGAATTCCTTCTTCTTTTTCTTCAACACAAGTAGCACTTAATTTATCACTAAATTTAATAACTGTACCTACTTTTACTCTTCGAGCAGGTTTTGTTAAAGCTTCCCAGACATCATTACCTTTGTCTTTAAGTAGTAATACTTCAATTTTCGCATCCGTATCGATTTTTTTACCATATAATCTTGATGGTATTACTTTTGTATCATTGAGTACTAAAACATCATTAGGTGTTAAATAATTGATAATATTTCTAAATGTTTCATGTTTAATACTACCATCATTCTTATCTAAGATTAATAATCTTGAACTAGTTCGATCAGCTAAAGGGGTTTGGGCTATTAATTCTTCTGGTAAATAATAATCAAATTCATCTACTTTCAAAATAAGCCTCCCATTTTAATACCTAAATGTTTATAGGCTTTCTCTGTTGCGGTACGACCGCGATTAGTTCTAACAATATATCCTTCTTGAAGTAAGAATGGTTCGTTAACATCTTCTAATGTTACACTTTCTTCTGATATTGTAGCTGCTAAAGCTTCTAAGCCAACGGGACCACCATGAAATCTTTCAATTAAACATTCTAAATATTTTCTATCAGTTGTATCAAGACCAGCTTGATCAATATTTAATTTTTCTAATGCGTAATCAGTTATCTTTTTAGTAATTATTTTCGAACCATCGTATTGCGCAAAATCTCTAATTCTTCTAAATAAGCGGTTTGCAATTCTTGGTGTACCACGACTACGTGATGCAAGTTCTAAAGTAGCTTCATCATCAATTTCAAAACCTAATATTTTTGATGTTCTCTTAATAATACTAGATAATTCTTCTTTATTATAATAATGAAGAGCATGAATAATACCAAAACGATCCCGCATTGGTGCTGTTAAATCACCAAATCTCGTTGTAGCACCTACTAAAGTGAAAGGAGGAAGCGTCATTCGCAATGATGAAGCACCGGTATCTTTTCCCATAACAATATCAATAACATAATCTTCCATTGCGGAATACAACATTTCTTCCATTACTTTTGGTAAACGATGTATTTCATCAATAAAAAGGATATCACCTGGTTCAAGTTCCATAAGAATAGAAGCTAAATCTCCAGGTCGAGATAAAGCTGGTCCCGTTGTTACTTTAATACCGGTTCCCATTTCGTTGGCGATAATATGGGATAAAGTCGTTTTACCAAGTCCTGGAGGACCAAATAAAAGAACATGATCAAGTGGTTCTTGACGCATTTTAGCAGTGGTAATATAAACATTCAACATTTCTTTGATTTCTTCTTGACCAACATATTCTGTTAATCTTTTCGGACGAAGAGTAGCTTCTTCTTCATCTCCAGGAATCATCTTTTGATCGGTTATATTTTCCATAAAAGACTCCTTTCTTTTGCTTTTACACTCCAATTATGATATAATTTATTTAATTAAGGAGGTAAATTATGTATAGTTATTTTAAAGGAGAAGTTACTGAAATAACTTCTACTCACATCACTTGTGAAGTAAATAATGTAGGTTATTTAATTAAAGTACCTAACCCTTATATTTTCACACTTAATACCCCAACCATCATCTATATTCACCATCATGTTAGGGAAGATGCCATTGAACTCTATGGCTTTTCAACTAAAGACGAAAAAATCTTTTTTGAAAAACTCATCAGCGTTAAAGGTCTAGGCCCTAAAGGTGCTCTCGCAATCCTTGCTTCTAGCACACCTAGTGAAATTAAAGAAGCAGTAGAAAATGGTGAAGCTAAATATTTTTCTAAATTCCCTGGCATTGGCACAAAATTAAGTCAACAAATAATTCTTGATTTAAAAGGTAAAGTTGATTTAGATGTTGAATCAAAAGTTGCCGATGTAAGAATTGAAGAAACTAGTTTAGCTCTTAAATCTTTAGGTTATTCTAGTACGGAAATTAAGAATGTCATAAAGAAATTAAAATTAGATAATGATACAACCTTAGCAGAAGCTGTGAAAATGGCTTTAAGGTTACTTAAAAATTAATCTTGAAAGGAGACTTCTAGAAACGGAAGCCTCCTTTATTTTTTCCTTTACCTTTCTTTGGCTTACCAGCTCTAATTGGCATATTACCATTACGAGCTGCTTTTTGCATATCTTCTTCACTCATGCCGGCCATAGCTATCATTTGTTTTTTCATATCTTCAAAACGTTTTGTTAAATTATTAATTTCCTGATATGGACGTCCTGATCCTTTCGCAATCCGCATCTTTCTCGAATGTGATGTTGCAACTTCATCAGGATGTTTTCTTTCATATTTAGTCATTGAACTAATAGCTACTTCAATATAAGTAAATTGTTTTTCATCAATTTCCATATTTCTGATTTGACTACCAATACCGGGAATCATACCAAGTAAGCCTTTTAATGAACCCATTCTCTTAATCATCTTAATTTGATCTAAGAAATCATCATAAGTAAAGATTCCTTTTTGGAGTCTTTCATTTAATTTCATTGCGTCAGTTTCATCAATATTTTCCGTAGCTTTTTCAATTAAGCCTAAAACATCACCCATACCAAGAATTCTTTTTGCCATTCTTTCGGGATGGAAGACTTCTAATTGATCTAATTTTTCTCCGACACCGGTAAATTTAATCGGAATGTGGGTTAAATAACGAATTGATAAAGCAGCACCACCACGGGTATCTGAATCAAGTTTAGTTAATAAACAACCAGTCACACCTAATTTTTCATGAAAGGTAGATGCTACATTAACTGCATCTTGACCAGTCATCGCATCAATTGTTAACATGATTTCATCTGGATGAGCAATTTCTTTAATGTCTACTAATTCCTGCATTAAGACTTCATCAATTTGTAAACGACCAGCGGTATCAATAATGACTAAATTATTATTATGTTCTTTCGCATATTCTAAACCTTTTTTAACAATAACTTGTGGTTTAGCCATAATGCCCATTTCAAAAACATCAATATCGAGTTGTTTACCAAGTTGAACTAATTGATTAACAGCTGCGGGTCGATAAACGTCAGCCGCAATCATTAATGGCTTCATATTATTATATTTACGCAAGTGATTAGCTAATTTTGCTGTATGAGTAGTTTTACCACTACCTTGTAAACCACACATAAGAATAATACTAGTTCCACTCTTTTTAAGATTAATAGGACTAGCTTCTTCACCCATTAATTTAACTAATTCTTCATAAACAATTTTTATTACTTGATCACCTGGTGTTAAAGATTTCATAACTCTTTCACCAAGAGCTTGTTCTTTGATATCCGCAATAAATTCTTTAACTATTTTATAATTTACATCTGCTTCTAGTAACGCTACTCTTATTTCCCGCATTGCGGTATCAATATCATTTTCATTTAAGCGACCACGTCCTGTTAAACGACGTAAACTCATTTGAATCTTATCAGATAAAGTTTCTAAAGGCATCTTATTACTCCATTTCTTCGAGTTCTTTAATCAATTCTTTTCCTTCATCATCACAATGATTTTTAAGATTTTGATAGATTTTATCTCTCTGTAAATCTTTTTGATAAAGACCAAGTTTATTTTCAAATTCTTCAAGACTATTTATTACTTTTTTTAAGGTATCCCAAACCGCATTACGGCTAATATGTAATTCATTAGCTATTTCTGCTAAGCTATAATCTTCATTATAATAATATATAAATAAATCTTGTTGTTTAGGGGTTAAAAGCTCACTATAATAAGCAAACAAGCAAGAATAGTAAGCCTTTTTTTCAATATCATTCATCCTCTTCCTCATCAAATAAACTATTAATATAATTTTCTAAATCAAAATATTCTAGATCTTCCATCTTTTCACCAAGACCAACCATCTTGATCGGTAAATTATATTTATCTTTAATAGCTAGAACGATACCACCTTTACTAGTACCATCAAGCTTAGTTAAAATAACACCAGTAACATTAGTTACTTCCATAAAGGCTTCCGCTTGTGATAAACCATTTTGACCTGTTGTTGCGTCAATAACTAGTAAAGTTTCATGTGGAGCATTAGGTACTTCTCTTTCTATTACTTTATTCATTTTCGCAAGTTCAGCCATTAAGCCTGCTTTATTTTGAAGTCTACCAGCAGTATCACAGAGAAGGACATCATATTTACCTTCTTTAGCTCTCTTTATCGCATCAAAGATTACACTAGATGGATCAGTAGCACCTTTTTTAATTACAATGTCTACCCCTACTCTTTTTGCCCATTCTTCTAATTGATCAACAGCTCCTGCTCTAAATGTATCACCGGCAGCTAATAATACTTTCTTACCTTCTTTTTTCAATCGATAAGCAATTTTTGCGATAGTAGTTGTTTTACCAACACCATTAACACCAACAAATAAGAAAACACTTAAGCCTTCTTTTTGTACATTTAAGTTATTATTAACAATTTCACCTTTAAGATATAAATCAAACATCTTATCGACAATGATTGGTTGAAGTTCACTAGCTGTTTTACAATCTTTTACTCTTTCATCACTTTTTAATTCTTCAATGAAATTAAGAGTAGTTTCAACCCCAACATCAGCCATAATAAAGATATCGGTTAAATCATCAAATAAATCTTCGGTAACAGAATTGTAACCAGTTAAGACTTGTTTTAAACGACCTAATAAACCAGTTCTTGTTTTCTTTAATCCTAAATTATATTTTTTACTTTGTTCATTTTTTTCTTTTCTTTTACCAAAAAATAAAAAACCCATTTTGTAGAACCTCTTTCATTATATTATACAATATTCTTCTTACTTTTTCAAGGTATAAGTAAGAAAAGAATTTGACAAAATTTTTAAATAAAAAGTTAGGTGGAGGGGACCACCTAACTTAAGGGGGATGTGAGTTATTCACTCACTAAAGGGGATATGTGTAATCTTTCGATTACGTTTTATTTTATCATTATTTCGACTTTTTTTCAAATAATTAGTCTTTTTTTGCAGCAAGCTTTTTTAACGCAATAACCGTTTTACACTTTTCATTACCACAGCGTGTAGTACCATCTTTCATGGTAATCATAAAGCCACCACAAACTTCACATTTTTCTCCATTAGGGATTCCAGAGAAAGTAGTTTTACATTTAGGATATCTATCACAGGCATAGAAGATGGATCCTTTAGTACGACCTCTAACATTAATTCTTTCTACTAATTCTCCTTCACCACAAATTGGACATTTAACACCAGTACGAACTGGTTCAACTTTTGGTTTCTTTTTAATGAATTTACAATGTGGATAATCGGAACAAGCCGTAAATTCACCAAAAGGTCCTCGACGAATTACTAATGGACAACCACATTCTGGACAGAATTCATCTGTTTTCTTTGGATATATTTTAACCATATTGTCTCTAGCATTTTCAATTAATGGTACAAATCGATCATAGAATTTACGAATTTCTTCATACCAAACTGCTTTGCCTTCCGCAATCAAGTCTAAAGTATTTTCCATTTTAGCAGTATATTCAACATTAATAATAGAACTAAAGAATAAATCCAATTGTTCACTTGTTAAAATACCTTGTTCAGTTGGTACAAAAGCCCGATGATCCATCACCGCATAAGCTCTAAGTCTTAAAGTTTCCATTGTTAAGGCATATGTTGAAGGACGACCAATACCTAATTCTTCCATTTTCTTAATTAATCTTGCTTCAGTATAACGATATGGAGGAAGCGTGAATTTTTGTTCCATCTTAATATCTTCTTTAATTAAAGTTTCACCAATATTCATTTCTGGTAAAATATTTAATTCTTCTTCGGGACTAGCTTCGATGCTTGTTTCTTCATATACTTTTAAGAAGCCATCATAAATAGTAATTTCCCCATTAACATTAAAAATGTAGCCATTATTATTAATATCAATTTTAGTATCTTCAACAACCGCATCAGCCATAAGAGAAGATAAGGCCCGATTATAAATTAATGAATAAATTTTATAATCTTCTAAAGATAAATATTTTTTAATACTTTCTGGTGTTCTTCTAATATCTGTAGGTCTGATTGCTTCATGGGCATCTTGAACATTCTTCGTTTTACTACTTTTTTTAACACCTTTATAATAATCTTTACCAAAATTATTAACAATATAATTTTTAGCATTTTCCACAAATTCATCGCTTAGACGAATCGAATCGGTACGCATATAAGTAATTAAACCAACCCGTTCATCACCTAATTCCACACCTTCATATAATTTTTGTGCAATACCCATTACTCTTTTCGCATTATAATTGAATTTTGCGGAAGCATCTTGTTGAAGCGTTGAAGTAATAAATGGTGGTTTAGAACTACGTGAACGTCTCTTTTTAACAACATCGGTAATAACATAATCACTATTTAATGAATCCACTATTTTTTTCGCTTCTTCTTCATTTTTAACATCGATTTTATTACCATTATAACTATTCAATTTTGCTTTAAAATGATATTCACCTTTATCAGTTTCTTTAACTAAGAAAGCATTAATATCCCAATATTCACTACTATCAAAAGCTTTAATTTCTTTTTCTCTATCAACTACTAATTTTAATGCTACGCTTTGAACACGACCAGCTGATTTAGAACCAAGTTTTTGCTGCATCAAGCTTGATAAGCGGAACCCTATAATACGGTCTAAGATTCTTCTTGATTCTTGAGAATGCACTAAATTCATATCAACTTGGCGATCATTGCCAATAGCTTTTAGAATTGCTCCTTTAGTAATTTCATTGAAGACAATTCTTGATACTTTTTTATTAGGTTGTTCTAACACTTCTTTTAAGTGCCAACTAATAGCTTCTCCTTCTCTATCGGGGTCGGTCGCAAGATAAATATGATCAGCTTTTCTAGCTAAAGCTTTTAGATGTTCTACAATTTCTACTTTATCTTTTAATATTACATATTCAGGCGCAAAGTTGTTATTAATATCAACTCCAAAACCACCTTTTCCTTTGATACTTAAATCTCTAATATGACCAATACTAGATTCTACTTGATAATCACTGCCTAAATAATTACCAATAGTTTTACATTTTGCAGGTGATTCTACAATAACTAAATTCATTTTTATTACCTACCTATTCGCGTTAAATTATACAAATTAATTTTTTAAAAGTCAATTAAATAAACTTTTAAATTTTTTCTAATTTAAAAAAAGTTTATCTATTTTCTAGATAAACTTCTTATTATTCTTTATTCTGATAAAGTTCGTCAAAAAGCGTTCTTTCCATTTTATTTTTAACTGGGCCAAAACTTTGACGATGAATTGGACAAATTCCATATTTTTCAATGGCTTCTAAATGAGCTTTAGTTCCATATCCTTTATGTTTATCAAAACCATATTCCGGATATTTCTTAGCTATTTTAATCATATATTCATCACGCGCTACTTTTGCTAAAATCGAAGCACAAGCTATTGTAAAACTTAAAGAATCACCTTTAATATAGTCTTGATATGGAAGATCAATATCTAATTTCATCGCATCAGTTAAAACATAATCTGGAATTATTTTAAGGCTTTTTATTGCTTCAGTCATTGCTAATCTACTAGCTTCTAAGATATTAATATCATCGATTGTTTTTTCATCAATAAAGATAACTGAATAAGCTAAAGCTTTTTCTTTAATTTCTTTTTCTAAAATTAAACGATTCTTAAGTGTTACTTTTTTTGAATCTGTTACGCCTTCAATTATCATGCCTTTAGGCATAATAACAGCGGCAGCTACTACTGGTCCCGCTAAAGGTCCTCGACCGGCTTCATCGGTGCCACAAATATATTTAAATCCTTGTTTATATAAAGATTCTTCTATTTGATGATTATCATAATGTTTCATCTTTTTGATCTAATGTGATACGACCGAAAACTCCTGTTTGGAATTCTCTTAAGACGTATTCACTCACCTTATCAATATCTATTTCTTTATTATGGTTATAAAAGCCTAAACTTTCACCAATACTAATTAAATTAGCTTCTTCTATTTTATAACGTTCTTTTAAAACATTACTATAATAATGATTTAAGAAATTAATTAAATATTCGCCAACTTTATCGACTGGTAAAATATCTAATTTAATAGAACCAACACAAGCTAATTTATAGCCAATTTCTTCATCATCGAATTTAGGCCATAAGACACCTGGTGTATCAAGCAATTCAAAAGTTTTACTAATTCGTACCCATTGTTGACTTTTTGTAACACCTGGTTTATCCGCCACATTAGCAATCTTCTTACCACTTAAGGTATTGATTAAAGTAGATTTGCCAACATTTGGAATACCTACAATCATTGTTCTAATAGGACGAAATTTAAGACCTTTATTTAAATCTCTTTTAATTTTTTCATCCATTATTTTAAGGGATGCATTTTCAATAATCTTAATAGCTTCTTTCTTTCTCCCATCAATGACTACCGCATCTTTAAATTTCTTTAAATGATAATTTGTTAAATTGGGATCGGCTTTATCAGCTTTCGTTAAAACCATTAATACTTTTTTATTTTTAAATAAATCAATTAATTTGGGATTAATTGATGAAGTAGGAATTCTTGCGTCTATCAAAATAATAATTAAATCAACTAATTTAATTTTTTCTTCCATTTCTTTAAAAGCTTTGGCCATATGACCAGGATACCATTGAATCATCTTAAGCTCCTTTTATTCCGGAAGAAGTAAATCTAAATTTAACTACACCGATAATATTATCACTAGGGATTAACCCAATCATTCTTGAATCACGACTATTATTACGGTTATCACCCATTACAAAATAATAACCATCAGGAATAACTGTACTTGTTTTAACTTCCCCTGCTTCTTTATATTTAAAATTACCATTAAAATTATAAGAACTATAGTTTCTAAAACTTTGAATAGTTTCTTCATCAAAATAACTAGATTCATCAAATACATTTCCATTAATAGTTAAATATCCATTTTCCCATGTTAAAGTATCGCCAGGGAGGCCAATAACTCTTTTAATATAGAATTCTGGATAAATGGAAACATAATTAGGAATATTTTCCACTACATTATCTTGAATAGTAATATAAGCCACTACTACATCACTACGATCAACATGGTCTAAATAAGAAATAAAGACTGTTTCTCCATCACTATAATTAGGTCGCATACTACTTCCATCAACACTACCTAAGGTAAAGAAGAAACAAAAACAAATAGAAGCCGCAATTGTACAAAGTGGTAATATCAATACCCAATCTAAAATATTAAATATTAACATTTTAATTTTGTATTTGATTTTTAAGAATGCTTCTTTAAATTTCGGTACCGCATTATAAAGTACTAAGAAGATTAGACTTAAAAATGATATACCAAAACATAAATACATAATCACTGATACAAAAGAATTAATAGTTTTAGTTTGTATTTCTAAAGCACCACGATTAAGACTGATTACATAAATACCTATATAAATGAAAGAACAAAGAATAAAGAGAATCATCCTAATAAAGATCTTTGTAACTAATCTTACTTCACTTATATAATAGTTTTTATCTGAATCTTCATCTTTAATATCATCATCAATTAAATCATTTTCCGACTCTTCTATTTCATTATTATCCGTTTCATTAGAAGCTTCAGATTCATTAGAGACTTCAGTCTCATCAGAAACATTTTCATCAGAAGCTTCAGTTTCGTCAGAAACATCTTCATCAGAAACTTTAGTTTCATTAGAGACTTCAGTTTCGTCAGAAACTTCAGTTTCATTAGAAACATTTTCATCAGAAACTTCAGTTTCATTAGAAACATTTTCATCAGAGACTTCAGTCTCATCAGAAACATTTTCGTTAGAAGTTTCAGTTTCTTCTGAAGTATTAGTTTCCTTTAAGTCTTGCATAGAGATTCTCCTTTCTTTTTATTCAATCTTATTTATTTAATATTTTTAATAATTCTTCTTCATTAACTAAAATTTCACGTTTTAATTGTTTATTAATTGGCGTTATAATCTTTAATTCTTCTAATTGTCTAAAGATTTTATCCATTCTATTAAAACCAACATTGAATATCATAATTAATTTATTCATTGATGTTACATTGTTTTTTACAATATAGAGGGCAACATCTTTTAATAATTCATCATTCATTTTAAATACCTTTTAAGATTTCATCTAGTTCTACTTCTGATACTAATACTTTACGTTTAGTTCCTTGTTGAGCTTTACTGATGATACCTAATGTCTCCATTTCTTTAAATATTGCGTCCATTCTATTAAAGCCTGTACCAAATATCTTTAATAATTGGTTTACAGAAGCATTTTGATTTCTAACTACATATAATGCTACTTCTTCAAAGATTTCATCATTACGTCCAACATGTGGATCACTACTACCATTACCAGCACCACGAGATGTTGAACTTTGTAATAATTCTTCTAAGGTAACAATATAATCTACTTCATTATTATCTCTTAAGAAATTATTAACTTTGGCGATTTCATCATTACTTACAAAAGCAGCTTGTAATCTTGTATCATTACGTCCTGTATAACGAAGAATCATATCACCATAACCTTCTAGTTTTTCCGCACCTGCTTGACCAAGGATTACACTTGAATCGGCAAATGATGATACTCTAAACGCAAATCTTGTAGTAAGGTTTGCTTTAATAGCACCTTTGATAACATCAGCACTTGGTCTTTGGGTTGCAAGAATAATATTAATACCAGCTGCTCTTGCTTTTTGCATAAGTCTTGTAACATAGATTTGAACTTGATTACTTGCTTCTAAGAACCAATCATTAAATTCATCAAAGAACATTACAATATAAGGAATCTTTGATTCTTTCTTTTCAATTAAAGTCTTATTTAATTCATCGAGATTTACACAACCATATTTATTAAGAATTTTATATCGACGTTCCATTTCATTACATAACCATTCCATTACTGGTTCAAAATATTCTTGATCAACAATAACGGGAACAGCTAAATGAGGGATATCTTGATAACGGTCAAATTCTACACGTTTAGGGTCAATTAGAATAATTCTTACATCATTAGGCGTAAAATGATAAATTAAGCTCATAATAAAGGTATTTAAGCATACTGATTTACCACTCTTAGAAGCACCAGCTGCTAAACCATGCGGCATATCAGATAAATCAATATAAATGTTATTATTGAAGTTATCTTTTCCAACCGCAACCGGTAAAACATATTTACTATTAATAAATGCCTTATCACTTAACATATCACCTAAATGAACCATACTTCTTTTATCAGCTGGTCTTGGAACTTCAATACCTGCATATGGCATATTAGGAATAGGTGTTAACATCCGGATATTATTAGTAGCTAAATACATTTGTAAATTCTTTTCACATTTACGAATACTATTAACATCTTCAACCATTGTTTCAAATTTAATTAAATATTCAATAACGGTAGGTCCAAAGATATATTTTTCAACATGAGCTTTAATATTATAACTACTAATGATTTCATCAATTAATTGTTTTTGTTCTTCCGCAAGTTTAATATCATCATCACTAGTTTGGGTACCTTTTTTAAGTAAATCTAAAGAAGGGCCAACATAATTCTTATATTCTCTAATTTTACCTAAATCTTCTGCTTTGGGAGCTGGTTTATCATAACTTGATACGGTTTGTTTAAGTTCAGTAAAAGTATTTTTTCTTTCATCAAAACTTTCTTGAGCAATATCTTCTTCTTCCACTATTTCGTTTTCTTCTTCTATTTCTTCATTATCTTCTTTATCTTCGATTATTTCTTCATCCTTATTTTCTAGTGAATCTTCTTGATAAACTTCATTTACTATCGCATCCATTGGTGTAGGTTTAGTAAAGAGATGTTTATCAGTCCTATTTTCTTTCTTTATTTCTATTACAGGCTCTGGCATTTCTTTTTCCATAGCTTCCATTTCTTCAATAGAAATTACTTCATCAAATTGTGTTTCACCATCAAAATCATCTTCCACATAATGATCAGCTATTTCATCATAATTAACTTTAGTTTCTTCAATCTTTTCTTTTTTTGGTTTGTTAATTACTTTTGGTTGTTCATAAATAGGTGTTTCATTAATTGGTTCATTAGATTTGCGAGGAGGCATTTTAGTAGTTCTTAAAGAATCATAACGACTAGGATCAAGATGATAACCAACGCTTTCCGCAAGTTTATTAGTATTCTTCTTTTTCATTGTTGTGATATCAACTTTTTCTTCTGCTTTTATTTCTTCTTTCCGAACTATTTGATGAATATAAAAAGTTTTTTTGTTCTTATTACTTGTTTTCATCTTTCCACCTCTTATTTTTTTTACACACTTTTATTTATCTTATCATAAATCAATCAAAAAAGCAAAATATCTACTAAATAAAAAATTCAAAGATTTTTATTCTTTGAATTTTTAATTCTTTAATAATAATAATCGATTAATTTTTTAAGTCCTTCTTCCGGATTTTTAATGGAATCTTCCTTACTCATGAAATGAGGAGTAACACTATATAGGCGATGATGTTTAATTTTACTTATGCCACAAATAATCGTAATTGGTCGAATACTATTTTCTTTAATACCAGAATAGACTTTTCCTTGTAAGCTTTGTGAATCAAAACAACCTTCACCAGTGATTACTTCATCATAATTTTTAACTAATTCTTTAAATTGTATTTCTTTAAGAAGGAAATTAATACCTTGATCTACTTCACTATTTAAATATGACATGATACCAAAGCCACAACCACCAGCCGCACCAGATCCTTCTTTTTCACTTAAATCTTTATCTAATGTTTGAATAGTCACATCTTTAAAATTCTTTAGATTATTTTCTAATTCTATAAAGTCTCTTTCTCTAGCTCCTTTTTGTTTAGAATAAACATAAGTGGCTCCATTAGGTCCAAGTAAAGGATTTGTTACATCTGTTAAAAGCGTAAATTTAACATTTTTAATTCTATTTAATAAATTAGTAACTTTAATATTTTTAATTAAAGCTAATTTTTCATTATTTAATTTTTCAATTAATTCATTATTTTCGTTATAGAATTCTAATCCTAAAGCTTCTAACATTCCACTACCACCATCATTAGAAGCACTACCACCGATACCGATAAAACAATGTTCAATATCATAATTCTCTAAAGCGTAATTAATGATATAACCTAAGCCATAAGTTGATGCGGTGAAAGGATTACGTTCTTTAGTCTTCATAATACCTACTACTTCCGCAAGTTCAAAATAAGCATGTTTACTATTTTCATCATATAAGAAGCTTGCGTAAGAAGGATTTAGAAAAGCATCATAAGAAAAGGCATAAATTCGTTTTAAGGAATGCATACTAGCTTCTAAACAATCAAGAAAGCCTTCACCACCATCCGATAACGCAATAACGCCCGTTTGATAACCTTTTTTCTCTAATTCATTAGAAATCGTTCTCCCAACTTCTAGACTTGATAAACTACCTTTAAAGGAATCAGACGCAATTAAAATACGATGGCCTTTTTTCGTAAAGAAATCTTTTTTAAAGATCGTGGATACTCTTTTATAAACAAAATAAGTAACAACATTTACCACCAGAGCTAGTAAGGCGTTAAAAGGAATAACCGCTAAGAATAGATAATATTGATAAAAATTATCTTTATTAATATTACTATATAATGGTTTTAACATATTTACTAATGGTTCAAATTCTCCATTAAAATAGAATTTAACATAGAAGGGGATATTGATATAATAATTAGTAACTACACCACCAACAATCCAGGCGACAAACGCAAAGATTAAAGAGATTAAACCACCTTTTTTATTCTTATGATAATTATAAAATAGACTTGATGATAAAACAACCATTGCGCCTATCATTAAATCAGCTAATTCACCGACATAATTAGTATGAGTAAATGGTATTTTTAAGACAAATCTAACTACAACTACTGCTAAACCCCACCAAGGTCCTAAAACAAAACCCGCTAAAAGAATAGGGAACATTGAGAAATTAATTTCTAAGAATGATGGAAAAAAAGGAAGTGGAAATTTTAAAAAATATAAAATATAAGATAAAGCAGAAAAGATTGCTACTTTTGCAATCATATTAATGGTATAAGTAGTTCTTCGACCATGCTTTTCATTTCTTTCTTTTTTTCTCTTTTCGTTTATTAAGGTATAAGTTACTACATACATAACAAATAAAGTAATAATGATACCTAAATATAAATAATCCATATTTAATCCTTTCTATCTATCAAGGAAAAAAACCCTCTATCATTCAGAGGGTTTTTATTACATACAAAAAGATGTTATTCTTCTTTCATCTAGACTTTACTATCGGTTTTGGAATTTCACCAAATCATGAGTTTATGACACCCTCGTGGACTATACCACCGGTTGGGAATTACACCCGACCCTGAAGACATTTCTATTTTATCACTATTAATTAAGTGATGGTTAATATTTGCATATTAGAATAATTTTTTAATATCGGAATATTCATAACCTTTACTGAGAAGCTTTTGAATAATCTTATTTTTATCATTTTCTTTTTCTTTGATTTTTTCATATAAAGCTTTTAATTTATCATAATCAACTTTCTGATATTCGATATTATTCATAACATAATTAATAATGTTAGTATTATATCCTTTCATCGTAAGTTTATTATAAAGAGCTTCTTTTTGTTTATTGATAGGTTCACCAGCCAAAGATTTTAAAGTGTTTTTGCCAATATTTAAAGCCATTTCTCTTTGACTATTTTCATCTAAATTATTTAAATATTTGTCAATTAATTCTTCATTAATTCCTTTACTAATAAGATTATATTTAATTAATTTTGGACCGCTATTCTTTCTTATTTCTTGTTCAATATAAATTTTTGTATAGCGTTCATCATCAATGAAATTTAATTCTTTTAATCTTTTGATAATATTATTGATGATTTTTTCTTCTGTCGTTTTGGTTAATAATTTTTCTCTAACTTCTTTTTCTGTTCGCATTTTAAAATCAATAAATTTTAAAATAGAATCAAAGATATTTACTTCATCAACACTTTTTTTGATTTTTTTAAATTCATCTTTGGAATAGGAATTACCTTTAATAATTCGATTATTAACAATGGCATCTTCGGTTAAAAGAAGTATTTCTTCTGAATCCGTCGTATAGACTTGATATTTCTTACCTTTTTTTTCAACTTTAGTAATCCATACTAATTCTTCATTATCATTCATCATCATCACCATCATCAAGGACAAAACTACCTTTTTTAAGGCATTGTAGATAAGCCATCATGAAATCCATCAAATCCCCATCTAAAACCTCTTGTGGTTGATTAGATACAAAAGATGTACGATGATCTTTTACCATTGAATAAGGATGTAAGATATAAGAACGGATTTGACTACCCCAACCATTTTCTGATAATTCTCCAGCTGCTTCTTTCTTTTTTAAAGCTAATTCATTTAATTCTTTTTGATATAAACGGGCTTTTAAGATTTGCATCGCTTTTTCCCGATTTTGAATTTGACTTCTTTGATTCTGACAACAAACGACAATTTCCGTCGGTAGATGGGTTAAACGAACTGCTGAATCTGTTTTATTAATATGTTGACCACCAGCACCACTAGAACGATAAGTATCAATTCGTAAATCTTCATCCTTTATTTCAATATTGATATCTTCATTGACATCTGGCGTAACAGTACAAGCTACAAAAGAAGTATGACGACGAGCATTAGAATCAAAAGGAGAAATACGTACTAAACGGTGAACACCATTTTCACTTTTTAAATAGCCATAAGCATTCTTACCACTAATTTCAAAAGTAACACTTTTGATTCCCGCATCAAGAGCTTCTTCATAATTAATAATATCAAATTTAAAATTATTTCTTTCCGCAAATCTCTTATACATTCTAAATAACATTAAACCCCAGTCTTGTGATTCTGTTCCCCCAGCTCCAGGATGAAGTTCCATAATGGCATTTTCATTATCAAATTCATCATTTAATAATTGTTCTGTTTCAAAATGTTTTAAGGAATAATCCAACTTATTAACAGTATCATCACAATTTTCATAATAACTATCTTCATTTAACATAATTATTAATTCAATATCATCTAGACCTTTTTTTAATTCACTTAAGCCTTTTAAATTATCTTTTAATTTGTTACAACTATTAATTATTTTACTAGCTGCTCTTTGATCAGTTCAAAAATCATCCTCACTCATTTTTTGTTCATATTCAGCTATTTTATCTAAGCTTTCTTCAACATGAATGACATCTTCTAATTCTTTAATTCTTTTTTGATAATCATTATATCTTTTTAATACTTCTGCTTTTTCCATTTTATTCTTCCTTTTTTTAAAGAAAAACACCTAAAAAGGTGTTAATTCTTACCATGACATTTTTTATATTTTAAGCCAGATCCGCATGGGCATGGATCATTAGGGCCAATCTTTTTTTCTTTTTTCACAATTGGTTTCTTCTTTGTGTCTTCCATTGAACCACCAGAAGCTACTAAATTTTTCGCAATCTTTTCCCTTGCCCCCATACTGATTGGAATAGAACGTTGATTTAATACCGCAACAGTTTCATTTTCAATTGATTCAATCATTCTTGAGAACATTTCAAAACCAATTTCTTGATATTGACGTAATGGATTTTGTTGACCATATGATTGTAATGATACACTTTGTCTTAAAGTAGACATTTGATCGATATGTTCCATCCAATGTTTATCAACAACGGATAATAAAATTCGTTTTAAGAATTCTTTATAATTTTCTGGATCAGCATCCGCTTTCTTATGTTCCAAATTCTTATGGAAGATATTTGTGATAAATTCAATCGTTTCGTTTAAATTCTTTCCTTCGATATCATCAATTGATAACGCATTAATGATTGCTTTTTGATTTTCTGTTTCTTTAATACGACGGGCAGTAAATGATTCACGACAAGCAAGGTTAGTACAAGTTGTTGGTACACCTTCATGAACTCTTTGAACCTTACCACATTTAGGACAGCTTACCATAATATAATCTTGGTCAAAATATTTAACCACGAATTCTTTCATGAAACGAATCTTATCGATTTCATTAGGATTAGACACATCCACAAATTTTGATACTTCACGACTAGCGACATTATCAATCATCTTAAGAATAGTTGGTTCAATATCATCAAGGAATAAGATATCATTTCTTTGACCATAAATAACTTCTCTTTGTTTTCTTAAGACTTCATCATATTCAACAACACTCTTACGACGATCGTAGTTTTGTCCTTCAATTTTCTTTTGGGCACTTTCTACGACACTAGAGAAACCTTTATATTCAATTGGTTTCGTTTCTCCCGATTCATCTTTACCACCTGATGCGAGCATCAATAATCTTTCTAGACGTTCACCACCGAAACGAATTAATAATTCATCTTTAGTTGATAAATAGAATCGTGAATAACCAGGGTCACCTTGACGTCCACTACGACCTCTTAATTGGTTATCAATACGTCTTGATTCATGTCTTTCTGTACCTAAAACAGCTAACCCACCTAATTCTTTAACCCCAGGAGCAAGTTTAATATCGGTACCACGACCAGCCATATTGGTTGCGATAGTAACAGCACCAATTTCCCCAGCATGAGCGATAATTTCTGCTTCTCTTTGATGTTGTTTAGCATTTAATACATTATGTTTAATACCATATTTTTTTAGATATGATGATATTAATTCACTGGATTCAATTGAAATTGTACCAACTAGAACTGGTTGTCCTTTTTCATGACGTTCTTTAATATCTTTCGCAAGAGCTTCATATTTAGCTTTTTCCGAGAAGAAAATTAAATCAGTATCATCGATACGACGAACAGGTTCGTTAGTTGGAATTTCCACAACTAACATATTATAGATTTCTCTAAATTCTTCTTCTTCCGTTTTTGCGGTACCAGTCATACCAGCTAATTTAGAATACATTCTAAAATAATTTTGGAAAGTAATAGTCGCTAAAGTTCTTGTTTCTTTCTTAACTTCAACATGTTCTTTTGCTTCAATAGCTTGGTGTAAACCTTCACTCCATTGACGGCCATGCATCAAACGACCAGTAAATTGGTCAACGATAACAATCTTACCATCTTGCACAACATAGTCTACTTCATTCTTCATAATATAATTAGCTCTTAAAGCATTATTAATACGATGTAATAATTCTACGTTAGAAATATCATATAGATTATTAATATGGAAATATTCTTCAGCTTTACTAATACCAGCTGGCGTAAGTGAAGCATGACGATCTTTTTCATCTACTTCATAATCTTCATCTTTAATTAATCTTTTAACAAAGTTATTAGCTTGTTCATAAAGATTTTGGGTTTCTTTTGCGCCACCACTAATGATTAAAGGTGTTCTTGCTTCATCAATTAGGATGGAATCGACTTCATCGACAATCGCAAAATTCAATTCTCTTCTTTGAACCATATCTTCTTTATAAACAACCATATGGTCTCTTAGATAATCAAAACCTAATTCATTATTGGTTGAATAAGTGATATCACAAGCATATTGAGCTCTCTTTTCTTCACTAGTCATATCTTTTAAATTTAAACCAACTGTTAAACCTAAAAATTTATGAATTTCACCCATTTCGCTCGCATCACGACCAGCTAGGTATTCATTGACTGTTACGATATGAACTCCTTTACCACTTAATGCATTTAAATAAGCAACCATAACAGAAGTTAAAGTCTTACCTTCACCAGTCTTCATTTCCGCAATATTACCATAATGCATAGCAGCTGCACCAATAACTTGTACCTTAAATGGAGTTAAACCACTTACTCTGGTTGATGCTTCTCTTGCTACCGCAAAAGCTTCAACCAAAATATCATCTAAAGTTTCACCATTTTTTAATCGTTCTCTAAAGATGTTTGTTTGTGCCTTTAGTTCATCATCGCTCATTGCTTTATAATAATCAGCAAGTGCAAGAACTTTATCGGCAATTTTTGTACATTTCTTTAATTCTTTATTGGCAGGATCAAATAATTTTGCTAAACCTTTTGCCATATAATCACCTCAATATTTAATATATTATCTAGTATAATATATCATATTTTTTAAAACTTTTCAACTAATCTTTCTTCTTTCCTCGTGTTCAATTATTGAATATTTACATCCACAATAATCTTGTCGATATAAATCGTATTCTTTCGACATTTTTATAGTTTCTTGATAACCATTATCTTTTTTGAAATTAGAATATAGAGGCTTTGAATTACCAACATCTTTATTTAAGATTTCATTAATCCAAATACTATTTTTATATGGACTAACACTCATTACACTGGAATAATAATTAAAGCCTTTTTCTTCCGCATATTCTTTTAATTTTTTTAAACGAAATTCATAACATTTATAACAGCGTAAACTACCTTCTGGAAGATTTTCACAGCCTTTTATTGCTTCTTCATATAATTTATAATCTTCTTTTATGGCAATAATGTCAATATCTTTATCGATAACATCTCTTATTTTCTTTTGATATTCTAATCTTTTATCAAATTCTTCTAAGGGATAAATATTAGGATTATAATAAAAGATTGTAATTTTAAAAGCTTTATGTAACATTTTTAAAACATGAGAACTACATGGTCCACAACAAGAATGAAGTAAAAGAGTCGGTTTCTCTTTTTGTAATTCTAAATCTTTAATTAATTCTTTTAATTTTAGATATTCTTCATCCATTATTTTTAAACCATCCTAAGAGTGAATCATAAGATTTAAATTTTATGTAGCCATCTTCTTCTTTATCACAATCAGATTTCAAGAAAGCTTTCATCCCTAATTTAATAGGAGCACTCATGTCTACATAACAATCATTACCGACATACGCAATATCACTATTCTTAATTCCTTTTAAATATTTTAAATAAACATTAAAAATCATTTCGCTCGGTTTTCTTAATAAATGATCCCCAGTAGCAAGTACCTTCTTAAAATATTTTAATATTCCTAATTGATTTAATTCTTTTTCTACTTCGATTGTTGAAAACATCGTATTACTTAAAACATATAAATCATAATGATTATTGATTAAATATTCTAAGAATTCTTTTACACCATCAATTAATCTGATTTGATATACTCTTTTAACAAATTCATGTTCTATTTCTTCACTATTTTTTTCACTTTTCTTGCCGTAAGCGAAAATTAAATAATTCAAATAGCTTTGAAAATTTACTTCTAAATCACTATTTTTTCTTCTTTCAAAGACATCATAAAAAGAATCAATAAATTTTAAATAATCGTCATAACTTTCTTTAATATCTAAGATTTCATCATAAAGATATTTAAGTCCTTTTTGAAAATCAAAATTCTCGTTTTCAAGGAGTGTTCCTCCAACATCAAAAATAATGGCTTTCATAACGCAACCTTCCTTATAAAAATGGTATATTCTAAATTTAGAATACACCATAATTATTAATAATTAATTTTATTCTAATGATTGTAATAAACCATAACCACCATTCTTACGTTTATAAACTACACAGTAAGTATGACTTTCTTCATTTTTAAACATATAGAATTCATGGTCAGATAATTCCATTTCGGTAATAGCTTCATCAACACTCATTTCCATAACATCTAAATGCTTAACCTTAATTTCGGGAGTTTTTTCTACTTCTTCTACTTCGTTAGCCTTAGTAACAAAATATTGAGAAATACCTTCACGTTTACGAATAATGTCATTAACTTTTTTCTTGTGACGAATAAGTTGTTGTTCAATCTTATCAACAGCTTGATCAATAGCTGCATATAAAGTATCACCATTACATTCAGCACGTAGTACTACATGTTTTAAAACAATAGTGATTTCACATTTGAACTTTTGGCTTTTTTCAATACATAACACATTTACTGTGACATTCTCACTCCTATTAAATAATTTGTCAAGGGCTACAACTTGTTCGTTGATATGAGCCTTAACTGCGTCACTCATCTTAACGCTACCTTTTGTTTTTATAATAATGTTCATAAGATGTCCTCCTTTGTAAGCACTTTCATTACTTACATTTATATTTTATCATATAAATAAATTAAAGTAAAGTAGATAACTAAAATTACTAACCAATTAAAACAAAACAATAATTATCAGGAAATGAAAGAAAAGAAAATACCGTTTCAAATTCATAAAGGGAAGAAAAATAAAAGAAATTTAAACGATTAGCAATGATATAATCAATTAAATCATTTTTAATAAATAACTCATGTTCTTTGTTTTCAAAGATTAAATATTGCGTTTTACCGATAATAAAGCTTCTAAATGCTAATTTCGTATCGTAAGAATCTAAATCTAAATAATTAATAATTTTATTCCACAATCTTTCTAATTTATTCATAATTCATTATATCATTCAATTGTTAATTAAATGTTAAGTATTAAAAAGTCCTTTTTTAATTAAAAGGACTTTTTTTGTTATTTAAATATTTCCTATTATAATACGATACTTACAAGTTTATTAGGTACAACAATAACCTTTTTAGGACTCTGATTATTTAGATAGAATTGAATCTTTTCCCGACCTAAAGCAATCTTTTCTAATTCTTCTTTAGCTAAACCTATCTCTACTTCTACCTTATCACGAATCTTACCATTGATTTGAATAACAATTGTTACGACATCATCTTTAGTCTTATCACTTTCAAAACTTGGCCAAGGCTCATAAGTAATAGTTTGTTTATTACCAATAAATTCCCATAATTCTTCACCAATATGTGGAGCAAAAGGATAAACCAATTTAATAAATCCTTCTAAGAATTCTTTTGGCATAATTGGATGTTTATAAGCTTCATTCGTAAAGATCATTAATTGCGCAATAGCTGTATTAAAATGAAGAATTTCGATATCTTCTGTAACTTTCTTAACACTTTGATGATATATTTTTTCTAGCGTTTTATCATTATCATCAACTTTAACAATCTCTGTAACTAATCTAAAGACACGTTCTAAGAATCGACGACCACCTTCAACCGAAGTTGTTGACCATGGTTTCATTGCGTCAAGAGGTCCCATAAACATTTCATAAACTCTTAATGTATCCGCACCATATTCATTAACAATATCATCTGGGTTAATAACATTACCAAGTGATTTAGACATCTTTTGACCATTTTCACCAAGAATCATTCCTTGATTAAATAATTTATGGAATGGTTCTTTAGTCTTAACGATGCCGCAATCATATAATACTTTATGCCAGAAACGAGCATATAATAAATGAAGAACAGCATGTTCAGCTCCTCCAATATATAAATCTACAGGTAGCCATTTATTGATAACATCTTGAACTTTCTTATCACTTAAATCTTTATATTCACCATTATCAGCAAGTAAATAAGCAATGTAATACCAACATGAACCAGCCCATTGTGGCATTGTATTACTTTCTCGATGACCTTTAACACCATCACTACGTACCACATTAATCCAATCTGTTGCGTTAACAAGTGGACTTTCACTAGTACCTGATAAAGTAATCTTACCCATTTCTGGTAATACTAATGGTAATTCACTTTCATCAAGCAAGCTAACTTTTCCATCATTCCAGAAAATAACCGGGAATGGTTCACCCCAATATCTTTGACGAGAGAAAATCCAATCTCTCAAGCGATAATTAACACTTAATTTACCAATACCATTTTTAGTTAAATATTCTCCCATTTCTTTAATAGCATCTTTTTTATTCATACCATCAAGGAAACCAGAATTAATATGAAGTCCATCCGCTGTATAAGCTTCTTTACTGATATCGCCGCCAGCAAGAACAGGAATAATATCTAAATTAAATTTCTTTGCGAAAGCATAATCACGTTCATCATGAGCAGGAACAGCCATAATAGCACCCGTACCATAACTTGATAATACATAATCAGCAATCCAAATTGGAATCTTCTTACCATTTACTGGGTTAATAGCATAAGCACCAGTAAAACAACCAGTCTTTTCTTTATTAAGTTCTGTTCTATCTAAATCAGATTTAGCTTTAGCATAATTTTGATATTCTTCTACTTGCTTTCTCATTTCTGGTGTGCAAATCTTATTAACTAAAGGATGTTCAGGAGCAAGTACACAATAAGTAGCACCAAATAATGTATCACAACGAGTAGTAAAGACCGTGAATTTTTCATCATGATCAGCTACTTTAAAATCAACTAAGGCTCCTTCACTCTTGCCAATCCAGTTTCTTTGCATTTCCTTAATTGATTCTGGCCAATCAAGTTCTTCCAAATCATTTAATAATCTTTCCGCATATTTAGTGATTTTAAGAACCCATTGTTTCATTGGTTTCTTTTCAACAGGGAAATTTCCTCTTTCGGATACCATCTTACCATCAACATTAATGATTTCTTCATTAGCAAGAACAGTACCTAAACCACTACACCAATTCACTTCAATTTCTTTGACTTCCGCAAGACCTAGATTATATAATTTACAGAAAATCCATTGTGTCCATTTATAATATTTAGGATCACAAGTAGCTACTTCTTTACTCCAGTCATATGATAAACCTAACATCTTAATTTGACGTTTGAAATTCGCAATATTTTGATAAGTAAAGATAGCTGGATGATTACCAGTCTTAATCGCATATTGTTCGGCTGGTAAACCAAAAGCATCCCAGCCCATAGGATGAAGAACATTGAAGCCTCTCATTCTTTTATAACGCGATATGATATCAGTGGCAGTATAACCTTCTGGATGTCCTACATGTAGACCAGCACCACTAGGATAAGGGAACATATCCATACAATAATATTTAGGTTTAGAATCATTTAAATCGACTTTAAATACTTCTTCTTTGTCCCATCTTTCTTGCCATTTCTTTTCTATTTTATGATGATCATAATTCATTCGATCACGACCTTTCTCTAATATTATTTTGATCTATTTGCGATATAGTTTTAAAAATATAACTACCGGTAATAATAATACCAATAATTTGGAAGATATAACCCCCAAATAACATTTGTAACCAAGTAGATATAATATAAGGAAAACTACAATAAATAACTATTTTGATAGTTTTACCAAATTTAATTTTTATTTGACGATATAAAATCATACATAATAAAGCATAAATAATTATTTCTACTAAATAAGAAATAATACCTTGAATAATTATAATAGCGACAATTATTGGTAAAAATTTATTAATTAAGCTTAAGGAAAAATTTTCTAATACTTTTTTATGATTAATATTTAAAGTTGTTAAATTAGTACTATTAAAACTTAAATTATTAAGATTCAATTCTCGATAAGTTTTTGTTGCTAAAGCTTTATAACTTACATTATCTTTATTAACATTTGCGTAATAAAGACTTAAAGAATCTTTTCCAAATAAAACAATGATATTTTGGCCATTATTTATTTTATATTCATCTAAATTATAATCAATATCTATTGAATTATCCATATTATAAATAAGAACAGCATCAATCATAAACGAATTAAAGATGACTTGTCCTTTTAACATCTCTATTTTATAATCAGGTTCAATATTATTTAATTGATAATCTTTTATTTCATAATTAATACTTTTTTTAATATTGCTGTCGCCAAAATTGGAATCAAAGTTTCTAACATAATTTAAACTATTAGTTCCAGTTAAGATATTTGGTAATAAATAAAGCAGTAAAAAAAAGATAAAAATTCCTAAAGTTACTCCTTTTTTATCATTAATATAATTAATGATTCCCTTTGGTGACACCATTAATGTTTTTATTCTTTGATACATATTTCTATTCACTTTCTTAATTATTATATCATAAATCCTAAGAAATAATAAATTTTTTGATATAATAATAAATGAGGTGAATAAAATGTTAAAAATTAAAAAATCTTTAAAATTATTTTTATTGTTATTTACAACTGTTTTTATGTTCACACTTTTTAGTAGCATTAAACCCCATTTTAAAGCATCTAATGCCAACATTCGTTATATCAACACAGCGGTTGGTGAAGATGAAGTAAGTGTTGGTATTAATTATCATTGTGATGTACCTGGTTCTTATGTCATGCTTGGTCGTAGTTATGATTTAAGTGATGCGGTAAAATATGAAGTAACCGAAAAAGTATTTTCTCATGAAATGGTTAACAATGATAATCGTACCGGTTTTAGTGAACGTTATGTATGTTCTTTAAGCCTCTGTTGTTTAAAAGAAGATGCCTATTACTACTATCAAGTAGTAGCTGGTGAAGAAAAATCAAGCATTCATAGCTTTAAAACTTATTCACCAACGGGAACTAGTTGTGATATTTTATTTACTACTGATTTACATGCGGCTTCTAGTTATGATACAAGTAAAAAAGCCAATCCTATTTTAAATAATATTTGTTTGAATGGTGATATTAAATTAGTTATTCAAACTGGTGACCAAGTCGATCGTGGTGGTTATGAATCAGAATGGCAAACATTCTTCAATGGTTATACTTGTTTTGATAATAAAGTTTTAGCTACAGTCCCTGGTAATCATGAATATTATCATTCTTCAGCAGGATCTTATGTTTCACCTTTATATTATAATCAATTCTTTAATAATCCTAAGAATGGTCCAGAAGAACGTCTTAATTCTACTTATACATTTACTAGAGGTAATTTAAGAGTTATTATGATTGATACAATCAATCGTCAATATTTTAGAGAACAAGCAGCTTGGTTTAGAAATGTTATGGATAATAACCAATGTCAATGGGTTATTGTTGGTACTCATGCGGGAGCAATCTCCGCAGGTGCTTATGCCGATGACGCAAAATGGACATATCTAAACTGGGGTCCTTTATTTGAAGAATATCAAATTGATTTAGCCTTAAGTGGTCATGAACACATTTATATTCGTAAAGATTTAGCTTATAAAGGCGAAACTAATCCCGATTTAGGGATAACTTATCTTGTAGGTTGTGCTGGTTCTCATAAACAATATGATCCAAGAAATACCGATGGTTTTGTTATTAGTCATGTTAATTATTCATCTAATATCATTAAGATTCGTGATAATAAATTAACTTGCACTCTTTATAATGAAGAAGGTAAAGCTACTGATTATACTTTCTCTCTTACCGCAAAACGTCCTAGTACTATTACTCCATTAACTGATGATGAATTATTAAATAAATTAAGTTATAATTACAATAAAGAAGATGGAGAATTAACTGTTAAATGGAATAAAGGCTATTATGGTAATGTAAGAAGTGTAGAAATTGATAAGACTGTTAATAAAAATGATAATACTACTACTTATACTTATCCAATTTCTTCAGAAAAAATTGTTTCCGCTAGTCTTACATCTATTTTAAAAGATTATAATTACGAATTTGTTGTAAGAATCAATAAAAAAGATGGTAATGTCTTAACCAAAAAAATCGATGTAGTTAATCGATATGAACATAAATTAAATCTTATCTTAAAAGAAGGTCATTTAGATAATCCTGAAAATTATACAACTTATTATGATGGGGCTTATTCAACTCTACCAACACCAAAATTAGATGATGCTTATTTCGATGGTTGGTATCAAGAACCTGATTTTTCTGGTCAAGCCTATACTAGAATTCCTGATACCTTTACAGGTGATTTAACCTTCTATGGTAAATTTAATTATTATAATTACTTAAGATTTAATACTTTTGATAAAGATCAAATCTTTGAACCATTACGAATCAAAGCCGGAGATAAAGTCGAATTACCACTTCTACAAAGTGATTCAACGAAAATCTTCTTTGGTTGGCATTTAAAAGAAGATTTAACTGATGATGTCGTCTTTAATCTTAATATTGAAAAGAATGAAGATATAACTGTTTATGCGGAATGGGAATCTTTAATTCCTGAACCAGAAAAACCGATTGATAATCCTGACGTACCAGATAAACCAGTCGATAATACACCAAAAGAAAGTGAAACAAAAAAGAAATGTGGCAAAAAAGCCACCATGTTCTTAGAACTCTTCTCTTTTGTTAGTCTCATTTATATTTTCATAAGAAAGAAACATTAAAAAAATGGAAAGCATATTGCTTTCCATTTTCTTATTTACCTAAAGCTTTCTTTGCAGTATCACAAAGAGAAGTAAATGTTGTAGAATCATTTACTGCAAGTTCAGCTAACATCTTTCTATTGATGTCGATATTAGCTAATTTTAAACCATGCATTAATAAGCTATAATTTAAATCTTGTAAACGAGCAGCTGCATTAATTCTGACAATCCATAATTTACGGAAGTTACGTTTGTTTTGCTTACGATCACGATAAGCATATTGACGTGACTTCATTACTTGTTGATTAGCTACTTTCCATAAAGCATGTTTTGAACCAAAGAAGCCTTTAGCTGCTTTTAGGACTTTTTTACGATAGTTTCTAGCTACTTGACCATTTTTTACACGTGCCATGACCCATAACCTCCTTAATTAAGTTGAGCCAATTGTTGTTTAATTCTCTTGTTATCGCTCTTGCTAACAAGACTGAATTTTCTCAATTGTCTCTTTTGTTTGTGTGTTTTTCCAGGTGCAAGGTGTTGATTACCTGCACGACTACGTTTTGCACTACCAGTACCAGTAATCTTAAAACGTTTCTTTGTTCCTGAATGTGTTCTCATTTTAGGCATGATTCTTTTCTCCTTAATTTAATTTTTCTTTTTTACATTTTTTGGACCTAAAACCATAGTCATATTACGACCATCTAAAACTGGTTGGGAATCGATATTAGCAATTTCTTCTAGTTTTGACGCAAAGTCAAGGAATAATTCTTTCGTAGTATTTGATTTATCAATCATTCTACCACGGAAACGACAACTAACTTTTACTTTGTTAGAGGCTTCAAGGAATTTACGAGCTGCTTTAAGTTTCGTATTAAAATCACCAACATCAATAGTAGGACTTAATCTTACTTCTTTGACTTCAATAATCTTTTGATTCTTTTTAGCTTCTTTTGCTCGTTTATTTTGTTCATAGCGATAACGGCTGTAATCCATAAATTTGCAGACTGGAACTTCAGCCTTTGGTGCTACGCATACTAAATCATAGCCTCTGTCATACGCAATGTTCAAGGCTTCTGATGTTTTTAATTTCCCTAATTGATTTCCTTCTTCATCAATTACTAAAACTACTTCTGCTTCAATTTCTTCATTAACTAGGTTTTCACCCTTTTTATTATCTGGTTTATTGATAATAGCTTACCTCCAAAAAATATTTGAAATAAATGTATGCTGAAAAGAATAAAAAAGTGAGCTTTATGCCCACTTTGATTACATCCTGATTACATAATTAATAAAACATTATTAATGTAAAATATTAGGAATAATGACTCTTTACCCACCAATTAAAATTAGTCGGGTGAGAAGTGGGACTTCTACTTTTCATAAACACCATTTAATTCGTATATATTATACCATAAAATTTAACTTTTTCTCTCTTTTTGCAATACTTTTTTTTAGAATCTTCTTTTAAATAAATATAATAAATAATTGATAATGATATTTAAGAATAAGATAAGTCCTAGATGAATTAAACCATAGCGACTATAATTTATATAATCCAATTTAATTAAAGGAAAGAATAATTCTAATATTTTTGTTACTTTATCTAGCGAATTATATTCCGATAAGATTTGCATCAAAACATAGATTAATCCTGGTATAAAACAAGAAAAAATAGAATTAATAAGTAAAGTAAATGTTACCGCATAATTTAAATAAATTATTACCATGAAGATCAAGCTTAAAAATAATTTTAACATTCTTTTATCAATCATGTACCAATTTGATCCCGTTACCGCAATCAAACTAAAACTAAAAAAGATTAAGAAACAAACAATTATGGGTAAAGCTATACAGACTAAATATTTCGTAAAGAAATATTTAGTTTTCTTTTGATAATAATTAGGTATTAATAAATGATAACTATCATTATTAAAACTAAAGAAATTACCACCAATAAAACAAAATATAATAACTAAAATTAATTTAAAATAAAGAATTAGGGTCTCTAAATAACTATTTTTATTGTCAATTCGCTCAAAATAATTATTATTGTTACTTAAATTAAAAATAAAAATAAAGATGGCACTGATTACTAAAAGACTGATTAAAATTAGATTAATAAAATTAATATAATATTCTTTATGAATTTTAAGTATCTTCATTTAATATAATTATCTCCTTATTAGTAAATTGATAATCATCATAATAATGGGTTGCGATAACGATGATTTTATCTTTCTGACTTAAATCATATATTTCTTTCATAAAACTATTTCTACTGTCTAAATCCAGTCCATTCAAAGGTTCATCAAATAAATAGACATCACTATCTTCAAGTAAAGTTTTAATAATCATTATTTTTTGTTTTGTTCCTTTAGATAAAGCTCTTAGATAATAATTTTTATATTCAGCTATATGAAATAAATCATAATATTTATCAACTCTCTTTTCATCATAATTTTTATTATTAAGTAAATAAAAACTCTTTAAAAAAGTATTAACTCTAACATATGACGCGAGAATTGGTTTTTCAGGTAAATATATGATCTTTAAATCATGTAGATCAATTAAACCATTATAATTAGTTTCATTTAATAAACATCTTAAAAAAGTAGTTTTACCACTACCATTAAAACTAGTTAAAAAATAGACTTTACCACTTACTAATTCTAGGTTTAAATTTTCAAATATTATTTTATCTTGATAAGCTTTCTTTACATTTTTAAGATAAATCGACTTCATAATTTACCTTTTTTAAATCATAAATATCATCATTATAATAAAAACGGAAAGGATAAATAAGCGTCTCATATTCTTTTCCATCTTTGATATATTTTAATATAAAGCCCATTTCTGGGGTATTTTGCTCATTAAATAAGGAAATGAATAAATAATTAGCATTAACCTTTAAATCACAATTTGTAAGGACCTTTTTTTCAATTTTTTCGGTTCTTAATTCTTCAATCTCTTCTACTTCATCATATACTTTGGTAAAATTTTCATCAACAAGAACTTTGTTAGATAATGGTTTAATATCTTTAATGGTAAATGAATCATTAAATTTAATTAATACACCTTGTAAATAATCTTTCTTATTAATATTTCTAACTAAACCTCTTAAAGATGAATAATAAAGATTATTTTCAAGCTTGGGATATAAATAAAAATTACCAACCATAAAACTTAAATTTTCTTCATTACTATATTCTAAATTTAAATTAACATTTTCTAAACTGATTAATTCACAGCTCGATAAAGGAATTAGACAATTTAAACAATATTCATAATATTCTTTATTTTCATACCTAAGATTCGATCTTGTTTCAATATCATTTAATCTAATTTGAATTTTATCATTACTTAATTCTTCTGTTAAATATAGATTTTTAATATTATCTTTTTCTAAATAAGGACTGTTCTTATTATCTACAAATAATGGTATACTTACTTTACAATCTTCTAATTCATTAGTCTCAATAAAATAATCATAATTAACACTGATAAAAGAATAATTCATTTTCTTTTTATTAAAGATTAAAAATAAAGAAATTGTTAAAAATAAAATAATAAAAAAACAACCAATCAAAATCTTATAATACTTCTTCATACATTTCATAATACTCCGTTAAACGATTTAAATATTCCCAAGTACCTTTTTTAATTTGAATACCAAAGAAGTATTGTTTAGCTACTCCATTTGATAATTCCCCATCACCTCTAATGATTAAAGATACCTTACGATAAGGATTAATGCTGACATCAAAACTCATCTTCTCTTCATATAATTTCTTAATCGTTTGGGTGATTGAAGCTTTAATATTTGCTTCTACACCAGCTGTAATACCTTTAATTTTACCACTTAATTTTAAGGCGACGCTCCCCGCAAGACTTCTTTCTAAGGTTGTCGATGTTGAATAAGTTAAATTATATTTATAGACAACTCTTTCTCTAGTTTGATTGCTTTTAGAGAGAATTACTTCTGATACATATTTAACGGGAACATCTTCATTAATTGTTACAGCACTCCAACCAAAAGCACTTCTTTTAATTCTTTTATAATAATTATCAAGTGTTGAAGAAGATATTTGATTCAATAATTGATTATTACTATAACGATTTTTAAAACTGATTTCCACAATATCATTGTGGCCTGTTTTCGTAATACCACCATCTAAAAATGAAGCTTTGGTATTAAGATTAAACATCATAATTAATAATAAAAATAAACTTAAAAAACACAATATTTTCTTATACATAATTTTTTTCCTTTCACTAATATTATTCGCAGAACTAGCTAAAATATCTTTTGTGAAAATTAATAAAAAAAAGACCTATATTGTATAAACAATATAGATCTTGTCGAAAAGCTTAATTATTGATGTTATTTAAATATTTAGGACCTTTTTTAATTAAAATAATTATTTCGATAGAGTCAATAATTAAATAAATCACAAAGATTATTAATAAACTTAATAACAATGGTAATTTAATTAAAAGACTAAAATAAATAATTAAACACATAATTCCTGGTATTAAAGAAGTAACTAATGATAATAAAACTGACATACTTTGTTTTATTACTTCTACTTCATCTTGATAATCAAGTTTCGGATATTTAAGATTTAAATTTAAACCATTAACAGCGGCATAAATTAAACCTAAGATACAAATAAATAACAAAGGAACAAAATAAACAAACCCAACCTTTAAGCTTATTAAGAAGACCGCAATTACAATCGGAATAATACCAACAATGAAATTAAGGATTAATTTTGATAAAAAAACATCTTTAATCTTTATTGGTAAAGATTTAATAATCCAAAGTTCTTTTCCTTCTAAACTAATGGAACAAGAAGTTGTCACAATCGTTGACGATAATAAAATCAAAAATAACATAATAATGGTTTCTAAATTATCGACAAAGACATTTGCGGCAGAACCCATAGCATTATTAATTAAAGATTTAATTTGATCAAAGCCTAAGAACGCAATGATAAAACCAAAAATAATTAATAAAAAGCCACCCATTGTTGTATTAATAACATAATTAGTATTTCTAAAATATTTACCAAATTCTTTTTTAATTAAGCTATTGATGGTTTTTGTTTTCTTATATTTTAGTTCTTCTTTTTTGATTTTTCTCTTTTTTATTTGTCTATCAGCTAAATAAGTTGATAAGAAAATAGAAAAAATAAAAGGTACTACACATATTAAAATAAATATTAAAATATTTAAGAAATTAGATAGTGTCAAGAAAGATACCATTAATTCAACTGGATAAAACCTTAACATGAATTCAACAGTACTTGAGCCATTTGTTTGAATACTATTCATAAACCAATAATAAAAGATGACAAAGATAACCATTATCAATACATTTATGATGGTTTGAATGATTTCCGCATATTTGAATTTACTTGTTAATTTAATTATTACTTCTTTTAATATTAAGGATACTGCCGATGAAAAGAGAGCTAAACAAAAGACAACTAAAATACCTGTTAAAATAACTGGATAAGAAAAATCGGCATTCGATATGAAAGCATAAATAACATAACCAGGCATCATAACAAGAATTAAAGAAATAAAATCAAAGATTAATTCTTTAAAGACTCTACTTAAAATAATAGTGCTTTTTTTAATTGGTAAACTATATAAAAGTTCATAATCATTAGCCTTCTTACTATTAGTACCTTTCATAATAATGATTAATAATAAGAAAACTAAACCGATTGATGATAAAGCATATAAAGCTACTTCAATGTCTGTTTCAGGATCTTTTTTAATTTCACTTATAGTTGTATAAGCAGTTGTGGAAAAAAGTAAAATAAAGATTAAACCAATAATTAAAAGTAGAGCACCACCAGAAATAATACTTCCTCTTTTATTCTTTTTTTTATTAAAACCACTAACAAAAATGTTAAAGTAATTTTTTATTAATAAAAAGAAATTACGCATTATCACTTAGTTCTAAGAATACATCTTCTAGACTACTATTCTTAGTAACTTCCTCCATATTGCCACTAATTATTAATTTACCATTCTTAATTATTGCTATCTTATTACATAATTTTTCCGCAACTTCTAGTACGTGAGTAGAAAAGAAAATGGAACAGCCTTTAGCACATAATTCTTTCATAATTTCTTTTACATTATGACTAGCAATCGGGTCTAAGCCCACAAATGGTTCATCTAAGATTAATAATTTAGGTTCATGAACTAGAGCACTAATAATGGCTAATTTTTGTTTCATACCATGAGAATAATTACTAATAAAATCATTTAAAGAATCTTTTAAATCAAATTTAGTAGCATATAATTCAATTATTTCTTTTCTTTTTTCTTCTGTTACATTAAAGACATCGCTAATAAAATTAAGATAAGCAATTCCAGTTAATGATTCATATAGATTGGGATTATCAGGTATATAAGCGATATTCTTTTTAACACTTAAAGGATCTTTCTTAATACTTATTCCATCAATTAAAATATCGCCACTTTCAAAAGGTAAAATACCTACAATTGATTTAATAGTGGTACTTTTACCAGCTCCATTATGACCAATGAACGCAAATAAATCTCCATCTTCAACTGTTAAATTTAAATTGTCAACCGCTAGAACTCCATTATCATATTTTTTAGAATAATTTTTTATTTCTAGCATTTTATAACTCTTTTCTTTGTTTTAATAGCTTTTCCATATTAGATGCATGATTATAGAAATTACCTAATTTATTTTCTTTAAAATCACGATCCATAAAATAAGTGATTTCAAAAATACGTTTTTCTAATTTTTCAATTTCATCATTAGTTTCTTTTTTTACCATCGCAAGATCTAATAATTTTTCCGCAGTCTTACGAACATTTTCTTCCCCATTTTTTGTTAGATTATCAAGATAGAGAATTAAGCCTTCCATATCAATTACTTTAACTTCTTTTACTTCAATTGATTTTAAATGATCTTTATACATAAAACCAAAAGCAAAGCCAATCGCAATTAAGGCAGCAAAGACAATTAAAATAATTAATGGTACCATAAATGGAATCTTAGTAAAGAATAAGAAAGCAATACCTGCTATAAATACTATTAAACTAAGTGGAAACATTAATGGTAAGAAAACACTTTGTTTTCTTTCATTATCAGGATTAGCTAATCTCATAATAAGTAATGCTACTAAAGGCAACATTACCATTACATAAGCTAACCACCAAGATAAGGATTTAAAAGCTTCTTTATTATTGTTATAAGTAATCAAAAAGATTAGAGCGTTTAACGCAACAAAAACAATAGCTAAAATCATTAAAAAATATTTTTTTGTACTTTTCATTTTTTCTTTCTCCTTTTATATTTCTATAATTTACTTCATTTTATCATAAAAATAACTGGATGTAAAGATTATAACAAAAAAAAGATGAACGTTTTTCGTTCATCTTATGTCTTATGCTTTATACACTTCTAAACCATCACGAATTGTTGAAATAACATTGACGTCTTTGTCAACAACTACAAGATTAGCTTTCTTACCAACTTTAATACTACCATAATCTTTATCAATACCAAGATTTTTAGCTGGATTGATAGTTGCAAATTTAACTACTTCTTCAAGTGGTAAATCTAAGAATTTCATAACATTCTTAACCGCATTATTCATTTTTAAAATACTACCAGCTAAAGTACCATTTTCAAGACGAGCTTCACCATTTTTAACGATAACAACTTGTCCACCTAATTCACTAACCCCATCAGGCATACCTTTAGCCCGCATTGCGTCAGTAATTAAAGTAAATTTATCATTAGGTTTATTTTTCCATAATAATTTAATAGCTGGAGCTGATAAATGAATACCATCACAAATAGCTTCACAATTGACATTATCAAATAACATAGCAGAACCGACTGTTCCTACTTCGCGGTGATGAATTGGTTTTTGGGCATTATAAGTATGCGTAATATTAGATGCGCCCGCTTCAATAGCTTTTTTACAATCTTCATATTTTGCGTTAGTATGACCGATTGACGCAACAATTCCTTTTGATTTTAAATATTTGATTAAATCTGTAGCTCCTTCAACTTCGACAGCCATTGTGATAATTTTAATATTATTACCACTAACTGTTTCATAATGTTTAAAGGTTTCAATTTTTGGTTCAGCCACATATTCAATTGGTTGAGCACCAACATAATCTTTCGAAATGAATGGTCCTTCTAAATGAACGCCCAATACTTCTGCTCCTTCTGGATGTTTTTCACTCATATATTCTTTAACATTATTTAAAGCTTTATCAATATTTTCCATACTTTGTGTCATTGTCGTTGCACAAAAAGCAGTTGTTCCTTCTTTAGCTAAGAACTCCGCAATAGTACTTAAGGCTTCTTTGGTACCATCCATTGCATCACTACCACCAGCACCATGAATATGTTGATCAATGAAACCAGGAATGACAATTTGATTTTCTGGTAATTTAATTAAGCCTTCTACAGAAGTAGAACCTATTTCTTTAATACGTCCATCTTCAATTAATAAATTAGTTTTCTTTAAACCTTCTTCGGTTAAAATCCAAGAATCTTTAAATCCTAAAATTTTTTTCATCTTATCCTTCTTTCTTAAATAATAAACTTATCTCAATTTTATATTTTTGATTATTATTGGTAAAAGTAACTAAAAATTCATAGGATGTATTACTTAAATCAAAAGATTCAGTTACTTCTTTGTTTATTTCTACTTGACCATTTTTTAAATACATTGGATAAAATTTAATCTTTTTTAAATTTTCATCCCGAATACTTAAATTGACAGCACCATGATAAACCTTAACACCATCAACTGTTTTGATATTATTAGCTTGGTTATTAATTATAACACTAGTAGTTCCAGAACCACTAGAAGTAAAAAAACTAACTGGATTTTTTGCAAAATCAAAAAACATTTTGGGATTAGCATCATAGCGACTTGCATCAGCTTGTTCACCAATTTCTAGATATAAACCCATAACATAATAATCGATTTTTCCATAATCAAAATTATTAAATTCAATTTTTTTCTTACAACCACTAAATAATAATAAACAAGTAAGTAGTAGAATTAAACAACATTTTTTCATTTTCTTTTACCCTTTACATTTTATATTATACTCTTTTTTAAGAAATTTTATTATTTCTTTACTTATCTTTTTTATCTAAACAAGCTTTCACAAAGCCATAGAATAAAGGATGTGCACGATTAGGTCTTGATTTAAATTCCGGATGGAATTGTGAGGCGATAAAATATGGATGATCTTTTAATTCAATAATTTCTACTAAATTACGATCAGGATTGATTCCTGAAATATGCATACCATGTTTTTCAAATTCAGATAGATATTCATTATTAAATTCATAACGATGACGATGACGTTCTTTAATTAATTTTTCCTTATATAAACTATAAGCTAAACTATCTTCTTTTATTTGACAATCATAAGCACCTAAACGAAGTGAACCACCCATACCTTGTTCAGGATTAGCATCAGGAAGTAGGCAAATAATTGGATGCGTAGTATTTTCATCAAATTCTGTAGTTGTAGCGTCTTTATAGCCTAAAACATTACGGCTAAATTCTATTGCGGCAAGTTGCATACCATAACAAATACCAAGGAATGGTATTTTATTGATTCTAGCGTATTTAATAGCAGCAATTTTTCCTTCACTACCTCGTTTACCAAAACCACCTGGTACTAAAATACCTAATGATGAACCAAGTAATTCTTCCGCATTATCATCATTAACATTTTCTGATAAAATCCAATTAATATTAATTTTAGCTCCTAATGCATATCCGGCATGTTTTAAAGCTTCATTAATAGATAAATATGCATCATGTAATTCTACATATTTACCAACTAACGCAATATTAATTTCATTCTTTGCTTTCTTAACTTTACTAACCATTTCTAACCATTCTGTTAAGTCTGGTTCATGACTTTGTAAATGGAAGTGATTAACTATAGTATTATCAACGTGTTGTTTATGGAATGAAGGAACAATATCATAAATGACTGGTAAATCTTTTGATACGACAACAGCTTCTTTATCAACATCACAGAATAACGCAATCTTTTCTTTGACATCATCTTTTATATCGACTTCACTTCTTAAAACGATCATATCAGGTTGAATACCTAAACTTCTCAATTCTTTAACACTATGTTGAGTTGGTTTAGTCTTAATTTCCATCGCACTCTTTAAGAATGGTACTAATGTTACATGTACATAGAAAGTATTTTCATAACCAACATTTCTACGCCATTGACGAATAGCTTCTAAGAATGGTAAGGATTCAATATCACCAACAGTACCACCAATTTCGGTAATGATAACATCAGCTTCACTTTTAAGACTAGCTTTTTCAAAACGTGATTTTATTTCATCAGTAATATGAGGAATAACTTGCACAGTTTTACCTAAATAGTCACCACGACGTTCTTTTTCTAAAACTCTTTTATAAATTTTACCACTTGTAATATTAGAATATTTGGATAAATTTACATCGATAAATCTTTCATAATGACCTAAATCCAAATCTGTTTCTGCCCCATCTTCCGTTACAAAAACTTCTCCATGTTGATAAGGACTCATCGTTCCTGGATCAATATTAATATATGGATCAAATTTTTGCACAAATACTTTCAATCCTCTTTCTTTAAGAAGTCGTCCAATTGCGGATGCGACAATCCCTTTTCCTAAACTTGAGACAACACCACCAGTTACAAAGATATATTTAGCCATAATTAAATCACCTCCTGCTTTTAAAAAATACTGTTATTATTTTATCACATTTAGAAAATTATAACCATTAAAATATTAAAGAAAAATTTTCATAATAAAAGTCCTTAAGTTTTAACTTAAGGACAATTTTATGTTATTTATATATTTTAGATACTTTTGTTCTAATTGCTGCCTCAAAAACTGATTTTGCGACAATCTCATGAGCTTTCTTATCGTAAGCATATGGAAGAATATATTCAGGTGATAATTCTTCTTCACTTACACACTCACTAATACCTACTGATGCGGCTTTCATCATTTCAAAATTAACAGTACTTGCTCTTGCATCTAAGGCTCCTCTAAATAAGCCTGGGAATACGAGAACATTGTTAATTTGATTTGCATATTGACTAGAACCAGTACCTAAGATATAAGCACCTGCTTCTTTCGCAAGAATTGGATTAATTTCGGGAACTGGGTTAGCAAGTGTAAAGAGAATAGATTTTTCATTCATTGATTGAACCATTTCTTTGGTTACACAATTAGGTCCTGAAACCCCAATGAAGACATCACTATTTCGCATTGCATCTTTTAAAGTACCTTGTAATTTATTTTCATTAGTCATTTTACTAATTTCCATTTGGGCTTTATTAAGCCAAGGTGCTCCATCATAAATGATTCCTTTTAAATCACACATGATAAGATGTTTTGCGCCAAATTGCATTAAGAATTTACAAATAGAGATACCAGCTGCCCCTGCTCCATTAATAACGATTTTTACTTCTTCCATTTTTTTATTGGCGAGTTTCAACGCATTAATTAAAGCAGCTGCTGTTACAATAGCTGTACCATGTTGATCATCATGGAAGACTGGAATATCTAATTCTTCTTTTAGTCTTGTTTCAATTTCAAAACAACGCGGTGCTGAAATATCTTCTAAGTTAATTCCACCCCATGATCCCGCAAATAATTTAATTGTTCTAATTATTTCTTCCGTATCTTTTGATCTAATACATAATGGGTAAGCATCAACATCACCAAAGGTTTTAAATAAAGCAGCTTTACCTTCCATAACAGGCATACCAGCTTCTGGTCCAATATCACCTAAACCTAATACTGCTGTTCCGTCAGTAATAACTGGTACGGTATTCCAACGTCTTGTTAATTCATAACTTTTATCAATATCATTTTTAATTTCAAGACAAGCAGCTGCTACTCCTGGAGTATATGCTGTCGATAATCTATCTCTAGTGTCAACTTTAACTCTTGCCTTAATTTCTATTTTTCCTCGCCATTTTTTATGACATTTTACTGATCTTTTTGAATAATCCATAAGATCCTCCTTAAATATATTTTAAATTTTGAAATGAGTTATTTTACATTGGAATAAAGGAAATAGATGCAGATAATGACATCATAATAAATATCATACACCATAAGAGAGCACCTGCATATACATTACCTATTTTCTTATATACTAAACGGTTAAAGATTGGTAGAATTGCCATCATAACAATTAAGCCAAATACCATATTAATATATAACCACATTTCAGATGCATCAGTAGCTGAATAATAGCCATAATAAACAGTACCAGTTCTGAAATATACCCAATAATTAATGATGATCATGAATACTAAACCTAAAGAATTAGCTAAAGCACCAATCACCATAACTTGCCATTCTTTATAACCTTCTCTTGCAATAGAAAGATTAACTCTAATTGAATTAGAAATATAGAAGACAAAGAATCCTGCAAGATAGATTAACCATGTTACAACAAATCTCATTGATAATGGTGAAGCAGAGATTAACATGAAACGCCAATCTTGATGTGTTAATAAATACATTAACGCAAGTAAACCATAGAATACTAAGAAAAGAACGATTGCTAAAGCTAAAGTCTTAAGTAAATTAAGTGGTTTAACTTTTAAACCTTTAAATTTAGACCAATCAGCTTTATTCACTTCACCGGTTACTTTACTCTTAATTGTATAATAAAGATTTTCTAAAGCTGTTAAACCAGCCCAAACAACTAAGCCCACAGCACCATTTACTACGGCCCATAAGAAGACTGCATTCATCATTCTCGCTGGGAATTTATAAGTATAAATATTACCAGCAGCTTCTGGGAACATATCCATGGAAAGTCTTGCTAAAGGAATATAATCTAAACATGCAATAATGGCTGTTAAAATCATCGGTAACCAGAAAAGAGCTCTTTTGCCAAAAGTCTTTTCTTTTTGTTCAATAACAGCTACACCTCTTTCATAAACATTAAGAGTATAAGCTTGTCTGATTTCTTGTTCATTATTCTTTCTTTCATCAGCTTCTTCTTTAACACTCTTCATAAATGGAATAACGTCAACTGCAACAAATAATAAACTAATGATAAATGTAAAGGCTAAAGCTAAACATAAACCATTTGCTAATTCTTGACCAAACCATACTTGACTACTATCTTTAATCTTCGTATTTAAACCAAGATTAATTCTAAAGAAGTTAGTAGTATTAGTAATAGAGGTTGGATCATACATTTCAAAGCAGTGATTAATTTCTTCATGATGAATAATACGATATGTACCAGAAGCACTATTACCATATTCATAATCTTCAATGAAATAATCAAAATGACCATTCTTACCACTAGTTTTTGATTCTACTTCATTAATAAAACGTAGAGCTATTACTTCATAAGCTTGATTTTCATCTTGATAACGGAAAGAACCTTCATCATATTTAGCATATGATAATGCGGAATTACAATGTAATTGATAGAATACATTAGCAGCGGATGTCTTAATATAACCAGAAATATATAAAGCTTTAATTATCGATTCTTCATAACTAGCTCCCGCAAAATCAGCAGCTAATTTACAAGCATCTCCACCACCAGCAGAATGTCCCGCAATACCAATACGATTACGGTCGATAAAGTCAAAGTCATCAATATTGTTATAGACATATTGAACTAAATAACCCATACCACTACGAGCTACACTATAAGAATTTTGAACTTTATTACCATTAGCATCCTTAACTAAATTACCACTATCATCATAATCATAACCACCATAAGTTGTTGAACCTTGACTACCTGGATCAATAACAAAGACGACAGCTCCACGACGTGATAATTCAATCGCATATTGTGACATTGTAGCTTTTGTTCTTGTAAAACCAGGAAGAACAAAAACAACCGGATAAAGATTAGTTTGGGATGCTTTTTTAGGTTTATACATTGTATATGATATTTTTACACTACTATCTTCAATAGCGTATGTAGTACCATTTAAAGGATGACCAACGTTATAAACATCAGTTTCTTTTTTTGTTAATGTAGCATCTTTAACTATAACACTACCCATAGTAGTTTCAAATAAATTACCAACTACAGATAAAACAATAATTAATACTAATGAAGTTACACAAAGAATGAAAGATGTTTTCTTATACCATTTCTTTTCTTCTTTTTCTTTTTCAACATAATCTAAATTAACACTCTTAATTACTTTTGTATCTTTTTTGTTTGTTAAGGCAAGTAAATTAAATAAGCAAGCAGGACAAGCAATAAGGGAAACAACAGTAATAATTATAAGAATAATTTTATGTTTTTTATTTAATTCATTATTTTTCAAATGATATTTAATAGTCTCTGTATACAAACCAAGAATCAAGGAAACGGGAATTAGGATTAAGAAGAGAATATATAATTTATTACTCATGGAGAAGAATAATGCACAAACAACACTATAAATAAAAGTAAATACATATTCTAGCACTTGAGCTACTGTTAATAATTTCTTTTTCATATTTATCACCTATTATTTAAAGATGTTGCGACATTCTTCGCTCTTCATCCATTCCATAACTTTAATTACTGTTTCACTGTCAGATAAACGATGAATAGTACGTGTATGAGAACCAACTGTAAAATCATCAACAGTTTCTAATAACATTTCATCCTTCATACCACCAGTATTAATTACATTACTTCTTGAACTCCATCCAAGCATGATATCGATGTCACCATCAGACATGATGGCACCACAAGATTGACCAACTTGACCTGTATAACCACGAATTACAATTGTATCTAAATCTTCTTGTGTTACACCTTCACTAGATAAATAAGCATTAAGTTTAGTTGTAAATGTCTTCATTAGATCTTCATTAAGACCAGATGTAGCTACTTTATCATACCAAGCAATCGCAACATAATGATATACTTTTGGAATATCATTAATATCAAACATTACTGCTTGACAGATAACAGTAAAATTATCAACATAATCTTTGACATCCATATAGTGAACCATTTTACCATCACCAATATATTCACTCTTAAAATTTTCATCAGTTGGTTTAACACTATTTAAAGGACGTGGTGTCCAGCCAAAGAATTTATAATTTTCAGGAACATATCCGTCAGGTAGCGTAGGTGTTTTTATATTTTTAAATTGAGTAACTGTACCAGAACCAATATATTCACCATCACACATAAATACTACATTGATTTCTTTTTCTAATGCTTTAGCAGCACAAGAAGAAAGAATTGTAAAAGTACATATAGTCATAATGAATATTAAAAAATATTTTAATATTTTCATAATATACCTACAAAATAAATTATTTAATTTCTGTTTCTCTATTTATAATTTTTATTCAACAGTTAGCGGAGTAGTTAAATAGTTAACAAATGATTGAGCTAGTTCTTTGTTGATTGAACTAGATAAGATTAAAACTTTACGTGATTCATTTGCAAAATGACCAGCACCAACATCTGAATTAGTTTCAGCTAATTTTGGATCTGCAGTACTAATAGTATTACCACCAACAACAACATCGACATTGATACCTGCAACACCATTATCTGGATCACCGGCAATAGCATCTAAAACTGCTTGGTTAAAGCCAGAACCATTAGCACCTTTAATTACTTCAAATTTAACATGTTCTTCACCAAAAGTCTTCTTAGCATCTGCTTCAAGTTTAGCTATTTCTTCATCAGTAATATAAGTAGTTTTTGATGCAGATGCATGAATATAGATAACTAATAAACCATCACCTTGAGGTTTATCACGAAGAACTGGATATAAATCTACTTTATTATCTACGATTAAAGATTCAATATTAGCATAAGTAAGTTGAGCATTAACACCTACAACTAAATCAGCTTCTTCTGCATCGATAGTTTTAGCTAAACCAATAAATTCTTTATTTTCAGGAACTGTAAATGTAGGAAGAGTTATAACTGTTTCTCTATCATTAATTACTGTTACTTCATCAGAATCACCGTGAACTGTTACTGTAACATTGATAGCTTCATGATATACTTCTACTTCACTTTCTTTTAATTGTTTATTAAATGCATCTTTACCAGTTTGTGTATTCTTAATCCAATCGAATAAACTAACTGCTACTTCATTAGCATTTTCAAGAACTGCAACTTTACGAGTCTTAGCTCCAGTACCCATTACAACATCACATTTTCCATCATTACCATTTAATAATGTTAAATTACCAGATGAGTTAACATTGTTACCAACACCAATTAACATATCTACATCACCATCAGCTTTAACTGCTTCAACCATGGCAGCTACATCAAGTGATGAATAATTTCTAAAGCTAATATGAGCGATATCATCTGCTGTTGCGCCTAAAGCTTTAACATATAATAAAGCATTTGAATAGAATAAACGTGCTAATTCAGCAGTTAATGTACTAGTTCCTTTTGGAGTTCCATCTTCATTTAATGCTTCCCACCAACCAATAACTAGATAATAAACTGTACCTTCAACTTTTTTATCATCAACATTTAAATTTTGGTTGATATCAATCTTCGTAAATTTAGCATTTAATGTTAAATTAGCTTTAACTTCTAATGTTTCGAAATCTACTACTTCATTATTTAAAGTCCAACCATCAAAAGAATAACCTTCTTTAACTGGGTCAGTTTCAGGAGCTGTTAATTTGTCACCTTCTTTAACTTTCTTAGTTGCAAATCTTTCTCCTTCAACATCAAAAACAACTGTAAATGTAGCTTTTTCTTCACTACCACCTTGCTCATTGCCGCCTTCTTCATTTGCAGATGAACATGCTGCTAAAGCAAAAACCATTACTAGTACTAATACTAGCGATAATAAAATTTTCCTAATTTTCATAATTTTTTAAACCTCCTCTTTACAAAAATTGAAAATTTTAACCTAGAAATATTTTTTGACCATTTTCACTGATAAAATAGTCATAAATCAAAGTTGATAAACTATCTTCTTTTAACATATGTATCCAACGATTTTCAACACTACCAATTGTTATTCCACTAAGTTCTGGATCACCAGGATAAGCTTTAACATATTCTAAGCCGCCAGTTGTATCAACATTAGATTTCCAACCTACCATGATTATGACATCACCATCTTTTTTAATGGCTTCACAACTAGGTTGTACATTACCATCATAACCACGATAAACAATTTTATTAATTACATCTTCACTAATATTTTGTGATTTTAAATATTTTGTTAATTCGGTTTTAACATTATCAATTATAGCTTGATTTACACCAGATGTAGCAGTCTTTGTATAAAATGCTACCGCAATACTATCTTTAACTTTCACATTTTCATTACTACCTGTTGATTCAATACCTTTTACCACATTATAAGCTATTTCTCTTAATGTCGCCGCATCAGTCTTACTTAAACCACCATTATCAGTTGCTTTTCTAACATCTATTTTTAATGTATACATAAGATGCATACAAGCTGATAAATAAGCACCTAATAAGTTTTGATGACGATGATCGGTTTCATCATATAGATATAAATCTTTATAATTTTCATCAACAACAGTAAAAGCTTTACCAATATAATGGACATCAAGGTTATAGGCTTTACCAACTTTTTCATAAGCCTCTCTTAATGCCATTTCCATTTCCCCAATGGTTTTATATGAGGAAGTAGATATAGCCGTTGGTGAACCCCAAGTTTCATATAAACAAACTTTACATTCTTTTTGGGTTGTTTTGACTAAATCATTTAAAATTCCTACCGAATCAGAAAATGATTGGAAATAATTTAATGGTCTAGTTGATTGTTCTTGTAATATTACAAAATTGTATTGATTATTATTCAAATAATCAACTATTTTACTTCCTAGTTCACTATTTTTATCCGCAAAACCCGCTAAAGTATGAGAACCTTTAACTACATAATCTACACTTACACTTTCACCTAAATTGTCAGCTAAATCTTGATATAGTTTTGGTATCATTGGATTATCTTCGCTACCAGGGCGATAAGTAAAACTATTACCGATGAAAAGAATTCTTTTTTCTGACCAAATTACATATTCACCATCAATAACATGGAAATATTTATCTTCTTCATTAGGTTTAGTTTCGCTATAATAATAGATTTTACAACTACCATTATAAGTGAAATTAGTTGAATAAGAATATAATTTTACATCATCTTTGAAACAATTCTTTCCAATTCTTGTAACATTCTTTGGTATTTCATATTCTTTAAGACTTAACATTGTAAAGAAATAATCACCTAAAGATGTAACATTATCATCAATAACTACCTTCTTAATTCTCGAAGCCAAATAATTCCAAGGTACGGCTTCTTTTGAACTATAATCAACAGCTTTACCACTTCCCGTTAAACGAAGAGTATAATTAAAACTATCACCTTCAAGATAAGCCATTAAAGATTTATCCGAATTTTCCGATAGATCCATCTCTTTATTAGTTTCTTTTTTTTCTTCTTTACTACAAGAAGTAATTGAAAAAACCAAGATTAATACTAATAATAAACCAAATATTTTCTTCATAATGCTCCTTTTTTGTAAAATATTCAAGCGTTTTCATTTACATTATAACATTATTATTATATAATGTAAACAAATAAAATGATATGTTGTTATATCAATTTGATATATCTAGGAGTTAATATGAATTATGAATATTTAAAAATCTTTTATCACGTTTGTTTAAATAATAGTTTTTCCAAAACTGCCAAAGAATTATATACCTCACAACCAGCTATATCGCGTGTTATCCAATCCCTAGAAAGCGAGCTTAGCTGTAAATTATTTGTAAGAAATAAACATGGTATCACTTTAACAAAAGAAGGAAAGAATCTCTTTGACCAAATTGAAGGTCCTTTTGTTCAATTACAAAGAATTGATGAAACTTTTAAATTTAATAATGCTTATTCTACTATTTATATTGGGGCTACTTTTACTTCTTTACAAATCTTTGTTTTTGATATGTTACGAGACTTAGGTAATAATTATCCGAATATTCATTATCAAATTTATACTGGATCGACATCAAAAATAGTTGATCAAGTAAAACAAGGTAAAATTGATATAGCCTTTGTAACCACCCCATTTGATAAAGATAATGACTTAGAAATAACTAATATTATGAGCATTAAAGATATAATCATTGGTGGTACTAAATATCAAACCTTATCGGAAGAAAATCATAATTTAAAAGAATTAGAAGTTTATCCATTCCTCTTATTATCCTCCGATAGTCAATTTAGAATACACATCAATAATTTCTTATTCAATAATAATATTCATATTACTCCCGCTATTGAAACCGATTCAATTGGTACCATCCTCCCAATGATTGAAAAAAATTATGGTTTAACCTTTATGCCCCAACAAATGGCAAAACAAAGTCTAAACGAAAAAAAATGTTTTCAAATTAATATTAATGAAAAAATACCTCTTCGTCATTTAGTAATGGTAACCTCAGCCAATCATTATCATTCCAATATGATCGATCGTTTAAAAGTATTTATTAATAATAGAACAAAATAAAAAAATTAAGGACTAAGTTCTAATTCAACAGAACTTAGTCCTTTTTTGTTTACTCTTAATTATTATGTAATTATAGTAATAAATATTTTTTTACGGCTATTTTTTTCATCCAACAAATTTTATAAAGAAATATAATCACCACATTATAGGAAATATTCCGTTAATAATTTTCAATATTAATTAAGGTTTTTTATCAAAAATGCACTATGAAAATTCATATCATTATCTTCACAATAAAATTTCAGAATACTTTCGTAATCTTTATTAGAGGTAGCTAAAGTAAGATATTTAACTTCTTTATCTAATTTTATTTTATCTTCTAATAATTTAAATAAATGTCTTCCAATCCCTAAATGACGATATTCTTTTATCACATATAGTTCTGAAATTTCAAAGCATTTTTTCCCAACTTCAATATAAGAAGTCTTTTTCTCATTGTTATAAAAGGATCCAAAAATATAACCAACTAATCTTTCATCATCATATGCTAGAAAGCCAGTTTCTTTTAAATCATCAATCGTATTTTCAACCATTCCATAACAATTATTTTCTAATACCCATAATTTTGATAAATGAATTAAATCCTTAATTACCTCATCGTTCAAAATTATTTCTTGATATTTAATCATTCTTGTTGTTTTCCTCAATAAATTTTAAATAATCAGCCTGACTTATTGGTTTAGAAAAATAGAAACCTTGAATTAAATCACAACCCAAATTAACAACTTTATCCAATTGTTCTTTTGTTTCTACGCCTTCTTGAATAATGCCATAGCCTAAATTATTAACAATCATAACAATAGAATCTAATACACCATCCATCATTTCATCATCACTTGACCATAGTAAGGATCGATCAATTTTAATATTTCTAAATGGTAAACCAAAGAGTCTAACAATATTCGAATAACCAGTGCCAAAATCATCAAGACTAAAATTATAGCCTAATTTAATCAATTTATTGACATTATCTTTAACGATATTTGATTCTTGTAAAGAAGCTGTTTCTGTGATTTCTAAATTTAAAAATGAAGGGTCTATATCATATTTCTTACGAATATTTTCTAAATTATCTACAAGCTTTGAATCCAATAATTGATATAATGATAAATTTAATTCGATGTATTCAACACCTTTATTTTTAAGATCATTGTTTTTATAAAAAGCACAAACACTATCAAAAACAAAGGAACCAATATGATTTATCAAACCATTTCTTTCCGCAAGAGGAATATATACTTCTGGTGAATATGAACGGAAAACATCGTCATCAATACGTAGAAGCGCTTCAGCCGCAATAAATTTTTGTTCTTTTACTGACCAGATAGGTTGATAATAAACCATTAATTTATTTTCATCAATTACTCTTCGTAAATCTCTTTCAATATTTAAAATTGTTCTTTCTTCTTTCAAAGTTTTTAGTTCTAACACTGTTGTTTCTCTTTGATTCTTGGAAATATTCATTTTTAAATAATCTTGTAATTCTGAATATGAATTTAAATCACGAGGAATATTAAAGACTGCTAAAGTAGCATTTACTCTTACTTCACCTATATCTTCTATTAACCATTCTTTATTGAAACGATCAATAATTACTCGGACTTTCTCATTATTATTTTCATCCGTCTTATTGACCCCGACTAACGCAAAAGATCCATAGCGATATGTATAAATATTTCTTTCGGAGGCAATACTAGTAAACCATTTAGATATTTCATACAATAAATGATTAGTTTCTTTGAAAGAATATAATTTAGTAAATAAATCTAGATTATTAATTGCTATTAAAATAACTGAATAATTAATATTAGATTTAAGAAGAATTTGATTAATTTCACTGAAAGCTTTATTATTTAATGCTCCAGTTTCAAAATCAATATGACCAGCTCGATCTTCTAATATCATCATTAATACAACACAAGCGAGTGCTTCCGCAAAAAGTTCTACTAAGATTCTCGAATCAATAGCTTGAACAACAATTCCTACCCCAGCTACTAAAATAATAACACCAGTTGCGATACCATCACCTTTAGAAACAATATTTCGATTCTTAAAGAAGAAATAGATTCCGGCTATTAAATAAGCAGCACCAATTCCATACATGATAAATATTAAATCACCACGATGATAAATTAAATCTTTATCAAGATAGAATACACAACCAGTAAAACTATTAATTAATACTAATATACCACATACTAAATATGGTAAAAAGAATAAAAAGTAAAATAATTTACCTTTATTAACTGTCGTACCATTAATCGACATAATGTATAATGTAAACATTA
>CAMODB010000003.1 GCA_946611195.1 uncultured Bacillota bacterium
ATAGCATCCTTTTTCTATAGCTAGTTCATATTCATCTTTAAAACTATTAGGCATAGTATCACCTCGCAAAAGCATTATATCATTATTACCACGAAAATGCAATGTATATGCTATGCTTTACCACGAAAATGCAACGATTATATTTATTTTTACCACGAAAATGCAAAAGTTAAAATAAAAAATGGCTGAGTACAAATCTTAAAAAAATTATAAAGCGCAAAAACAGAACTCATATGACTCTAAATGAAGAAATGTTTCTTCTAATATTTTAAATAAATAGCTTAGTTATATAGTTTTTATCTTTATAAAATGAAAAAATTGTGATAGATTTCTCTATCACAATTTCAGTTCTTTAATGGAGGTTCCGATCGGATTTGAACCGATGATCAGGGTGTTGCAGACCCTTGCCTTACCGCTTGGCTACAGAACCATTTCTTAACAGCATAAATATTATACCAAATTTATCAATTATAGTCAAATAAAACGAAAATAAATAATCACATTTTAACTATTTTACAAAAAAAGGACTATAATATACAATGAATATAGAATTGGAGGTATTTTATGCAATTATTTATTGCGGTATTAACAGAACGTCAATACGTTCCTATTGTTTTAAAGAAATTTTCAGATAATAATTTCCATGGTAGCGTTGTAAGTACTCATAGTATTCATCACGCTTTAATGGATTCTATTGAACCTGAACCATATTTTGGAGGATTGGATAAAGTAATGAATGATGTGGAGGTAATTTCGCGTCCAATGATCTTCGTTGTTGTTAAAAATGATGAAGATGTTAAGACACTTGCAAAGTTAACCAATGAAGCAGTTGATAATATTAAAGGTAAAGGCTTTGTATATTCATTACCAATATCTTATCTAGAAGGGCTTGAATAATCTTGTCTAGTCAAACTATTATTCTTATTGCGATAAGCGTCGCTCTTATTATGGGATTAATTTCTAATCGATTAATCAGATTTGTTCATTTACCAAATGTAACAGCTTATTTAATTGTTGGTATTTTACTAGGACCTTCTGTTTTAGGTCTAATATCCCCTGCTTTACACGATACTTTAAGCAATTTAGTAAAAACATTAGGTATAATTGTAGACATCGCCTTAGGTTTTATCGCTTTCTCAATTGGTAGTGAATTTAAACTTAAGAACATTAAAAAATTAGGCAAAGGTGTTCTTACAATTACTATTATGCAATCTGGCTTTGCATTAATCTTTGTTGATGTGCTTTTAACAGTTGTCACTTTAATAGTCGGTAATTTTAAAGAATATTTACCAATTATTTTGACATTAGGAGCAGTTGCAACAGCAACAGCGCCAGCTGCCACTTTAATGGTTATTAAACAATACAAAGCAAAAGGTCCAGTTACCGAAATTCTTCTTCCGGTTGTTGCTTTTGATGATGCTGTTGGTTTAATCTTATTCTCCATATCATTTTCTCTTGCGCAAGTTTTCGCAAAACAAAATGCTGGTATTAATGGTGGTTCAATATCAATTATTAATATTCTTCTTTTACCACTCTTAGAAATAGTATTATCATTAGTTATTGGTTTTATAATAGGATTTATTCTATCACAAGCTATGAAATGGTTTAAATCAAGAGCCAATCGCTTAATGTGTATGCTTGCTAGTGTCTTTTTAGGCGTAGCTTTATGTAATTTATTTGATAATTTATTTGGTTTAGAATTATCCAGTCTACTTGTTTGTATGATGATTGGTGCAGCATTCTGTAACTTAAGAGAAGATTCCATAATGATAATTGATGGAATAGATCGCTGGACTCCAGCAATATTTATGTTATTCTTTATTTTATCAGGGGCTGAAATTGATTTTACCGTTATTGCAAATCCCATCGTTCTTGGTATTTGTGGTCTATATCTTGTAGCGCGTAGCTTAGGTAAATATTTTGGGGCCTTCTTAGGTGCTTCAGTAACTAAATCATCTACTAATATTAGAAAATATTTAGGCTTTACGCTTCTTCCACAAGCTGGTGTTGCTATAGGTATGGCTAGAAGTGCTTCTACTACTTTTAGAAGTTATACTTCTCTTGGTGGAAACAATGAATATTTGATTAATATTGCGAGCATTATTACTGCTGTAGTATTAACTGCTACTCTTGTTTATGAATTAATTGGTCCAGTTATTACTAAGATAGCATTAACTAAAGCTGGTGAAATTGAACCCGAGAAAAAAGTAAAGAAAAATGAAAATCCAGTTCAAACTAGTTAGCATTTCACTTTACTAATTCTTTATAATTTGTTATAATAAATATGCTGAAAATTATGCACCCTTAGCTCAGTTGGTAGAGCAACTGACTCTTAATCAGTGGGTCTAGGGTTCGAGTCCCTAAGGGTGTACCATTTCAAATATTTATTAAACAAAGCAATTAACTAAGATGAAAATCTTAGTTTTTTATTTACTTTCGTCAATTAGCACTCTTTTATAAAAAGTGCTAATTTTTTTATTTATTTACTTGACAAATGAAAAAAATGGTGTATAATATAAATGAATTAGCACTCTAATAATAAAAGTGCTAGATAGGAGGTATTAATATGAGTGAAACAAAACAATTTAAAACAGAAACAAAAAGATTATTAAACTTAATGATTAATTCTATCTATACTAATCGAGAAATTTTCTTAAGAGAATTAATTGCTAATGCTAGTGATGCAATTGATAAATATCATTATTTATCATTAACAGATGACAAATTAGAAAAACGTAATGATTACAAAATAGAATTAGCCTTCGACAAAACTAATCGTACAATTACAATTAGTGATAATGGTATCGGTATGACTAAAGATGAAATCATCAATAACCTTGGTACTGTCGCAAAATCTGGTTCTAAAGAATTCATGGAAAAAATTAATAAGGAAGAAATCGACAAGGATGAAGAAAGAGAAATTATTGGTCAATTCGGGGTTGGTTTCTATTCCAGTTATTTAGTAGCTGAAAAAGTTCAAGTAGATACTAAATCACCATATTCTGATCAAGCATATCGTTTTATTTCTGATGGTATTGAAAAATATTCCATTGAAGAAATTGAAAAAGAAAATGTTGGTTCTTCTATTACTTTATTCTTACGTCCTAATGATGAAGATAATAATTATGATGAATATTTGGATCAATATATGTTACAAACATTAGTCAAGAAATATTCTGATTTTATTCGTTATCCAATTCAAATGGAAGTGGAAACCGAAAAACCAATTATTGATAAAAATGGTAAAGAAACTGACAAATTTGAAAAAGTCCATGAAATTAAAACTCTTAATTCCATGACTCCGGTTTGGAAAAAGAATAAAAATGATGTAACTGATGAAGATTATAATGATTTCTATAAATCAAAATTCTATGATTATCAAGACCCTCTTGACCATTATCAATATAATGTTGAAGGTAATGTTACTTATACAGCTCTTCTTTATATTCCAAAGAAAGCACCTTATGATTTATATTCAGAAAAATATGAAAAAGGTCTACAATTATATACTAAAGGTGTCTTTATCATGGATAAATGTAAAGAATTAATCCCTGATTATTTACGTTTTGTAAAAGGTATCGTCGATTCTAGCGACTTATCTTTAAATATTAGCCGAGAAATGTTACAACATGATCGTCAATTAACAAAGATTGCCGCTAATCTTGAGAAGAAAATGGTTAAACATTTAGCTGATATGCAAAATGATGAACCAGAAAAATATCGCCAATTCTTTGAAGCCTTTGGTATTAATCTAAAATTTGGTGTTTATAATAACTTTGGTGAAAAGAAAGAATTATTACAAGATTTATTAATGTATAAGACTATTAAGAACGATCAATTAATTAGTTTAAAAGATTATGTTCTTAATATGAAAGAAGATCAAAAATACATCTACTTTGTTTCCGCAAAAGATAAAGAAGCTGTTATGTCAATGCCACAAATGGATATGGTTAAGAATAAAGATTATGATGTATTAATCTTATCCGATGATGTTGATGAATTTGTCTTCCAAATCTTAAATAAATATGAAGAAAAAGAATTCAAGAGTATCAATCAAGGCGATCTTGATTTATTAAATGATGATGAAAAGAAAAAAGCTAAGAATCTTGCTAAAGAAAAGAAAGATTTACTTACTAAAATTAAAGAAAGCTTAGATGGTAAAGTTAAAGATGTTGTAATTTCATCTCGTCTTACTTCTTCTCCTGTTTGTTTAGTCAGCGGTGACGGCATCAGTTTTGAAATGGAAAAAGTAATGAATCAAATGCCAAATGGTGAAAATATTAAAGCTGATCGTATTTTAGAATTAAATGCTAATCATCCAATCTTTAAAGTCTTAGAAAAAGTTTCCGAAGATGATAATAAATTAAAAGATTATGCTTCTGTTTTATACAATCAAGCCCTAGTACTTGAAGGATTTAAAGTAGAAAACCCTAATGAATTCATCACTAAGATGTGTGATATTATGGTTGAAGCTGCTAATATAGACAAATAAACATAAAACATATATAAAAGAGAACACAAATACTATGTATTTGTGTTCTTTTATTATTTTTTAATGCTTAACCCCAAATGAAATTAGCAAATTCAGGATGATCAATAAATGGATTACGATTTCCTTGTTTTTCAAAGCTTCTTTCATTACGTCTAATTTCAAAATCATCGACTGGGTCTAGATTATGCCATTCAAGTAAAAGTGACATTGATTGGGCTACTGCTGTTACTGAATAAGAATCAGATTCTGAATAACGAGTTAATAGATAGAAAATAATTCTTGCGGTATCACCTTTAGCACTATCTTGTGGTTCAAAATAATTTGAACTATAACGGCATACTTCAATATTATTAAATTTACCTACTGTTCCACTAGGTACATTACCATATTTACGATTATTATGATAAGTTGAATTGACTGTAGGATCAACTGGTCGGATATGATGAACGTCAGAACCTGCCCCACTTGTCTTAAACCAGCTTAAGCTTTGTGGCCACATATGTTCTCTATTCCAAGTATTTCCACCATCCCAAGCCCCTTTTACGCTACCTTTAGAGAAGATTAAAATAACATTTTTAGAATTTTTAGGGTCTTGATCTGTATATTGTAAATAAGTTTTTAATTGTTCATATGTTGTAGAACTAACATTACGAGAAATAATTTTACGTAAAGACGCTTTTAATTGACTACCTTTTAAGTTAGATGCTTCCGCATAATAACCTGTATAAGTATTATCAGTATCTTTAAATTCCCATTTTGCGAAAACATTAAGATCTTCTTTATTATTTTCGTTAATAGCTTTAATTTCATTTACAAAATAGGCATCTAAATACCAACCAATAAACGCAGCACCTGATTTTACTGGTGTTGGAAGAATATAATTAGTACCTTCAGTATATGAATATTTAACTTCACCACTAAATGCTCCACCATTTAGAACATAATTAATACTATAAACATTTTCATCAGGATTATCAACTGGAGTAGTTCCCGAATTTGGTTTTTCAATAGATAATTCTACATATTCACTTTCTTCTGAATCAGCATATTCTTTAGTACTATCTACAGCTTTAACTGTTACATACCATAAGCCTGAGCTTTGAATAATTCTTTTACCATTTTCAGCTTCTTCAGGATTTATATTAAAATGTTTTACAGTAACATTTTTAGTTGAATTATAAATATAAACAACATAAGTATCCGCATTTTCTACTAAAGAACATGATAAATAATAATTATCATCAACAAATGTTAAATTAACATCTTCAGGCGCCTCTAATTTTTTTTGATTATCATTTGTTGCAGCTTGATCACAACCAAAAAGGAATGTGAATACACCAACAAACGCAAATAATAAAATAAAAGTTTTAATTATTTTTTTCATATTAGCCTCTTTCATCTAAAGGTAAATAGAAATCTACCCATTTTTCTTGGAATCTATTATAAAAACCAAGGTGATAACATTTTAAAAACATATCAGCTGATGTTTTACTTCCATATAAAGTATCACCAACTAAAGGATGATTTATACTTGACATATGAACTCTAATTTGATGTGTCCGTCCGGTCTTAATTTCCACCCTTAATAAAGTTTGTTTTTTATCAAAATCAATTTTTTCAACATGATAAATAGTATGTGCTTCTTGTCCTTTATCGCTAACTCTCATCGCATCTTTATGTCGATCACGAGCGATTTTTTTATCAATTACACCATCTTCTAATATTATACCTTCTACAAGTGCATAATATTCTTTTTTTACTTTCTTTTCTTCAAAAAGCTTTGTTAAATAACTATGTGTGATAACATCTTTTGCGTAAAGCAAGATTCCAGTTGTATCTTTATCTAATCGATGAACATGACGTATTGTATAATTTTGTCCTGTTTTATGATAATAATACGCAATATAATTAGCCATCGTATTAGCATTCTCTTTATTTTCTGGATAAATTATAACACCTTTTGGTTTATTAACCACTAAAAGATAATCATCTTCATAAATAATATCTAAATTATAACGAACAGGTAGATAATCAATATTATCAAAATCAGTTGTATCAATCTCAATTAAATCATTATATTTTAATAAATAATCTCTTTTATAACATACTTCGCCATTTACATAAATTAATTTAGAATCAATAAAATAATTCAATTTGTTTTTCGCAACGCCAATATTTAATAGAAAATCTTTTAAAGATAATCCTTCTTCTTTTTTTAATACTTTACATTTAAACATCAGCCAACACTCGAAATATCATTATCGACTTTTTGATATTTTAATGGTTCTTTTTCTACTTTTTCTTCTTTATTATTCTTATCATTTTCCTTATTTTCTTCTTCATCTTTTGGTTTCATCGTATTAATTCTAAAGCATACGACAATATAATAAAGAGTTTCAAATAATAAAATATAGAACCAAGTATTAAGATAAGAAATAAAGAAACCAAGAATTAAGGATACTAAGCCACCTAAAGAGAAACAAATTGATACTAACGCATAATATTGTTTAAATTTTCTTAAAACAAAATTTTTAGAAATAATCCAAGTAACAAAACTCAATAAGAAAGTGAATATAAAACAAACAATACCACTAGTAATTAAAGAAGTGATCTTTATTTGACTAGCACCAATGGAAATAATACCAGCTTTATATTGTTTTTGGAATTCATTGAAATTAGAATATAAATTTGCGATATCAAAATCGGTAGATTTAAGATTAGCATAACTTAAACCATCACCATATAACGCATTACCAATATTTGATAAATGGCGAATAGTCGGAACAATTTGATTTTGATAACTTGCATATTCTGTTGGTAAACTAAAATCTATTGTATCAATAGAATTAACTTTTTTCGTCCATTTAGTAGTATCAATATTGCCATAACTATTAAGAGCTAATTCACTAGCATCATTTGGCAAATAATAAATTAAAGTTTTTGCATCACTGCTTTCAAATAGTAAAGAATTTAAAGCTGCTTTTGTACTCTTGCCATCTCTAATTTGTTCAAAATTAAATAGATAATATACCGCATCTAAAGTAAAAACATATAAAATATAATCTGTTTTATCTTCTTTTGTTTGTAAACAATAACCATCTAAATCAAAATTTTCGATTTTAGCCGGATTTTCTACAGTTCCTTGGGTGCTATAGCATTCATCATTAATAACAACAGTAACAACTAAGCGATGATCACCTACTATTTTTTCTCCTGTATAAACCCCATTAGCATCACTATTTAGATGTAAGCCTTTAGCTTGAACCCCAGTTCTTTCCCCATCTTTATAATAATAACCAGTTACTTCGCCTTCATCTAGACTCAAATGCGGAATGGGAGTATCAAAACTAATACCATCTAAAGAAGTATAATCACTAGGAAATTCTAACGCTTTTTCCGCATCTTTCGTACTTCTCGCATTTGATGATAATACTTGAAGAACAACTACTAACATTACGATTAATAATGAAAAGACAAACCGCATATTAGCATTTTTAATCATTCTTCGCGGTAAAATAAGAGAGAGAACAAAATCTAAAAATTTATTCTTTTTCTTTTCCATAATTCACGCCCCTTACATAATAAATATTTTTATTATTTAATTTAAATTGTTCATCATCATTTTCAACAATAAAAACTAAATTTTGGTCAAGATAATAACCAATAATCAATCTTACAAGTTCAGTTTTAGCTTCTTTCATTGTATTAAACTCTTCCTTAGTAAGATAGATACCTTTAATTATTTTAATTAAATCGAGATATTTAAAATTAAAATATAAACTTGAATCAAGATAAAAATTAATATTTTTACCATTTAAATCAACTAAATCCTTAATTAATTTTTCTTTAATTGTCATTTTATCTAGATGAAGAATCAGATTCAAATTTAAGCCTTCATATTTCTTATAAATTTCTTTATATTTACGGCTTGCGATAACACTTGTGTTAACACATAAATAATTATTAAGGATATTTTTATCTCTATTTTTATTTAATTTATTTATAGTTTTCTTATTCCAATTATCAAAATTTTGTTCAAAACGAAAATCTATTGGTAAATTATTAATTAAAATACCAAAATTTTGATTTTCATTATCAACAATTAATCGATTATCAATATTTTTTACACTCATTTGATATTCTTCTTGATGGGAATCATTTAAATAATCTTTAAATTTATCTAAATCAAATTTAAGTGGTCTTTCCATTTTAATATAATCGACTACTTTCTTTAAATCCATCTTGTTATTAACATCAGTTGGCGCTTTTAATAAAACATTATAACAATTTAAATCTTTTAGGTGTATTTTTAGATCTTTATTTTTACATTTATGATTAATTAAAACTAAATAGAAAGAATCTTCACAATCATAATAATCTATTTCTTCATTAAGTTGTTGACTAAAAGATAAGACTTCTTTTAATTTAGTTTCTAGTATAATACAAGTAAAAACACTTGATAATCTTGTATATTTAATCGTTGATAAATTTAATAATTTGGTATCTTCATTTTCTTTTTTCAAGAAATATAAAGTAATATCATCATAAGGATATGCTAATTTTTTCTTTACAACATTATGACGATTCACAAAATTATCAATTTCAATATTTGGATTGCTTTGATAACTATAAATACCTTTTTTTAAAACATAATCAAAATCAAAATCAATTAAATCTTTAATATTTTGTTCAATTTCCACAAAATAATTGTTTTCTAATTCACTGATTAATTTATTTAAACCATTTATTTTGATTTTTTCATCATTATTTTGATAAATAAATAAACCACCAATGACTAAATCAGCATTCTTTATTGGATAAATTGATAAATAATTAAAATCAAAATCATTTAATTTCTTTCCGGAATAAGGATCAATTTCTTCAAGAATTGAATCTTTATTATAGATTTCTCCATCATTTAAATTTGTGACAAAATCTAATAAATTATTTTGTTTCATATATTCCAAAGGATATAATTTTTTATCTATTCTTGGTAATTTAAGATCGAAACAAATAACTTTATTTTTGTCATCATTAAATTTTTGATAAATAGAATTATCATTAAGTCCAAAAAGATATAGAGTTAGTCTTTTACAATTATTTTTAATTAGATTTTGATAATTTTGACTAATAAAATTTAATATTAATTCTCTTTCCATTATTTAAACTCATATTCGATGGTTGTTGGTCCATCACATAAAATATCTAATTCCATGTGAGCGCCAAAAATACCTTCTTCTACTTTAATACCATATTCATTTCTTAAAATTTCATTAAATTTTAGATATAATGGTTTAGCAAGATTAGGATTTAAAGCATCTGTAAAAGAGGGACGATTACCATTATAAGGATTAGCATATAAAGTGAATTGAGAAATTGAAAGAATTGAACCATCAATATCTTTTAATGCTAAATTCATTTTCTCATTTTCATCTTCAAATACTCTTAAATTAGCAATCTTCTTGGCCATTTTATAAAGTAATTCTTCATTATCATTATTTGTAAAGCCAACTAATAATAGATAACCTCTTTTTATTGAACCAACAATAGTATTATCAACTAGACAACTAGCTCTTAATACTCTTTGAACTATTACTTTCATTTATTTAAACATCCTTTCAACGGAATACATTTCTGGCATCTTTTGTAATGCGAGAATTGCTTTATCAAGTTCATCTAAATTGGCAACTTGTAATTTAAATTTTGCAACACATTCTTCACGATTATTTTTAGAAGAGGTGACTGACGCAATCGTAACATTACAGTTATTTAGCGCATTGATCATATCCGCAACAATATTAACTCTATCTTGGGCAAAGACTTTCAAGGTTGCAAAATAAATACGACCTTTAAAATCACTATCCCAACTAACATTAATCAATCTTTCACTAGTTTTAGCTAAATTAGGACAGCCTTGACGATGAATAATAATGCCATTTCCTTTAGAAATATAGCCAAAAATCTTATCACCAAGTACTGGTTGACAACAATTTCCAAGTTTTATTTGGGCTTTATCTAAGCCTTCAATATAAACACCATAATCATTTTTAGTATGATTATTTGTCCGAATCGAACTAGTTTCTTCACTATATTGTTGTAATACTTGTTGATCATCAGGTTTAACATCAACTAAACCTAATATTTTATTTAAAACACCTTGGGAGGAAATGGTATTTTTACCAATTTCCCAACATAATTCATCAAAATTTTTAATATTAAGTTTGGAAAAATGTTCATTTATTACTTCATCTGTAATAAGTTTAATATCGTAATTCTTTTGTTTACAATATTTTTCTAAATCTTCAAGACCTTTTGCGGTAAGCTCATCCCGCATTGCTTTATTAATAAAGTTTTTAACTTTATTTCGAGCATGATTAGTCTTCGTAAGTTTTAACCAAGCAGTAGTTGGACCAAGACATGATTTTGAAGTTTTGATTTCGACAACATCACCTGTTTGTAATTTATATGTCAAAGGAACAATTTTACCATTAACAATAGCACCAACGGTTTTATTACCTACTTCAGAGTGAATGCGATAAGCAAAATCTAAAGGCATTGATCCACTAGGTAAATCATAAACATCACCTTTAGGGGTAAAGACAAAAACATTTGCGCTAAAGATATCATCTTTAATATCGTTAATTGGATCTTCATTATCAGCATTTTCGACATAGGTTGTTAAATCTTTAAACCATTTTAATTTTTGGGTAATTTCAAGTTGTTCTTTTTCTGGTGAATAACCAGCATTTTCTTTATAAGCCCAGTGAGCCGCAACCCCTAATTCAGCTACATCATCCATATCATAAGTACGGACTTGAATTTCAAAAATATGACCAGCCCTACCTACAACAGTAGTATGAAGAGATTGATATAAATTAGCTTTTGGAACCGCAATATAATCCTTAAATCGTTTTGGTAAAGGATTCCAAATACTATGAACGAGACCCAATACTCGATAACAGTCGCTAACTGTCGGTACAATTATTCTTAATGCCAATAAATCATAAATTTCATCAATGGTTTTATTCTTAGTAACCATTTTGTTATGAATACTATAAATATTTTTTATACGACCTTTGATATCGAATTTTTCAATACCATTTTCTTTAAGATTTTTTTCAATCTCTTTAGTCATGTATTCAATATCATTTTCTCTTTGATCTTTCTTTTCACCTATTGCGTCAGAAATTTCTTTATAGGTTTCCGGTTGTAAAGCTTTAAAACTTAAATCTTCTAATTCCGCTTTAATCCTATACATACCTAAACGATGGGCAATAGGGGCATAAAGATCCAGCGTTTCTTGACTAATTCGCATCTTCTTTTCCGGAGTTTGATAATCAATCGTCCGCATATTATGAAGACGGTCCACTAATTTAACTAAAATTACCCGAATATCTTTGGACATTGCTAAAATCAGTTTTTCATGAGTATGAGCTAAAGCTTTAGACTTTGTCATATATTTCAATTTACTGATTTTAGTTACGCCATCCACAATTTCCGCAACTTCATTGTTAAAATGCTTAGCCATCTCTTCTTTAGTCATATTAGTATCTTCTAATACATCATGTAGTAAACCAGCCGCAATCGTTGATGGACCAGTATGAAGAGTAGCTAAAATATAAGCAACTTCTAGAGGGTGTTGAATATATGGATCACCAGATTTTCGAAATTGACCTTGATGTTGAACTTCTGCTACATTATAAGCTTTAGTTATAAATTTAATACTTTCATCATTTAAATAAGTCTTACAAACACTAATTAAATCTTCTAAAGTTTTAGGTTGTTCCATATTTTCACCACCTTTCTTTTTTTATTTTATTATTTTTAAATCTTAGTATGGATAATTAATTAAAGAAGCTGTTGGAACATCTTTAAATAATTCACGTCCTTTAAGATCTGTAAGTTCTATTAAGAAAACACAGCCAACAACTTTAGCTCCTAAACTTTCAATTAATTCGATAGCAGCTTTAATCGTACCACCTGTTGCGAGCAAATCATCAACAATAACTACTCGATCACCTTTTTTTACGGCATCAACATGCATAGCAAGTTTATTAGTACCATATTCTAGAGAATATTCTTTTTCAACTGTTTTACGAGGAAGCTTACCAGGTTTTCTGATAGGCGCAAAGCCTAAATTCATTTCATAAGCAAGTGGGCAACCAAAAATAAAACCTCTTGATTCAGGACCAACAATAATTGTTGGTTTAAATTCTTCCGCAACCTTTGCCATTTCTTTAATAGAAGCTCTAAAGGCATCTTTGTCACCAATTAAAGGTGTAATATCTTTAAAAGAAATACCTTTAATAGGGAAATCTTCTACAATCGCAATATAATTTTTAAAATCCATATCATTATCCTCCAAGATTCTTAATCCATATTACATACTATTATATCAAATTTTTCATAAAATATAAAGTAAAACGACATAATGTAAAAAAGTTTAAGATCGTTTAAATCTTAAACTTCTTTTTTTTACTAATTAATTATTTTTATTTGGTATATTTTTTAATCTTTTATAAAAACAAAGATCAATATTTAAATTATTATTCTCAGCTGTTAAAGAAGGAATCACTAAAGCTTTTAAACCTAATTTAGCGATTGATCGAACTTTTTTTAAATCAAAATCGCCATATGCTTCCACATTTTTATAACCTATTTCCAGGCATTCTTTTAATATATTATCTTTAGTAGTACAAATCCTAATAATATCGGGATTTGCTTCTTTAGCTTCTTTAAAGGAGACAGCATCATCCACTTCACAAATAATGGTTATTTCGTTATCTATTTTTCTAATTTTATCTACTACTTCTTGATAATTATTAAAACGGGTTGCAAGATTACGCGAAACATTATAATATTTCTTCTCCGCATATATTTTTCCCCCACCATCAATAAAAGCTTTTTTAATTAAATCTTGATAAATAGGTGATGTATGATTAGAATAAACTAAATCACATTTGAGACCGTTTAATTCTAATAAATATTTATTAGTAATCGAAGATACACCCGATAAATAACGAACAAAATTTAAACTAATAATTTCTCCTTTTAATATTTCACTAACTGGTCCGGTGATAACAGCTAAGACATCACCACGATTAACATAACTTCCTTCATCTTTTAAAATCTGGAAAGTTACTTTATTACTAAGTTTTCGATAGATACTTTGGGCAATCCTGATACCACTTACAACCCCACTTTGTCGAGAGATAAAATTTGAAGACGCAATTTCCGTATTTTTATCGAATAATTTAGAAGTAATACGATCATTAGTTTTTGTTTCACTAATTAAATTATCAATTATTTCATCAATAGTTCTTTTCATCGTCTACTCCCTTTCTTTATTATTCACTTAAGACAAAATATAAAATAATACCAACCACAACTGCTATTATAAAGAGGGTAAATAGAGAAATACGAAGGGCACTCATAGGATATTTACCAGTTGTTTTTCCATTTTCTCCATTTACTAAGAAACGATACGACTTCTCTTTAATTTTAAAATTACCAATCCAAACAGGTAATAAAACATATTTATAAGTTACATTATCATATTGGGTTTTAACATTTAAATAATCTACCACATCATAAGTATATTGATCAAGAATTCTTCTTTTAATTTGTGGTGCCATTATTTCTTTTGCACGATTAAAACCATTTTTTACGGTTAATGAATAATGTTCAGAGCCAAAACCTGCCAAAAATGATTCATTAAAATCATTAGAATTATTTGTATCGTAAGGTTCTAATTTTTCCAGTTCTTTATTATTAATAGAACTACCAGCATTAACTAAAACATCATCAAAGAAAACTTGAATGCGTCCACTAATCGTAAAATAACGAGTTCTTACTTCCGTTCTTCGATCTTTTCCACTACCGACTGTAACTGTATAATGTTCACCAAGTCGTCCATGATAACTGGAATATGTATCAGCATCATAAGTCCAAGAAGGAATATAAACGCCATTAACTTGACATTCTATATTAAGTTTTTTGACGCTAGATGGACAAAATAATTTTTTCTTTAAAAATCTTTGATAACAAGCCCTTGCTGCTTCTTCTGTAATATTAAAAGGAATAATTCGGTTAGGCTTTTTACCTGCAAGTTCATTTACTTCAACTACTTGTGTAGAACCACAGAATGGACAAACCAAACTCATTTCTTTCTTATTTACTACATTTTCAGCACCACAAGCTGAACAACGCAATACATGATTTTCTTGTTGCCAAGATAAATCTACTTCTGTTTCCGCATCATCTAAAGAAAATTCTTGACCGCTATTTTCATCATTTAATTTGATTACTGTATCACAATAATCACATTTTAAGCTATGACTAGCTGGGTCAAAATGCATAGGTGCCCCACAACTAGGGCACTTATATTCTTCATGAGCTACTCTTTCTTCTTCAGCCATAATTAAGCTTTAGTTCCACAATTTGGACAGAATTTTGTTCCAGCAGGAAGTTCTTTACCACAATTTGTACAGAATTTCTTTTGTGCTACAGGAGTTCCACATTCAGGACAGAATTTAGAACCACTAGGAACTGGCTTACCACAATTAGAACACATTACACCATTACCAAAACTATTAGTTTGTGGTGCTTGATTATGTTGATTCATTGCGTTAGCCATATTATTACCCATAGCCATACCAGCCGCAAGTCCAATACCAGCGCCAGCTAAACCACCACCATTAGGATTATTAGCAGCATCACGCATAGCTTCAGCAGCTTGAAGACGAGTATAAGTATCTACTTGATCACTCATTAAGCCAGTAGCAGCTCTCTTATCAATAGCTTTTTCTACTTCTTCTGGTAGAACAATTGATTCAACATAGAATGCACAAATTTCAAGACCGATAGACGCAAAATCATCAACTAATTCTGCTTTTACATTATCACCAATTTCTACATATTTAGCAGGTAAATCAATAGCTGCTACTTTAGCTGATCCAATTACTTTTGTAAAATTAGCTACAACCATACTTCTAAAATATTCAACTAGTGAATTTGTATCATAACTCTTATTTGTACCAAATATTTCTCTCATAAATTGAGCAGCATCAGCTACTCTAAAGGAATATGTACCACGTCCAGCAAGTCTTACCATACCGAATTCTGCATCACGCATTGTAATCTTACTTGAAGTACCCCATTTCATATTAGTAAATTGTTTAGTATTTACATAATAAACATCTGCCTTAAATGGTGAATCAAAGCCATATTTCCAACTTGCAAGTTTTGTAAGAATTGGCATATTACCAGTTGTTAATTTATGTTCACCTGGACCATAAACATCCGCAATTTGTCCCATACTTACTAGTAAGGCAACTTGACTTTCAGCTACAATTAATTGACAGCCATTCATAATTTCATCACGATCTGTCATTTCATATTTGTGAACAATCGTACTTTGAGTAGGATCATCCCATTTAATAACCTTTAATAATTGTCTAAATAAACCCATTTTTTCTTCTCCTTATTATTTATTTTTATAATTTATAGGTTATAGCTGATTTAACAGCTTGTTTCCATCCATCTAATTTTTTATGTCTTTCTTCATGTGTGATATCAGGCATAAACATTGTGTCAATGATATGTAATCTCTTAACATCTTCCAAATCTTTATATAAACCAACTTTAAGTCCCGCAATAAAAGCAGCACCAAGAGCAGTAGTTTCTTTACATACAGCACGATTTAATGTACAATTTAAAAGATCAGCTTGGAATTGCATCAAATAATTATTAACGCTTGCTCCACCATCAACACCTAAACTCTTAATTCTAATACCACTCGCTTCTTGCATTACTTCTAATATATCTCTTGATTGATAAGCAATTGCTTCTACTGTTGCCGCAATAATATGATCTTTTGTCGTAGTTCTTCTTAAGCCAAAACAAGCTCCTCTGACTTCAGCATCCCAATATGGTGTACCTAAACCAATAAAAGCGGGAACTAAATAAACACCTTGACTTGGATTCTTAATCTTTAAGCTCTTTTCACAATCTTTGGATTCTTTAAAAAAATCCATTTCATCTCTTAACCATTGAATACCAGCACCACCGATAAAGACACTACCTTCTAAAGCATATTCAACATTACCATCAATACCCCAAGCAATTGTCGAAAGTAATCCATATTTAGGATTTTTAACTGGTTTTTTCGTATTCATTAACATGAAACAACCAGTTCCATATGTATTTTTCGAATCACCTTCATTAAAACAACAATGACCAAATAAGGATGCTTGTTGGTCACCAATCATACTAACAATTGGTACATCTTTAAAATCTTTATCAATATCACATAAGGCTGTAGCATAACCAAATAAACTATTACAATCTTTTACTTCCGGTAAAATACATTTAGGAATATCATAGATACCTAATAATTCATCATCCCAGCATTTATCGTAAATGTTATACATCATTGTTCTCGATGCATTAGTATAATCAGTTGCATGAACAGTACCATTAGTTAATTTGTATAATAAGAAACAATCAATGGTTCCCATATAAAGTTCACCATTTTGACTTCTTTCTTTAACACCTTTCACATTTTCAAATAACCAAATAACTTTGGAAGCTGAAAAATAAGAATTAATAATTAAACCAGTTTTACTTTGAATTAAACCTTGATATCCTTTTTTTACTAATCGATCACAAATTTCTTGACTTTGTCTACTTTGCCAAACAATCGCATTATATACTGTTTTACCAGTTACTTTATCCCAAAGAACAGTAGTTTCTCTTTGATTAGTAATCGCTATCCCCGCAATATCTTTTGCCTTAATACCAGTTTGGTTTAAAACATTGGCAATTGTAGTATAAGTCTTTTCCCAAATTTCTTTAGGATTATGTTCAATATAACCATCATAAGGAGAAATTAATTCTAATTCCATTTGATTCATACAAACAATGTTTGCTTTTTCATCAAAAATAATGGTTCTAGTACTAGTAGTACCTTGATCAATCGTTAAAATATATTTCTTCATTTTATTTACCTTAAAAATTTCTTATAATTTTTCATTTCATACATTTTCTTATCCGCAACTTCAATAATTTCTTCTAAGGAAGCATTATTACCAAAACTTGCAACACCATAAGAGAATGAAGAATTATTCTTTGCTTCTAAATCATCAATAATTTGTTTAAATACATCATTCAAATCTTCTTCTTCACTTAAAGATAAAAGAATAAATTCATCACCACCGAAACGATATAAACGATCAGATGGTCCTTTTTTAGCTTTAATAGCTTCGACAATTTGAATAATATGATGGTCTCCGCTTTCATGACCAAATAAGTCATTAACAATTTTTAGATTATCGATATCAATGAAAACTAAAGTTCCCCCATTAGGATTTTTAGTATAAATACTATCCCAATCCGAATTTAGCATAAAACGATTATAACAATTTGTTAAATAATCTTTACTAACTCTATCATCAATCTTTAAAAGTCGATTTTCTAGTTTATTTAAACGGAAGTTTTCCAAAGAAATTGCTTTATTAATAAAAGTTTGTGTTTTAAAATAATTATTAATGATTTCACGATATTCATTAATATATTTCTTAATATTCTTTTGATTATTACGATCTTCAAATAAATCAAATAATTTAATTTGAATGATTGATTTATCACCAATAATCTTTTTACAATTAATAATAAATTTACAAATTGCAATTATATCTTCTCGATTATTAGTTGTATCTAAAGCATTAATCAATTCAATATGAACATCAATAGGCATTTCCAGCATTACAAATTCATCAGCTTCCGTCATAAGTTGATGCATCAAATCGATATATTTCTTTTGTTCAAATTTCTTTTCAAAAATTAAAGAATAGAATAAAAATGACAATTCAGAATAGGCATAAATATTATCAAATTTAGAATGATGATTGATTAAATCTAAATAATTAGATAATTTATCTTTATTAATGGTTGCCGATAAATAGTTCTTATTTTTAATATTAATTAAAAGTAAGTTATTTAAATAAATTACATTCATTGTTTGGAAGATATCCGTATCTGTATCAAAATAATACATTGTTGCATCCAAACATTTTTGGCTATATTTAATTGTTTCATCAAGTAAATTCAATGAATAACACATTACCGCCATGAATTTAAAAGTATTAATCTTCATAAATGGATAATTATATCCTGAATTTTCTAATTCCAAGCCATATTCAATAGCTTTAGGATAAGATGGTAGTACATAATAAACCATAAAGAATGTATAACTTACATAACGTTGAATAACAATATCATCATAAACTTTAAATTCTTCACATAGATAGAATAAAGTTTTAATAATCGCATTATCACGACTAAATAAATAATATTTTGCGAAAACTGGTAAATATTTACTAGCAGCAACCGGATTTTTGAATTTAATATCAATTACATCGCTTATCGCATTAAGAATTTCTTCGGTTGTAATGGTTCTATCATCTATTTTTCCATTTAAAGTATCTAAATCAAACATACATTCCTCCTATTTTCTATCTTCATTTTCTTTATTTTTCTTCATAAAGATAGAAATAAACACAAAATTAACTAGTCCCCAAATAATAAAGAGACCTATTTCAACTAAAATATAATACAATAATCTCATATTCCAAAATTTATTATTTAGTAGTGTAAAAATAAAAACTAATAAAATTGTAATAACACTACTAATAATAAATTCAATTTTAATCTTCTTCTCTAATTTCATTTTTACCCTCAAAAAATGTTTCTAATTTTGGTATGATTGCTTCAACATAAAGTATTTTATCTAATAATTTATTCATCAAACTAATCATTGGTCCCGTAAAGATTACAAAGATAATCGTTCCAATACCCACTCCGGTAATCTTACCAATTAGAAAATAACTTAATATTAAACTTATTATTAAAAAGATTAAATCATAAATAATTTTAAATAATCCTTGTCGAAAATGATATTTTCTCGGAACGGCGATAATAAAATAATCATAAATAGTTGGACAAAGATAAGTTCTACCAAATAATGAAACAGAAAATCCTAATAAAATAATAGCTAATATTAAATATATAATTCTAACTGCTAACGATAGATTTTGACATATTTCTAAATTGGGATTAAAGATTGGGATAAGTTGAAACAATCTCAAGAATCCACCATAAATTAGACCAGTAACAAAAGTAAATAAATAAATTATTCTTACCCTTCTCATAATTAAACAAAAAATTAATAATAATATGAATTGCACCATATATTCTGCTAAACTCATACTAATATTAAATTTTTGACTTAAAACATAAGCCGGACCATTTAAAACACTGATACCAAAATTACTTGCTATAGCTAAACAGACAGAAAAGGCGATAATTATTACCGCAATAAAATATATTGTTTCTTTATGAATATGTAATTTTTGCATTAGATAATTACCTTTTGTGCTTTCATAAAGTCATATAAAGGTAATAAATTATCTTCTAATAAAATATTATCATCTAACAAATAATCTCTTAAATCTTTTAATTCATTATAATAACGGCTTGAAAAAGTTTCCGATTTTGTTTTAACACTATTTTCTAAATTCTTATCGGCCATTACAAATAATATCGCAAATTTAGGAGCTTTATTAACAAATGAATGAGCGATAGATTTAATATGATTATTAATTTGTTCATCCGGTTCTATTTCACGACTAATTTTAATATCTTTAAAATAATCACTATATTTCGTCAAATTATTAATAAAATTTATTTCACCGGCATATAGGAAACGATACGATAAGATTGTATCAAGAATAAGTGAAACAAAATAATTATCAAAACTAATTAAAACATCTTCTTTTTTGAGATTCAAATTAGGATCTTTAGTCATAATTTGATATGTCTCAAGTATTGTTGATGATAATTGATTATAAATATTTACGATTTTTTCATCATTATTAATAATCATCGTATCAATCCTCCTTTTTCCTTTATTTTACCATATTTTATAATAAAGGTCAAGAATTAGAAAAAACTTTTGTAATAAAACCAATTATAAAAAAATGATCTTTAGTAATCTAAAGATCAATTTGTAAAATATATTAAAAAGATGATATGTCTATTTATTTATTAGTGATATTAATTGTATATTTATTATCATCTAACATTACTTGCATATTGGAATTAAAATATTTTTCATCACCTTTTTCTAATGAAACCATAATGATAATATTTTCATCAGATGTCAATTCAACCATAATAATATTATTAACCGAATCAATATTATTGATTGTATTATTAGGACTTAATACCTGATAATCAATTATTTTTTTATCAATTTCCAAAGAAATTTTCGAATAATTATTATTTTTAATTGTATATGTCAAATCATACGAATCTATTTTTTTATTTAAATCAATGGTGATGATGGAGTTTTGATAAATAATATTATTAGTTAAAGAAGATTCATCTGGTGTACTACCTGGATTTGCTTCTATAGGAGACTTATCATAGTTAAATCCATTCATCTTATCATCTTTATAAGATGGATGAAAGATAAATGATATTCCAACAATAACAAAAACAATAAAAATCGTTAAAGAGCCAATAGGTAATAATGTACGTTTGAAGAAGATAGTTTGGCTTTTCTTTCTTTGATTATTGTTTTGGTATTTTTGATAAATCTTATTAGCAACAATTGGATTTGGTTCTGGTACAACAATCCTATTTTCCTTAAATAATTCATCAATTGAAATGTTTTTATTCATCGACTATTTCCTCCATCATCGCTTTGATTTTTTCTTTTCCTTTAGTCAAATATCGTTTTACTGTTGCTTTCGAAATGCCTAAAGTTTCCGCAATTTCATCTTGATTCATTTCATTATCATAATAGAGAATCATAATGTTTTTTTCTTTAGGTTTGAGTCTACCTATCAATTCTCTAACTAAATCTACTTGAAATTGACTGACTGTTTGTGAAGAATCGGCACTATTATTTACTAGGTCATCATCGTATACTAAGTTAGCTCTTTTCATTCTTCTCAGCTCATCTAAACTTTCATTAATCGTAACCCGAATTAGCCAATATAAACGATGATTTTCATTTTCAAATTCTTTATTACAATTAAGTAATTTTAAATAAACATTTTGTAGAATATCTTCTGTCTTTGACGCATTATAAACATATCGATAAGCTATTCGATATAATTTCTTATACGTTTGATAGTAGATTTCTTCAAATTCTACCTCAGTATACCTCTTACCCATATACGTAAACCTCTTCTTCACTTATTATACGTAAAAAAATCAAAAAATGAACAAAAATTTTAAAATTTTTTTTCTTTTTTTTATTTTAGCATATTAGACATTATAAATCAATAAAATAATAATTAAATAACACTTTTTTAAATTGAATTTATGTTATAATAGAATAAAGGAAGATATAATAATGAAAACAATAATTATCGGTATTGCTGGAGGCACAGCAAGTGGAAAAACGACTATTGCAAAGAAACTGTATGATGCTGCAATAAAATTAGGGCCTTGTGATCATTTTAAAATAGATGATTATTATATGAACAAAGATCATATACCTCTTGATGAAGAAGGAAAACGAAACTATGACCATCCTGATGCCTTAGACATTGATCTAGCTTTAAAGCATTTAAGAGATTTAAAGAATGGTATTGCAATCGATAAACCTTTATATGATTTTGTCACATCTTCGAGAATGAAAGAAACCGAACATGTGGAACCAGCAAAAGTAATAATTGTTGAAGGTATTCTAATCTTTGCTATAAAGAAACTTCGTAAAGAATTTGATATCAAATTATTTGTTGATACACCTGATGATATTAGATTCATAAGACGTCTCGAAAGAGATATGGTAGAGCGTGGTAGAAGTCTTGAATCAATTATTAACCAATATTTATCAAGTGTTCGTCCAATGCATGAAGCCTTTGTTGAACCATCGAAAAAATATGCGGATTTAATTATTCCTGATGGTGGACATAATCAAGTAGCCATGGATTTTCTCTATACAAAAATTTATGATATTTATAAAGAAGAATAGTCTAAAGAACAAAATCTTTAGACTATTATTTTTTTATTCAGCTGGTTTATATAATTCTTCTTTAATCTTTTCTACAATTTTATTTTCTTGAAGTCTAGCAATTAGATTAATAGAATGGTATACCGAACTTGCTTTACCACCACCATGAGATTTAACAATTAATTTATTAACACCAAGAAGGATAGCACCTGGATAATTATTATAATTCATCATATCTTTAATACCATATACTTCTTTTTTAAGCATTAAAGCACCTAATTTAGTTTTTGCATTCTTTAAAAATGCTTTTTTAATTAATTTTAATAATTCTAAAGCTGTTCCTTCAGTACTCTTTAATAAAACATTTCCCGCAAAGCCATCACAAACTACTAAATCATAATTACCACTGATGAAATCACGACTTTCCATATTACCAACAAAATTAATTGATGGATTATTCTTTAATAATTGATATGTTTCTTTTCTTAACATATCACCTTTTTCTTCTTCGGTACCGATATTAAGTAAGGCAACTCTTGGTTTTTCAATATTATAACCATATTTCATATACATATTACCCATTATCGCAAATTGTTCAAGCCATACTGGATCACAATCGACATTGGCTCCACTATCGCATACCGCAACAACGCCACCATCCATAGTTGGCACAATTGGACATAAAGCAGGTCTCTTAACACCTTTAACCCGTCCGATCTTAAGAACTGCACCGGCAAGCATTGCACCTGTAGAACCAAGAGTAATCATTCCGGCTAAATCTTCATTATTTTTTAATAAATCATAAGCTTTAACCATTGAACTATCTGTTTTTTGTTTAATAGCTGCTGTAGGTGATTCATTACAATCTATAACTTCTGTAGCATTAACAATTTCAATTTGCTCTTTATTATAAGTATATTTAGCTAATTCATTTTTAATTTCTTCTTCTTTTCCAACTAGAATTAAATATAATTCTTTATTATCATTTATTGCTTTAACAGCACCTTCAATATTTGCTTGTGGACTTAAATCGCCACCATAACAATCAACAACAATTTTAATCATTTTACTCACCTTTCTTTTTATACTATATTTTACCAATTATTACAATTTTTTTCACTTAATATACTTAATTAATAGCTATTACTAAAGAACTATAATTTGACTTTATACATAAAAAGTAGTATAATATTTAATAGTAATATATAAATGGAGGAAATGATATGCTAGTACTATTTACAGATAGTGATGAAGATATCACATTAGAATTGGTAGAAAAATTAGGTGTAAAATTAATTAGTATGCCTTATATTATCAACGATGTTGAAATTAAACCATATGAAACTTGGAAAACTTTTGAACATAAAAAATTCTATCAAAGTTTAAGAGAAGGTACATTACCTAAAACTTGTGGATTAAGTCCGGAAACTTATATGGAATATTTTGAACCAGATTTTAAAGCCGGAAATGATATTTTATATATTCATTTTTCAAAAGCAATGTCTGGTACTTTTAACGCAATGAACATTGCGGTTGAAGAATTAAAAGAAAAATATCCCGAACGTAAATTCTATACAGTTGATACTAAAGGTATTACCATCAACGCATTTTTCACTATTCTTGAAATGGTTAAAAAATATAAAGAAGGTGCTACAGCTGAAGAATTAGTAGCATATGGTACTGATTTAGCTGAACATGTTGCAACCTATTTCTTTGCGGATACCCTAACTTTCTTTAGACATAGTGGTCGAGTAAGTAATTTTTCCGGTATTCTTGGTAATATGATTGGTATCAAACCAATTATCAATATGGGACAAGATGGAGTTATGAAATCCATTGGTAAAGCAAAAGGACGTAAAGCAGCTTTAAAAGCTTTAATCGATTCAATGGTAGAACTAGGAGATCATATAAAAGATTATCCAGTTATTATTGGTCATTGTGATTGTCCTGATTTAGCTGATCAATTAGAAAAAATGATTAAAGATCAATTTGGTCAAGACACCAATGTAATCAAAAATATCGTTAATCCAACCGCTGGAAGCCACTGTGGACCAGATAGTATGGGAGTTTGCTTTCACGCAATTCATCGATAATTATGTTAGAAATTAGAGAAGTAAAAACGAGAAAAGAAATAAAAGACTTTATTAATTTTCCGGTAAATATTTTATATAAAAATAATCCTTATTTTGTTCCACCACTCTATAGTGATGAAAAGAAAATGTTTAAAAAGAATTATGTTTATTATGATCAAGCAGAATCAGTATTCTATAATGCTTATTTAGATGGTAAAATGGTTGGTCGTATTCAAGGCATTATTCAAAACGAAAGTAATAAAAAATGGAATGAAAAAAAAGTACGTTTTACTCGTTTCGATGCTATAGACGATCAAGAAATTGCTAATAAACTTTTTGATAAAGTTTCTGAATGGGCAAAAAATAAAGGTATGACAAAAATAGTTGGACCTTTAGGCTTTTCAGATTTAGAACGTGAAGGTCTTCTTGTTGAAGGATTTAATGAATTATCAACTTTTGAAGAACAATATAATTATCCATATTATCAATCATTAATTGAAAACTATGGTTTTGTTAAAGAAGTAGGATGGGAAGAAAGACAATTAAGATTACCAGATGAAATTGATCCAAGAATAGAAAGACTATCTAATTTAATGCTTAAAAGATACCATCTCCATTATGGAACCACTAAAAACACTAATGAATTCATAAAAAAATATGGTGATAAATTCTTTGATATTCTTGATGAAACTTATGAAAACATCTATGGTACTGTTCCTTTTACTGAAGGAATGAAAAAAATGATGATTCAAAATTTTAAACTTATTGTCGATATTAAATATGTTGCGGTAATCGTTGATGAAAATGACCGCGTTGTATGTTTTGGAATTTGCTTCCCTTCTATTGCGAAAGCAGTTCAGAAATGTAAAGGTCATTTAACACCTTTTGGTATTATTCGCTTACTACATACCATTAAACATCCAAAAGTAATCGATTTAGGTTTAATTGGTGTTTTACCAGAATATGCACAAAGAGGAATTGCGACATCCATTATTTGGCAAGTTCTTAAGATGTTAACTAATTCCAAAATTGAATATGCTGAAACAAATCTTAATTTAGAAGATAATAAAGCAATTATTAATCAATGGAAATCATTTAATGCTCGTCTCCATAAAAAAAGAAATGCTTATATAAAAGATTTATAGAACAAAACTCCCAATTTTTTAAATTGGGAGTTATTTTTATTCATATTTTTTTATTAAAGCTTCTTTAACATTTTCCGGAACAAATAAAGAAACATCGCCTTTAAATTTAGCTATTTCTTTAACACTAGATGATGATAAATAAGAATAATTATGATCAGCCATAACAAAGATAGTTTCTATTTTATTATCAAGAATATGATTAAAAGTTGACATTTGTAATTCATATTCAAAATCGGATACCATTCGTAAACCACGAACAATAACAGAGGCACCAATTTCTTCCGCAAAATTAACCGTTAATTTAGAAGTAACTAAAACTTCGACGTTATTATATTCTTTTACTAATTCTTCTATTAAGGCTTTTCTCTCTTCAACACTGAAGAGAGTTTTTTTATTAATATTATCATTGATAACAATCACTAATTTATCAAATAGATTTCTTGTTCTTTTAATAATATCTAAATGACCATTTGTAATTGGATCAAATGTACCTGGGTATATCGCAATAATCATTTTATTCCCTTTCTAAAATTAGAATTTCACTACTTGAATATACTTTACATAATTTAATACGATAACCATCATAATCTTTTTCAACAACATCTTCTTTTGGATATTCACTGACAATATAACCACCATCACTAATCATATCATTTTTAATTAAAAATGAAATGATTTCATCAATTACTTTCATTCGAAATGGGGGATCAATAAATACTAAATCAAATTTTTGATGTTTCATACTTGATAAAAGATTTTGATAATCAGTATGATGAATTTCTAATTCATTACCTATTTTTAATTTATCCTTATTCGCTTTAATAATTTTAACCGCATCAATGCTTAATTCACTTATATATGCTTTACTAGCACCTCTTGAAATGGCTTCGAGTGATAAAGCCCCACTTCCACCAAATAAATCCAAAGTGATAAAACCAGGAATATAAGAACCTAAAGAATTAAAAATAGCTTCTTTAGTCGCATCAAGAGTAGGTCGCGTAGCTAATCCTTCTAATGTATAAAGTTTAGTACCGCGATATTTTCCCGCAATAATACGCATTATTAATCAATTACTCTTTCTATATAATAATAATCTTCGCTTTGATCGTATTTAATAGTGTATTTTACACCTACTACTTCAAAATCTGGGTAATTTTCACCTTTTTCAAGTTCTGTGATGTGATTTAAGATAATCATATTATCATAATTATCTTTTCCACCTTTTTTAAGTGGCATTACATATGATACAACCCAACCAACTTGGTTTTCAATCATATAATCATCTCTTTTGATTTTCTTTCCCGCAAAATCATGAGAATAATCTACATCACCAAATTCTCTAAGCCAAACTTTTAAAGCTTCTTCTTTGTTCATTTGAATTACTCCTTTTGTCGCATAAAGTATAACAAATTTTTTTAATTTATGCAAATTTTTTATTTATATAGACTCATTAAATCTTTTAATTCTTGTCTTCTGACAACTAATTTAGGTTTATCAGATACAAAAACAATCGCTGGTTTTAACATATTATTATAATTGCTAGACATTGAATAAGTATAAGCACCAGTACTATAAACCATTAAATAATCATTCTTATCTGGTTTAGGTAATCTTAAATCAATTGCTAAAATATCACCAGATTCACAACATTTACCAGCTATATCATATATTTCATTCTTTTCATCATTCATTTTCATAACTATATCAGCACTATATTTGGCTTGATATAAAGCTGGACGAATATTATCAGCCATACCACCATCAACAAACAAGAATTTATGATGATTGATATTTTCTTTGATATCACAACATTTATAAATTGTTACACAACTATTACCTAAAATACTACGACCTGGTTCAATAAATAAATCTTTAATTCTTAAATTTAATTGTTTATTTAAGGTTTTAACTAATTCTACCATTTTAGGTAAAAGACTTTTTACATCCAAACCAGCATCAGTTTCCAAATATTTTATACCAAAACCACCCCCAAAATTAATAGTTGTTAAAGGATATTGATATAAATTTTCAACTTGTTTACTAAAAGCCATCATTTTTCTTACATTTAATAAGAAAGGTTCTTCTTCAAATATTTGCGAACCAATATGGGAATGAAAACCTAATAATTTAACATTCTTATTATCTTTATAACAATTCATGATTAAATTAATGCGTTCATTATCATAAATAGATTCACCAAATTTAGAAGTATTAAGGGAAGTTTGAACATATTTATGGGTATGAGCTTCAATACCTGGATTTACACGAAATAAGGTTTTAGCTTTTTGATTATTTTCCTGACAATAATTTATTAAATCAATTAATTCTTCTAAATGATCAACGACGATTATTACTTTATTATCAACCGCAAATTTTAATTCTTCAATTGATTTATTATTACCATGGAAAACAACTTTATTCATTGGAAAGCCACTTTCTTTAATAACATATAAATCTCCTAAACTAACCGCATCAATATAAAGACCTTTTTCTTTACAAATCTTCACAATTGAAGGAATAAGTAAGGCTTTAGAAGCATAAACAGTATGACAAGAAAAATCAGCACTTTGAAAATGAGTTAAAAAATCATCCATATTTTCTCTTAATTCGATTTCATCGAAGACATAAAGAGGTGTTTGATATTGTTTAGCTAAATCAACATAAGAAATATTTCTTAAATAAGCACTATTATCAATTATATTTAAATATTTAGGTTTCATTTTATTGTTTATTTGTACTACCAAAGCCACCATTACGGACTTCTGTAGTATCATCATCATAAGTAATGCCGTATTCTAAGAAAATACCTTGTGCAAAACCCATGCCTTTCTTTAATAATACTTCTTTTTCTTCTTTAGCATCACATGTTATCTTAATAAAGATATGACCTTCATTATCGGAATAATAATAATCACTATCAATAATACCAACCGTATTATCAAGTTGAATTCGATATTTAAAGCCTAAAGAACTTCGAGGATAAATTTTAAGTACCCATCCTGGTTCCATTTTACATCTTACACCAGTTGGAATAAGTAAAGTTTCACCACTTTTAATTGTTGCGGCATCAATCATATGAAAATCATATCCCGCACTACCAACAGTAGCTCTCTTAGGTAAAATTATATCATCATATATTTTTTGAATGATTGGTAGAGGCGTATCTTTACTGAATTTTAGATAACTTTCTACAAAATTAGGGAATGATACTTTTTCAAATTGTGCTATTTTTTTCATTTTTCTCTTGTCCTTATCTCTTATTTCTTTTATATTTTATCATAAATAATAAATCTTTACAAGAAATTAAAAAAGGAAACCATCGTTTCCTTCAGTCTACGCATCATATTTTTTAATTATTCCTACACCAATTGGATAAGGTCCAGTATGAACTGCTATAGTAGCCCCAATTTGGCCAAAAGGAAAATCAGCTTTTGTAAAATAAGATTGTAATTTTGTTTTTAATTTTTCATAATCTTCATGATTTATTCCAGTACCAATGATGAAAGCATAATCATCGGGATTAAGGTGATTTTCTTCAAAGAATTTAACACAATTCTTATATACTTTTACAATAGATTGGTTCTTAGTAAAAGCAACCCCTTCACTGAAGATTTCCCCTTCTTTAAGTATAATGAGCGGTTTAATTTTAAAAGTAGCTGCTATTAAGCCCTTTAATTTACCAATTCGACCACCATGTCTTAAATAATCAATACTACCAATCGTAAAGAAAATACGCGCTGTTTCTTTAATTCGATTGGTTTCTTTTACTGCTTCATCAAGACTTAAATTATTTTGATTCATACGACAAACTTCTAAAACCAATAATCCTTGGATACAAGTATTGATACGAGCATCAATGACTTCAACTCTAATTCCGGGATATTCATTTTCAATTTCTTCTTTCGCAAGAATTGCGGAATTATATGAACCGCTAAATTTAGTTGTAATACAAATACAAATCATATCTAAACCGACTTTAGCATATTTTTCAAAAGTCTTTTTGTAATCAGCAACTGTTGGCATCGAAGTTTTCGGATAAATATTAGGATTATCTACCATTTGTTTATAAAAATCTAATATTCCTATTTCATCCCGTTCTTTTAAATAAGTTTCGCCATCCATGCTGACATAAAATGGTACGATATCAATATCATTCTTGGCTATTAATTCTTCTGTTAAATCACATGAGCCATCAGAAATAACTTTAAAACTCATAATATCCCTCTTTTTTTAGAAAAATTTCTTTTATAATTAATTTTATCTAAACTTTTTAAACTCTTCATTAACTTTTAATAATTTTTAACCAATTCTTTTAATACTTCAACCATTATTGACGCAAGATCAACATCTAAATATTCAAATGGTCCATGGAAATTTTGACCACCCGTTCCTAAATTAGGACATAAGATTCCCATAAATGATAAACGAGCCCCATCTGTTCCTCCTCTAATGGGAACATATTTAACATCTAAGCCTTGACTAAGAAGCGCTAATTCTGCTTTTTTAAGAATTGATTTATCTAAATCAATCTTTTCTTTCATATTATAATAGCTATCTTTTATCTCAACTTTTACTAATTCTTTATGATATTTATCATTTATCTTCTTTTGTAAATCATAAAACATCTTCTTTTGTTCATTGAATTTAGCCATATCATGATTACGAATAATAAAATGCATTATTGTTTCTGATACAGTACCATTAAAAGATGTTAAATGATTGAATCCTTCATATCCTTTAGTACATTCAGGTCTTAATAAAGGAGAAAGAGTATTAAAAAATTCCATGGCGACAATCTGACTATTAATCATCTTTTGATAAGCAGAACCAGGATGAATTGATTTTCCTTTAATTACAACTTTACATGATGCGGCATTGAAATTTTCACATTCAATATGTGATGGAATATCGCCATCAATCGTATAAGCTTTATGACAATGATGTTTTTCATAATAAGAAATATTAAATAAATCTGCACCACGACCGATTTCTTCATCAGGAGTAAAGGTTATAATAAGACCACAATGTTTTAAATTATTTTTTATAATCTCTTCAACACAAGTCATGATTATAGCAACCCCACTCTTATCATCAGCTCCAAGTAGCGTTGTTCCATCAGTTGTAATTAAAGTATGACCGATTTGTTCATTTAATAAATTAAATTCTTTTGGATCAAGAATAATTCCTAATTCTTGATTAACAATAATTGGCTTACCATCATAAGAATCGATGATTTGTGGCTTAACATCTTTACCACTAGCTTCATCACTTGTATCCATATGAGCAATTAAACCAATTACTTCATCACTTTTGTTATTTGCTTCTAAATATGCATAAACATAACCATGTTCATCAATAAAAGCATTATCTAGACCCATTTCTTTTAATTCTTTAACTAATTCTTGACCTAATAACAATTGTTTAGCGGTTGATGGGCAAGTTAAACTTTCTTCATTTGATTGCGTATCAAAACTAATATAATGTAAAAACTTCTTTAAAAAATTCTTATTAACCATTTTCTACCTAACTATTTCTAATATTTTATTTATTCTTTCTACTTTTTGTTCACTAAATTTATAGGCTTCAATAACTTTTTCTTTAGCTAAATCAATATTTTTATTATTAGTATATAATGTAGCTAAGACATCATTATCTTTAACTAAATCGCCTACTTTTTTATTTAAAACTATACCAACTGATAAATCAATTGATTCTTCTTTCGTTTCTCTTCCAGCACCTAATAACATAGCAGCTTCACCAATATCTAAGGCGTTAAGTTTTTCAACATATTTAGGTTCACCATGATAAATAACTGGTTTTGTCACTTTACTGATATGTAATAATTCATAATCATCACAAACTCTTTCATCACCATGTTGCCATTTAACCATTTGTCTAAATTTTTCTAAGCCACTACGATTATTAATAGCTTCTAATGTCATTTTTTCAGCTTCGCTATCATTTTTACAAATACCACAAAGTACTAAAATTTCTTTAACAAAGCTAATACATAATTCTGTAAAATCTTTAGGTCCATTTCCTTTTAAGGTTTCAATAGCTTCTCTTATTTCTACAGCATTACCAACGGCATCCCCTAAGGGTTCACTCATATCCGTTAAAGTAGCAACCGTTTTTCTTTTTGCTAGAGTTCCAATTTTAACCATTGCTTTTGCTAAAGTTTCTGCACTCTTTAAATCTTTCATAAAGGCCCCTTCGCCAACTTTAACATCTAAAACAATCGTATCAGCACAACTAGCAATTTTTTTAGACATAATTGATGATGCAATTAAAGGAATACTTTCAATAGTACCTGTTACATCTCTTAAAGCATATAATAATTTATCAGCGGGTGCTATATTAGCTGTTTGACCAATAATCGATAAACCAATCGCATTTACTTGATCAAAGAATTCATCAGCCGATAATTCAATTTTAAAACCTGGTATACTTTCTAATTTATCTAAAGTACCACCGGTATGACCTAATCCCCGACCACTCATCTTAGCCATTTTAACACCGCATGCACTAGCTAAAGGAATAACTACTAAACTGGTTTTATCACCTACACCACCAGTAGAATGTTTATCACAAGTTACACCTTTTATTTTTGATAAATCTACTTTTTCTCCACTATTTAGCATTGCATTAGTAAAAGCTAATTGTTCTTCTTCACTCATTCCTTGAAAATAAACAGCCATTAGAAAAGAACTAATTTGATAATCTGGTATCTTTTTATTAGTATAGCCATCAATTATATAATGAATTTCTTCTTCTGTTAAATGTTCGCCATTTCTTTTCTTAAGAATTAAATCAACCATTCTCATTTCTTCTTAACCTCCAAAGAGCGATATTTTTTTCTTGCAGCAAGAATAGCATTTTGCGTTAAATCATGACTCTTTTCTGCAAATTCAATCGTATTTAAATCTTTATAATCATCATATTCATAACATTCCACGATTTCCACATATACTTTTTTGGGTATAAAAGGAATAAAAACGGGGATATGTTTATTATAATCAATAGCACAAAGAACTACTTGCGATTTCGTTTTTAAAGGTATTTTAAAACTACCAGGATGATAAGGACCAACCATATTATTTTTTGTTCTTGTACCTTCCGGATAAATCATAAAATTTACACCATGTTTTACTTTATCAATAATTTTGATAATACTCATTAAGGCTTTTTTATCATCTTTTCTATCTACACTAACTCCCCCTAAGGCTTGCACCATCTTGCCAAAAATAGGATTAGTATTATGTTCTTCTTTGTACATACTAGCACGTGGATAATCTTTAAATACTAAATCATATAAAATAATATCGGTAAAATGAACATGATTTGAATAGAAAATAATTGGTAAATTATTCTTTATTTTTTCAATTCCGACTATTTGATATTTTAGACCTAACCAAAAACAAGAAAAACGCGAAACATCATTCATAAAACGCCATCTTTTCTTATCTTGTGGTTCATCTGTTTTCGCATATTTAAGACCTAAGAAATGAAGAGATATTAATATCGCAACACAGATCAAAATAAAAATAATCAACCAAGTACAAATAGGTAAGACAATAATTTGCCACAAAGGTTGTTTAAAAAGAATATTAATAATAAGTACACTAATAAAACCTAAAAGAGGTAGGATTAAAGACAAAATAAAAAACATGATATACTTTCCTTTATTATATAATAAAGTATATCATATTTTTTATCATTTTTCAAAACTAATAGTTATTTATTATTCGCTTTCTTCAGCTTCAATATTTTGGTTGACATCGACATAATTATCAACCTTCTTTTTTGATACATTCAAAAAAACAATTCTTTCACCAATAATATCTAAATTATTAATTTTTTTAACAACTGTTTCACCTCCAACCTGTACTTGTAAATCACTTACATGGGTTTGGAGACGACAAACAGCTAAAATTAAATCACCTTTTTGACAATAATCACACGTATTACGCGCGTTAATATCCCAAAAAGTAATATTAAAGAAATCAGCTTCATTTTCCCCTGCGCTGTTCTTAAAAGGTCGATTAACTGCTAATCGAAGAGTCGTTAAATTTGTTGATCCATTATAAGTTTTTAAAGTTGGGGTATCAACTAAACGACCAATTAAATATACTGAATTTAACATAATCACATCCTCCTTAGTAAATTCTGTCTTATTATTACATAAAGTAAATAAAAAAGCAAATGTCGTTAAGAAAAAAAGGAAAGTTAATTTTATCAATTTTTCACAAATAATTATTAGTTATTATTAAATAATAATATAATTAATAAAAATAGGTCTTGTTTTCACAACAAGACCTTATTTATAACAATTTTAATTTATTTAGTATTTAATGACTGTTTCTAAAGCTAATTCTAACATTTTATTAAAAGAGTTTTGTCTTTCTAGAGCTGTAGTTGCACGAGAATCAACAAATGAATCCGAAATAGTTAAAATACAAGCAGCTTCTTTACCTAATACTCTAGCGTTATGGAATAAAGCAAAAGCTTCCATTTCTACAGCTAAACAACCATGTTCAGCATTATATAATTCATGGACACTTTTACCTTCACGGTAGAATACATCACTAGAATGAACAACACCAAAATGAACTGGTTGGTTAATTTCTTTAGCAGTTTCTAATATTTTATCAGTTAAATCCTTACTTGAAGAAATAATATGATCTTCACTACCATTTTGAGCATAAGCAAAATTAGATTCACTAAAAGCTTTATCCACAACAATTAAATCATATAATTTACATTTAGCAACATAAGAACCAGCTGAACCAATTCTTATAATGCGTTTTACACCATAGAATTTAAATAATTCATAAGAATAAATACCAATACTAGGCATTCCCATTCCACTACCCATAACAGTAATCTTCTTACCTTTATAAGTACCAGTATAACCATACATATTTCTAATATAATTGAAACATACTGGATTATCTAAATATTTTTCCGCAAGAACTTTTGCTCTTAAGGGATCTCCCGGCATTAAAACTGTTTCCGCAATAACGCCATCTTCTACAACTTGAATATGCGGGGTTGGTCTAGGCATTTTCTTTACTTCCTTCCATTATTTTAATTCCACTTGAAGCGCCAATACGTGTAGCACCAGCTTCAACTAATTTTTCTACTTCTTCATAAGAATGAATGCCGCCACTAGCTTTTACACCCATTGTTTCACCAACAGTTTCTCTCATTAATTTAACATCTTCTACTGTGGCACCACCAGTACCAAAACCAGTTGATGTTTTAACGAAACTAGCACCTGCTCTTAAAGCAGCTTTACATACTTCTTTCTTTTCATCATCAGTAAGATAACAAGTTTCAATAATGACTTTTACGACTCTACCAACACTTGATGAAACAACTAAACGAATTTCATCTTCAATATAATCATATTGATGTTCTTTAGCTTTACCAATATTGATTACCATATCGATTTCATCAGCACCATTTTTTACTGCATCAACTGTTTCTAAAGCTTTAATTTCTTTTGTATTAGCTCCTAATGGAAAACCAATTACTGTACAAACTAAAACATCTGAACCAATTAATAATTTTTTAGCTAATTTTACATGTGTAGGATTGACACAAACACTCTTAAAATTATATTCAACAGCCTCATTACAAAGTTTTTCAATTTCACTTTCTGTCGCAAAAGCTTTTAATAATGTATGATCAATTAATTTATTAACATTCATTTTTCTTATCCTTTCTAATATTCGATTAATTCAGTTAATCTAATTGTTGTAAAATCGGTTAAGCTTAACATGGCTTTTTTCATCTTTTTAACTAAACGATGAACCTTATTAGCTCCTTTTTCATTTAGATAAAGGACTTTAAAATTGATTGATTCATCTTTAATTTCATACATATATTTTTCCGCATATCTAAAGAACATTTCCTTAGGTATTAAGGCTACTAAATTATCTTGTTCAAGTACTTGAATATAATTAAGATGAGGTGGGAAAACCATCGCAGTACCGGCTTTCCAAATAATACTATTTCTTACTTCTCCACTACGGCGATCAGCTAAAATAGTATATTTTTGACAAACTACTTCTTCTTTAATTAATGTTGGAAAGAAATCAAGAAGATTTTGATAATTACACATATCATTTAAGATATTCATTCGAATTCGATAAGTGATAATGTCTGGATTATTATCAAGATATTCAATTCTTTCTTTACCTAAAAAATCAATAAGTTCGAACATATTGAAAGGCCTGATATTATCATATTTATCATAATAAATCTGAAGTTCAAACTTTTCACAGATATCACTAATTTCTTTGAAGATAATTCTACTAATATATTGAGGGATAAAGAAAGGAATGTCGACAAATAAATTAATATTGATAAAATCAGGATTAAGACGATATAAACTTGATACTCTACTTCTTTTAGTAATGTAATAAGAATATTTGAAATCAAAATTTTTCATATTCATACTGATTATTACTTCATCATCATTAGATGTAATTTTACTATTTGGTAAGGCATCAAAATAACCATCGATTAATTGGAAGAAATCAATTCGTGGTTTAATCCTTTCTCTAAAAAAATGAATTATCATCTTTTCACCCCGTTTCTATTTATAGTTTTTTACGATTCTAGCACATCTTTCACAAAGACCATCTGGATTTAGACTATCTTTAATTTGCCAACATCTTAAACATGTAGAACCTGTACATGCTTCAACCTTAATTTTACCACAAGGATATTCATCGCCATTTAAGCCTTCGACAAATACTAATTTAGAAACAATAAATACTTGTGCTAAATTAATATTTAAATCTTTAAGTAAAGCCATAATATCGCTCTTTAATTCTAAGGAAACACTAGCATTTAAACTCTTACCAATAATTTTTTGATTACGAGCTTCTTCTAAGGCTTTTAGAATATCTAATCTAAAATTCATAAATTTATCAAATTTAGCTAAGATATCTTCACTATCCGGATAATTTTCTTCTTTTGCCATTTCACATAAATAAATAGATACTTCTTTATTATTCATTGGTAAATATTTATATACTTCATCCATTGTATGAGGAAGAATTGGTGTTAAGATTGTCGCAAGTTTAGTAATACATTTAAAGAAGACAGTTTGAATATTTCTTCTTTCTTTATTATTAGCTTCTTCAATATAAAGGATATCTTTCGTATAATCTAAATAGAATGAACTTAATTCATTAGACATAAAATTAAGAACACTACGATATACTTCATCAAAACGATATTCTTCATAAGCTTTATGACAGTCTTTAACAATCTTATCTAATTTACAAAGAATAAATTTATCAACAGAACCTAATTCTTCATATGGAACACTATTCTTTTCATCATCATAATCAAATACATTAGCAAGTAAGAATCTAAAAGTATTACGAATCTTCCGATAACTATCGCCAACTTGACGAATTAAATTCTTGCTTATAGCAACATCAGCTTGATAGAAAACACTAGCAACCCATAAACGAAGGATATCTGCTCCTGATTCATTACATACTTGTAATGGATCAACTGTATTACCTAATGATTTAGACATCTTTCTGCCCATTTCATCAAGGGTAAAGCCATGGGAAATAACAGTCTTAAATGGAGCTTTATTTTCTAATGCAACACTAGTGATTAAACTAGAATTAAACCAACCACGGTATTGGTCACTACCTTCAAGATATAAATCACTAAATGGAGTACCATATTTCTTCATTAAAGCACAATGATGACTTGATCCTGAATCAAACCAAACATCCATAATATCATTTTCTTTAGTAAATAAACCATTTGGACTACCAGGATGTTTATAACCTTTAGGTAATAAATCTTTAGCTTCTCTTTCAAACCAAACATTAGAACCATATTGTGCAAATAAATCAGCTACATGATCAATCGTTTCTTTTTCCAGAATTGGTGTTCCATCTTCCGCATAGAATACGGGAATTGGTACACCCCAGACTCTTTGACGGCTGATACACCAATCTTTACGATCTTTAATCATGTTAGATAATCTTACTTCACCCCATTCAGGTACCCAATGAACACCTTTAATGGCTTCTAAAATATCTTGTTTAATTGGTTCGATTGACGCAAACCATTGGGGAGTAGCTCTAAAGACAATTGGTTTTTTCGTCCGCCAATCATGAGGATAGCTATGTGTAAACTTAACTAATTTTAACATCATGTTAAGTTCAATTAATCTTTCAATTACTTTATCATTAGCATCTTCAAAATATAAACCTTCAAATTCTTTAGCTTCACTATTCATACAACCTTTGGAATCAAGAACACCAATAATTGGTAGATTATATAATTTACCAACATTAAAGTCATCATCACCATGAGCAGGAGCAGTATGAACTAAACCAGTACCTGTATCTAAAGTAACATGATCACCCAATATTACTGGACAAATTCTATTCATCAATAAATGGTTATAAGTAATACCTTCAAGTAAAGATCCTTCGACAGTCTTTTCAATTTCATAACCATCCCATTCACATAATTTTGCGAAAGATTCTACAGCCGCACTAGCAAGTAAAAAATGACGGTTATTAACTTTAACTACGCTATATTCAAATTTAGGACCAGCACATATAGCAAGGTTAGCAGGAATAGTCCAAGGAGTAGTTGTCCAAATAACTAATTCCACATTTTTATCTAAAATTCCTTTACCATCTTCTACTGGGAAAGCTACATAAATACTGGAAACGGGAACATCTTGATATTCTATTTCCGCTTCCGCTAAAGCTGTTTCGGAAGATGGCGACCAATAAACTGGTTTTAATCCTTTAAAAATTAAACCACGTTCAGCCATCTTACCAAATACTCTAATTTGTTCAGCTTCATATTCATGTTTTAATGTAATATATGGATCATCAAAATCTCCTAATACACCTAAACGCTTGAAACCAGCTTTTTGAAGTTCTACTTGTTTTAAGGCATATTCTTCACAAAGACTTCTAAAAGCGGCAACACTCATTTCTTTACGATTGATTTTACTATTTTTTGTTAAAGCAGTTTCAATAGGTAAACCATGAGTATCCCAACCTGGTTGATAAGGAGCATAATAGCCATTCATATTCATATAACGAACAATAAAATCTTTTAAAATTTTATTTAACGCATGACCAACATGAATACTACCATTTGCATAAGGAGGACCATCATGAAGATAGAATTCCTTCTTTCCTTTATTCTTTTCTAGTCTTTTGAAATATAATTGTTCTTCTTCCCAATTTTTTTGGATATTTGGTTCATTAACACCTAAATTCCCCCGCATTGGAAATTCGGTTTGGGGCATAAGAAGCGTATCTTTAAAATCTTTTTCCATCACTAAACTCCTAATTATTTTTTAATATTAACCTCGATATTTATTCTATTTTTCTTCGATAACCCGATTATTCTCTTTATTTCTATCCGTCCAAAATGACGAATTGATAATATATCATTCTCTTTTATTTGATAACTTGTATTAAGAACTTCTAAATGATTAACACTAACATTTCCACTATTAATGATATCGACAGCTTCACTACGACTGATATTACAACCTTTAGATACAACCGCATCTAATCGTAATGAGGCAACATTTAGAATAACCGTTTTACAATTTATCTTTAAATTATTTATTTTATCTACTTCTTTAAAACTAACGCGTTGATGCAAAATAATTTTTAAATTTTCAATTAAATAATTCATTACATCTTTAGTTACAAAAATGGAGATTATTCCATCATTAATAATAATATCTCCATATGTTGATCGGTCTAAGCCTAAGGAATAGATCGTTCCTAAGACATGACGATGTGTAATATTAGCATATTTTTCATTATAACGACTTGCTATAACGTGAATATCATAATCACTTTCTTCCACATCATAATTAAAGATTATACATCTTTTACGTTCGCTTTCTTCAAAACCCCCATAAAAATGGGCTTTATCTTTAAAGACCTTCCTAATTTCTCTTTGTTCATTATCATCTAAGAATTTCGTTAAAGTCATTTCATCATTATTTAAGCGAAGTAAAAAATCATTAAAACGATTTTCAATATCACTCATTCGTTTGTCCGAATTCAACAACCCAGCGACGAAGGGAACCATCCTCAAAAGCTTTATCGGATGCGATTAAATAACTTTCATTACCAATTTGATAACTTTCTCCGCCACAAGCATAAATAACACCTGATAAAAAGGATAAGACTTGATTACATTTATTCACATCTTTAACAGCTTCAAAATTAACAAGAATTGGACAATTAGATAATACAGAATCAGCCAATTCTAACATTTGATCATCAATATCTAAATCCTCAGTGATATTATAATTGAGTAAACGATCAAAAGAGGTACCAAACTCTTTTGAACTAATTCTTTTTTTCTTAAAGATGCTCATCAAGTTCTCCTTTCTTTAAGCAAAAATATGTCCTAAACGAACAAATGTAGCTCCATGTTCAACCGCAATCAAATAATCCTTGCTCATACCCATCGAAAGTTCTGTACATGGGCAATTTGGAATATTTAATGCTTGAACTTCTTTTTGTAAACTACGCATTGCTTCAAAATATGATGCTATTAAATCTTCATCAAAAGTATTTTTACCAGTTGTCATTAAACCAACAACTTGGATTTTTTCATATTTAGCTAAAGATTTGACAAAAGGAATAACTTTTGTTTCATCTAAACCCGCTTTATGTTGAGCAGCGGCAATATTAACATAAATAAAACATTTAAGCGGTTCTTTTGCTTTTCTAGTTTTATTTATCGCATTAGCTAGATCAATACTATCTAAGGAATGTAAATAATCAATCGCATCAATGAATTGACTATTTAATTTTGGTGGAATCTTAATGATGCCAAAATAATGCCATGTAACGCCCATATCTTTGCATGCTTCATATTTTTCCATAAAGGCATCTTTACGGTTTTCACCAATATCTTTAATACCTGCATTAATTAGCGCTTTCGTTTTGTCAACATCAAAATACTTTACTGCCGCAACAACTTTAACATCCGGATGATTTTTTAAACTTTCTTTAACTTTCTTAACTTGTTCAACTTCTGACATACCTACACACTTTCATAATTATCAATGATTAATAATTATAAATTAATTCTATTCAATTCTAAAATAAATTATCTTAAATTATTATATATTGATTATTAAATATATTATAACATATTTTATAGATTATTTCAAGAAAGAAAGATTATGACATCATATTTTTTATTTATCTTTTTTAAAACTAACATCTAGCTAAGATCTTTACTAAATCATTGAAAAAAATCATCTTATATGTTATAATATATGAAAATTGGAGGTGTCAATTATGACTTTTAAAAATCGTATCTTTACATCAGAATCAGTAACCGAAGGTCATCCAGATAAAGTATGTGATCAGATTGCAGATGCCATCCTTGATGATATATTAGCTAATGATCCTAATGCCCATGTTGCCTGTGAAGTAATCGCAACTACTGGTTTAGTACTAGTAATGGGGGAAATCTCAACCACACATTATTGTGATATTCAAGAGATCGTCAGAAAAACAGTTAAAGAAATTGGCTATGACCGGGGAAAGATTGGCTTTGATGCCGATAATTTAGCCATTCTTGTCGCTATAGATTCCCAATCACCCGATATCGCAATGGGTGTAGGAAAAGATTCCGGTGCCGGTGACCAAGGATTAATGTTTGGTTTTGCAACAAACGAAACTAAAGAATTAATGCCTTTGCCAATTATGCTTGCCCATAAACTTGCGAAAAGACTCGCTGATGTAAGAAAAAGTAATGAATTTGATATTGAACTACGTCCTGATGGTAAAACACAAGTATCAGTTAAATATAATGAATTAGGCGAACCAGAAAAAGTAACTTCCGTTGTCGTATCAACTCAGCATGCTGATAATGTTGATCAAAAAGTCTTAAGAGATTTCATCATTAAAGAAGTTATCAATAAAGTTATTGATAAAGATTTAATGGATAAAGATACAAAGATTTTTGTTAATCCAACTGGTCGTTTTGTAATCGGTGGTCCAAAAGGTGATAGTGGTCTAACAGGAAGAAAGATTATTGTCGATACATATGGGGGTTATGCTCCTCACGGAGGCGGTTCTTTTAGTGGAAAAGACCCATCTAAAGTCGATCGTTCAGCATCTTATATGACTCGTTATATCGCCAAAAATATTGTTGCGGCTGGTCTTGCTAAAAACATTCTTATCCAAGTATCTTATGCAATAGGTGTTGCTGAACCAACATCCATCTTTGTTGATGCCGATAGTGTTTATACAAATGAACAATTAGTTGATTTAATTCAAAATAATTTTGATTTAACACCTTCTGGTATTATTAAAACTCTTGATTTAAGAAGACCAATTTATAAACAAACTGCTTCTTATGGTCATTTTGGACGTACAGATGTAGATCTTCCTTGGGAAAGAGTCGATAAAAAAGAACAATTAAAGGATTATATGAGTAAAAAATATGCTAAATAAAATTGAAAATGAAATAAGAAATGAAATATATAAAGCTTTAGTTGAATTAAATTATGTAACTGATGATTTTAAAATTCAAGATATTATCTTAGAAAACCCTAAAGATGCTTCTTTTGGTGATTATGCAACTAATGTTGCTATGAAACTTGCCAAAGTAGCTCATAAAAGTCCAATGATGATTGCGAGTGAAATCAAAGAAAGAGTCAATTTAAAACAAATGCATTTAACAAATTTTGAAATTGCTTCTCCTGGTTTTATTAATATGACTCTTGATATTGATTATCTAATGGATATTGTTAATATCATCAATCGTGAAGGTTCTTCTTTTGGTTCTTCAAATAAACATAATGCAGAATCTATTTGTTTAGAATACGTTTCCGCTAATCCAACTGGCTTTTTACATGTCGGTCATGGTCGTGGCGCAGCCTATGGTGATTCTCTTGCAAGAATCATGAAAAAAGTAGGTTATAAAGTAAATCGTGAACATTATGTCAATGATGCAGGTAATCAAATTACTAATATGGCAAAAAGTGTTTATGAACGTTATAAAGAATTATATGGCCTCGATTATGAAATTCCAGAAGATGGTTATCATGGTAAAGAAATAATTGAAGTAGCTAAACAATTTAAAGATTTATACCAAGATAAATATTTAAATAATTTTGATTTAGCTCTTTTCCGTCAATTTGGTACCGAAAAATTACTTAATAATTTAAAGAAAGATTTAAAAAGTTTCAATGTTGAATTTGATACTTGGTTTTCCGAAACTAGTTTATATCAAACTAAACAAGTTGAAAAAGTCTTAAATTTATTAAAAGAAAAAGGTTATACTTATACTAAAGATGGCGCTTTATGGCTTAAAACATCTAATTATAATGACGAAAAAGACCGTGTAATTATTAAGAGTGATGGTTCTTATACTTATCTATTACCTGATATTGCTTATCACGCTAATAAATTAAGTCGTGGTTATAGCCATTTAATTGATATTTTAGGTGCTGATCACCATGGTTATATCGACCGTCTTAAAGCGGCAGTAGAAATGGTTGGTGGCGATTCTAATCTAATCGATGTCGAAATCTTACAAATGGTTAGAGTTGTGGAAAATGGTATCGAAATTAAAATGAGTAAACGTAGTGGTAAAGCTATTACTTTAATTGATTTAATTGAAGATGTTGGTAGTGATCCATTAAGATATTTCTATGTTGACAAAGCTTTATCTACTCATATGGATCTTGATTTAGCTTTAATGAAACAAAGAACTAATGAAAATCCTGTTTATTATGTCCAATATGCACATGCTAGAATTTGTGGAATCTTTGAAAAATATCAAAGCTTAGGAAAAGAATTTAAATTATGTTCTTCTTTTGATCATTTAGATAAGAATAAAGCTAAGAGTATTATTTTAAAATTATTAAAATTCCCAACTCTTATTGAAGAAATTGCGGTAAAAAGATTAGTTCATAAATTACCACATTATATTTATGAATTAGCTAGTGATTTACATGCTTATTATAATGATGAAAAAGTCTTAACTGACGATGTTGATGCAACAAATGAAAAACTTACTCTTCTTAATGCGGTAAGAATTGTTCTTAAAGAATCTTTAAATTTAATTGGTGTATCTAGTCCGGAAAGAATGGAACAAAAATAAAAAAATAATGAGAAATATTAAAAAATATTTCTCATTTTTATTTACTAATTATTTCCTATAATTTTAGTTCTAATATTCTTCTTTGTTCCCTAAATCCCATTTTCTTATAAAATTCATAAGCCGGATTATTTTCCCAAACATTAAGAAGAATTTGATGGCAATTATTTTCTTCCGCAAATCTTTTGGCGAATTCAACTAATTCTTGACCAATCCCCTTATTCTGAAATTTTTTATCAACACAGAGATCATCAATATACAGATATTTAATTTCTTTATTAAAACTGATACCAAATCTTATTTCTAAAAATATATAGGCAACAACATTGTTATCAATTGTTTTAACAAAGATGGAACTCGCTTTATCTAATTTTTCTTTTAATTCATCTTTATTATATTTAATACCACCTAAAATAAAAATATCAGGACGTAACTTGTGATGAATATCCTCTACATAATGTAAAAGTTCAGTAATTCGATTCAAATCTTCTTTTCTACTTTTTCTAATCATCTTATAATAAATGAATATTTTCTTTCTTTAATTCTTCTAAATAATCTTCATTCCAGAAGGAAGCTTGAACTTCACCAATATGAACTTTCTTTAACATATAAAGACAGATTCTTGATTGACCAATTCCTCCACCAATAGTTAACGGTAGTTCATCATTTAAGATTTGTTTATGATACATGAATTCTAATTTATAATTTTCTTTCTTTTCGTCTAATTGTTTAATTAAACTATCTTTATTTACTCTAATGCCCATACTAGATAATTCAAGACCAATATTAAGTGGTTCATACCATAATAATAAATCCCCATTTAATGACCAATCATCATAATCGGCAGCCCTACTATCATGTGGTTCACCATCTTTTAATTTATTACCAATACCAATTAAAAAAACAGCTTTATGTTTTTTACAAATCGCATTTTCTCTTTCTTTTCTACTTAAATTAGGATATTGTTCTTCTAATTCTTCTGAAGTTATAAAAGTAATTTCTTTTGGTAAATCTTGATTTAACTTTGGATAATGTTTACTAACAATTTCTTCCGTTTCAAGAAGAGCTTCATAAATTAAACGAACGGTTTCTTTTAAATAATTGATATTACGGTCTTCTTTTTTAATGACTTTTTCCCAGTCCCATTGGTCAACATAACAAGAATGAATATTATCTAGTTCTTCAAATGGTCTTATCGCATTCATATCCGTATAAAGACCTTTATGAACGGCAATATCATATTTTTTTAAGGCATATCTTTTCCATTTAGCTAGAGATTGAACAATCTCTAGTCTTTTTTTACCATCTTGAAGAATAAAATCAACTGCTTTTTCTACTCCTGTTAAATTATCATTAAGACCAGTATTTGGATCAACAAATAAGGGAGCGGATACACGAAGTAAATCTAATTTAGAAGCTAATTTCCTTTCAAAAGTATCTTTTACTAATTTAATCGCAATCTCCGTTTCTTGTAAAGATAACAAAGATTCATAATTTTTTACGTTATATTTCATATTAACTCAACTTTCTATTTTTTTATAGACACTAATATCACATTCCAGCATTTTCATTATCATACTTTCATCGATAGCATCCGTTAACGCATTATGTTTTTCTATATAAGAATAATCACCTGATAACATTTGATATATAGGTTGTACCCCATAATTCTTTTTTAATCTACCTGTTTTATAACATTCATATGTATAAGGAATAGCATTATTATATTGTCTATAAGCTGCTACTTGCATGATATCATACCAATTATAATTCTTTAATTCACTTAAGATGCCTTGATCAAATAACGCATTATAGGCAAATAAATCTACTACTTCATAATCATTTAAGAATTTGATAAATTCATTAATAATTATATCTCTTTTTTCTTCTAAACTCACTCTTACACCATCGAGATACAAAACATAACCAAACATCGAAGGTAAACTAGCTGCTGGTTGAATAACATAATATCTCTTATCGATGATTTCGTAATTATCACTTTTAAGAATTACGGCCCCTAAAGACATTAATTCATTATAATAGTTGGTTTCCGTATCAATAACACATATTAATTTCATAATTATAATTTATTATATTTGGTATTTCTACCTTTTGCTTTAGAAATAGGATATTTAATTTCATTTTTATCAATCTTTTTATTGATAATTTCATCCTCATCTAAATCTAATTTATGAACTAAATCATAACAATAAATCATGACATCAGCTAATTCTTCTTTTACTTGTTCAAGATCATAATTATCTTCATCCCATTGAAAGCATTCTAATAATTCGGCAGCTTCAATATTAATGGATTTAGCTAAATTAGCTGGACTATGAAATTGATCCCAATCACGATCAGAAATGAATTTTAAAATTCTTTCTTTAGTTTGCTTGTTCATTATTTTTAGCCTCAAATTTCTTTAAGATTAAATAAGCAATACCCATAAAGGCAAACGTAATTAGAGCGCCCATACTAACATCAGATAAATAATGAGCCCCTGCTAAGATTCTTGCAAAACCAACAAGTAAGGCATAAGCCATACTACCAATAAAGAATGGTAATTGCCATTTAGTTAATTTATCACTAATTAGAGGGAATAATAAACATACAGCTGGTAAAACACAAGCACTACTCATATGTCCAGATGGGAAAGATTTAAATTCTTCTTTCGCAAAAGTAGAAAGTGTAGAATATGTATTTGGATCACAAATCTTATACCAAGGATAGAAATCAATACCTTCCCGAGATACAAAACGGAAACGAGGACGTTGAACAATACCTTTTATGACATTAATACCTATCAAAATAGCCACTATTAACGCTAATGTAATAATCAATAATTTGAACCATAAATGTTTAATTTCTAATTTCTTAACAAGATAAGTCCCAAACCAACAGCAACCAATCCATAATGGTGCAACAAATAAATAACCTAACCAAATATATTTTGAATTATCAAAACCATTAACACCAAAAAATTCACGGCCACTGTAGAAGAAACTAATTGCTAAATTAACTAAACACAAAATAGCCCCTAATATTCTTAACCATAATTTATTATTTTTATCAATTGTATAACTTAACCAAGCACCAGCCATAATGGAAACAACAAAATAACAAGGTAAAACCCCAATAACAGAAACACTTAACGCAAAAATATTGGTGCTAGACGCAATACTATTACTTAAATTATAATCAAAAAATGATCCTAAAATAAATAAAACAATAAATACAAAAATAGTAACTAAATAAGGAATTCTTAATTTCATTTCCAATAATCTTCTTTCTTTATAATATTTATAATAAGTTTAACACCATCATCACGGATTCCAGTTTTGTAATAATGAAAACCACATTTTTTTTGAACACGAGCACTTTGTTTATTATAATCAAAATGGGCACATAAAAGAAAATCCATTTTTAAAGTTTTAAAACAATAATCAATAACTGCTTTAACTGCTTCGGGCATTAATCCTAATCCCCAATATGGTTTAGCTAAAACAAAGCCAAGACTACGTCCGGATAAAGAATTAAATTCCGGATGTTTTTCTTCATTATATTTTTCTATTCCTAAACTACCAATTACTTTATTTTGATAACATACCGCAAAAGTCTTTTTTCCAGTTATAAAACGATCTAATATTTCTTTACTCTCAGTTATTGATTTATGAGGAAGCCAGCCAGCCATTTGACCAACACCATCGACAGAAGCATATTCATTAAAATCATATAGATCTTCTTCTTTAAACATTCTTAAAACTAAACGAGGTGTTTTAAGTATTACATTAGTTAAATCGACATTAGTATTCAAATTCTACCTCCTCATTTATTTTGATATGGCACCCCCAGTAGGAATCGAACCTACAGCACAAGAATCGGAATCTTGGATTTTATCCATTAAACTATGGGGGCATATCTTATAAATCAAAATGATAATTAGTTAATTTATCAAAAGGAATTAATTTAAATTCCATTTTCTCTTTACTAACCGGATGATTAAAAGCTAAATAATAAGCATCGAGAAAATAAGGTTTTTTAACATTATTACCATATAATGAATCGCCAATTAAAGGATGATTATGATAAGCGAATTGCGCTCTTATTTGATGATAACGACCAGTTATTAATTCAATTTCTACTAAAGAAGTATTATTGTAAATATCAATTAATTGGTATTTAAGACAGGCAACTTTACCATTATCTTGTATATAAGCTTTTAATTCTTTTTCATTTTTATAAATTTTATCTTGATATTCACCTTTTTTATCACAAATTCCATCAACGATTGCTAGATACTTCTTCTTAAATTCATGATTAATAATTTGTTCATTTAATCTTTTAGCCGCTTTTGATGTTCTTGCGAAAACCATTATGCCACTTGTATTACGATCTAAACGGTGCACAAGGCCTAAATAAACATTACCAGGTTTTTGATATTTAATTTTAATATATTCTTTAACCATCGTTAATAAATCCAAATCACCAGTTTTATCTTCTTGGGAAAGAATACCTCTTTCTTTATAAACAACAATGATTTGATTATCTTCATAAAGGATATTTAACATATAATCACCAACTATACTTTATTATTATACAATATTTTTTCGATTCTTGCAAGAAATAATTATTATATTTTATAGTTAGCAATAACTAATAAAATTTATATATTTTATTATGTAATTTTTTCCTATCATTTCATTTGAAAATTCTATTTTATTGTGTTATAATCTTTGTACAATCGATAAATAAAGGAGGCATAATATGGAAAAAAAGCCTTTAGCAAATGATGCGGTAAATCTTGATGAATTTACCTTAAACGAAAAACCCCGTAAATTATCGAAGACTGAAAAGAAAAAACTACGTGTAATTACTAAATTGATTCAAGGGGAAATAAATGGTACCCAAGCAGCAGAAAAATTAGGAATTACAACTCGTCAAGTAAGAAACTTAAAACGTCAAGTTTTAAATGAAGGTCAAGAAGGAGTTATTCATAAAAATCGAAATTATAAACCATATAATACTTATGATGAAGAAGTTGGTATCTTTGTATGTAAACTATATCGTCGTAGTTATCGTGGTACAAACTTTTCGGAATTTGCACGTATTTGTGAAGAAGAATATGGTATTTTAGCTTCAAGAAGTACAATTTATAATTTCTTAAGAAAAGGTCATATTCGTTCGCCACAAAGAAAAGCAAAGAAACGTAAAGTTATTTCCTACGATGATCAAGGTAATAAGATTATTCAAATTGTTAGGGTTTATGATCGTAAAACTATCAATAATCCATCAGGTAAAAAAGTCGTAGCTTCTACTACTGTTAAACCTGCCAGAAAGCCAAGAAACTCTAAATAATTTATTTAGAGTTTTTTTATAAAGGAATAAAATATGCGAAATAAAAAAATAATTAAACTTGGTAATGTCTTAATTGGTGGTAATCATAAAATAGCTATCCAATCAATGACTAATACGCCAACAAAAGATATTAAAAAAACTATCGAACAAATACTAAAATTAGAAAAATTAGGTTGTGAAATCATTCGTGTTGCTTGTTTAGATATGGAAGATGCAACCGCAATCAAAGAAATAAAGAAAGGAATTCATATTCCCCTTGTTGCCGATATTCATTTTGATTATCGTTTAGCAATCGCCGCTATCGAAAGTGGTGCTGATAAAATTAGAATCAATCCCGGTAATATCGGTAGCGATGAAAATGTTAAAAAAGTCATTGATAAAGCTAAAGAATATCAAATTCCTATTCGTATAGGTATCAATAGTGGTTCATTAGAAAAAGATTTACTACAAAAATATGGTCATGTGACAAGTCTTGCCTTAATCGAATCCATGGAAAGAAAAGTAAAATTAATAGAATCCTTTGGTTTTACAAGTCTTGTCTTAAGTATTAAAGCTACTGATATCGAAACAACCTTAGAAGTAAATAGACTTCTTGATCAAAAATTTCCGTATCCTATTCATATCGGTTTAACGGAATCCGGAACTCTTCTTTCTGGTTCAATTCGTTCTAGTTATTGTCTTGGTACCTTATTAAATGAACAAATTGGCGATACAATTCGCGTAAGTTTAAATGGTGACCCTTGTAAAGAAATACCTACCGTTAAAGAAATACTTTCTATGCATAATTTATATACTAAACCTACACTTATTTGTTGTCCAACCTGTGGTAGAACTAAATATGATATGGTAAAAGTAGTCGATGAAATCGATTCATTCTTACAAACCCTTAATTCCAATATTAAAGTTGCGATAATGGGGTGTGTTGTAAATGGTCCAGGCGAAGCTAGAGAAGCTGATCTAGGTATTGCTGGTGGTGATGGGGTTGGTTTAATCTTTAAAAAAGGTGAAATTATAAAAAAATGTAAAGAAGATGAATTAGTATCTGAATTAAAAAAAGAAATTCTATCATTAATAAAACAAACTGCTGAATAATTAATTCAGCAGTTTTTAATTTATTCAAAATCTTCTTCACGTTGTTTTTTAGCCCGATTTTTATAAATATCTTTAATATGTTGTTTTCTTTCTTGACGAATCTTTTTATTGATTTCTTCCATTCTTTTCTTTTTATAACCAGGTTTAACTTTTTTTGGTACTCTTACTTTCATATGGGCATCAATTTCAATTTGTTTCATGACACTAGTTGTTTTTTTAACTGGTTTTTCCATCTTAGTTTGCACTAAGGAATTATCAACAATTTTAACAAATTTAACAATTAAGCCTTTTTCTCTTAATTTCTTAATATATTCGTCATCATCATAACTATATAAAGTATATGCTTGACCTGTTCGATCAAAACGGGCAGTCCGACCAGTTCGATGAATATAGAATTCAATATCTTTTGGCAAATCAAAATTAATTACATGACTTACACCATCAATATCGATACCTCTTGCTGCTATATCACTTGCTACAAAGATAGGATATTCTAGATTACGAATTCTTTTTATCATTTGCATACGTTCACGCGATTCCATATCCGCATGAAGTTTTCCTACCTTATATCCATTTTGCGCTAAAACCATTGCTAAATGATCAACATCTTCTTTTTTGTTTGCAAATATTATACAAAGATAAGGATTAATAATTTTAAGTAAATCTAATAACACTTCTTCTTTATCTCTTGCTTTACATTGCAACATTAAATGTTCAATATTAGTTTTCGTTAAATTCTTTTCTTTTAGACTAATTGTTTCAATATTAGTAAAATATCGCGATAAAAATGTCTTTAATCCGTTAGACATTGTAGCTGAAAAGATTAAAAATGAAGGGAAAGAAACAAATTTAGCCATTAAATGATCTACTTCTTCTAATTCTCTTTGTTCAAAAATCATATCAGCTTCATCAATTATTACCATTTTAGCATCATGAATTTTTAAAATATTTTCATTAATTACTAAATCATGTAAACGACCAATTGTTCCAATAACAATTTGCGGTTTTAATTTTTCAATTTTATTTAATTCGTTAAGTCTATCAAGCCCGCCATAAGCTTTATAAATAGAAATCGGTTTAGGACTAAATTTACTTATTTGCATGGCACATGCATATAATTGTTCACTTAATTCTCGAGTTGGTGAAATAATTACTGCTTGACAATTAGGATTATTTTCTTCTAAATTTTGAAAAATAGGAATTAAGAAAGCATGAGTTTTGCCACTACCGGTGGCAGATTCTACCATCAAATTATTAAGCTTAATAGCTTTCGGCAAAACTTCTTTCTGAACTGGGGTAGGTGATGTAAAATGTAATTCATTTAACGCGTCATACAAATATGGTTTTAAACGAAAATCTTTAAAACTACTCATGATTTACCACCTTTCCAAAGACTATTCCATCTTTATATTCAATAACTTCTACATCAATAAGATCATTTTCTTTTAGTTCTTTACCATTAAAATACAAATCTAAATAATTAGTAGTATGTCCATGATAAAAATCATTCTTTTTATTTTCGACAATTACTTTAAAGGTTTTTCCAATTTGTCGATTAAGATATTCTATCTTTAATTCTTCCGCAATCTTTAATAATTCATGGCAGCGAATATTTTTTATTTTTTCATCGAGATGACCACTCATTTCATCAGCTTCCGTTCCTTTTCTTCTGGAATAAGGGAAAATATGCATTTCATAAAAGCCTACTTTTTTAATAAAAGAACATAATTCATTAAATTCTTCTTCAGTTTCCCCGACAAAACCAGCTAGAACATCAGTTGTTAAAGCTACATCACCAAATTTATTTCTTAATTTTAAAATTGTTTCATAATATTCATTGGTGTTATATTTACGATGCATTCTTTGTAAAACTGTATCGCTACCACCTTGTAAAGGAATATGGAAATGATGAGCTATTCTTTCCTTATATTTATAGATTGTATCAATTAATTCATCAGTTATTTCTTTTAATTCAATACTAGATAATCTTAAACGATATAAAGTTGTTTCCTTCATAATTCTTTCAATCAATTTAGCTAAATTCATATTCTCTAAATCTTGACCATAAGTACCAGTATTAATACCACTAATGATAATTTCTTTGACACCACTATTTACTAATTCATTAATTTCTAAAATAATATTATCCGCATTACGACTTCTTATTTTACCTCTTGAATAAGGAATAGCACAATAAGAACAATAATTTTCACAACCATCTTGAATCTTAATAAAGCCTCTAGTGTGGGTGTTGAGTCTATTGATTTTCATTTCTTCATATTTTGGTTTATTTAAAACATCAGAAATTAAAGTTATTTGTCTTTTATTTTCCAAATATGATTTAATTAAAGATACAATTTGTAATTTATTATTACTACCAACAACAATATCAGCTAAATTAGCAGCAACACTAGGATTAAGTTGGGTAAAACAACCCATTGCGACAACCAAAGAATCGGGATTCTTTCTTTTTGCACTTCTAATCATTTGACGTGATTTTTGATCGGATGTCGAAGTAACGGTACAAGTATTAATAATATAAATATCACATTTTTCATTAAAAGGTTTATAAAGATAACCAGCTTTTTTTAGTTCATTAATCAAAGCTTCTGATTCATAACTATTTACTTTACAGCCAAGGGTTAAAATACTAAAACTAAACATCCGTATCACCCCATTCATAAGCTAGATAGGACATAGCCGCAAAACAAGCCATTTGCGTTCTTAAAATCCTTTTACCCAAACCAATAGGATAGAAATTATTATCTTTAAGTACTTGTACTTCTTTTTCACTTATTCCCCCTTCTGGGCCAATAAGAATGAGAACTTTATGATATTGTTTTGTTCTTAAAATCTCTTTTAAACTTAAATCTTCTTTGGTTTTTTCATACGCAAAAAGACATAAATCAAATTCTTTACTAAATTTTAGGAAATCTTTAAAAGAAACAAAAGGAAGGACCTTCATAATTTGATTACGATGGGATTGTTCACTAGCTTCTTTACTTATTTTATTTAATCTTTCATTTTTATCTTTATTGATTTTATCTAAATGAATGAGACTTCTTTCCATATCTACACCAAGATAGGAAGTAGCTCCCATTTCACAAACACCATCAATAACGAGTTCCATTTTTTCTTTTCTGACTAAGCCTTGAGCTAAACAGACTTCAAAAGGTAAATTTTTATCTTCTTTTATTTCTTCTTTAATTTCTACTTCAATCATTTCTTTTTCTATTTTTGTTAAAGAAACTAAATAAGTAATTTTTTCATCACATAAATAGATTAAATTACCTTCTCTCATTCGCATTACATTTGTTATATGATGGAGAATTTCTTTATCAAATAAATAAAGAGATGGTTTATTTATTTCATATTTAGTATTATTAATAAAATATCTTTGCATAAAGATACCACCAATTCTATAAAATCTATAATATATTATATCAAATTACAACATCTTTTGAAGTCTTTTTGAATATAAGAAAAGTGTTTAGTATAATTAATACTAAACACTTATTATTTAATTAATCAAGAATCCACTTAGCGTATAATACAATATCGCCAGTTGAACCTTTAGCAATCTTCGTAATAGGATCTCCTGTACATGTTGCGTTAGCATACCATCCACCAAAATTACCATTAGAAGTTGGTGGTAATAAACTAATTTCATCTTCAATTGTATAAGTTACTACACTTGGCATCGTAATATCAATATCAAGTTTTGTAATTTCATATTTTTGTGGATAATTATCAAAGGCAGGAATATTAGTTCCTTTAGTTGCCCATTGATGGAAACGGAATGTAATTTGAACACGGTTATTACTTGCTGGTTTATATAATTTACTATAACTAGTATAAGCTGTATTCATAACACTTAAGAAATATTGATCCATTGCAAGATATTTATCATGATAAGCACTAGAATTTAAGAAATAATGTTCATCAATAACAATATTAGCACTGCCATCAGCATTTCTCGATTCAAGAGGTTTATAGAAAAGAGCACCTAAAGTTTGTTCAAATTCATATACACCAACTGCTTTTAATGATTCAACATCCGTAAAAGTAGCAGTTTGCGTAGGTCCTGTTACGGTATAAGTACCATTAGCGAATTTAACAGTTGATAAGATATCAACATTATTTTTAACATAATTAAATAAATCTGTATAGAATTCAGTAACAAAATCTTCTTTTGTATCCCACTTAGATGGTTTAATTATATTATTATTTTCCATATAAGCAATCTTATATTCTGTTAATTTATATGTAGCTTTTACAACTAAATCAGTCTTAATACTACTTATATCTTGATCCCAACCAGTAAATGTATAGCCTTCACCACGAGATGGAGCAGCTGGTTGTTTAGCTGGTTTGCCATCAACAACATCTACTTCTTTAAGAACAGTATCATCATAATCAACAAAGGTTACATGATGTTTTTCAGCTGGATCTTCTGCTTTTACATAATGTTTTAACATTGTCATAGGAACCCAGTCACATGTTACATAATCAACACCTTTATCAATCCATACTTGAACATCTTCAGGAGTTGAATATTGAGTAAACGTCCAAGTTGAAATCATAATACCATTATCTTTATATTTCTTAATCCATTCATCACTATTAGAACCACCATAAGTAACATTAGTACTAATAGTTAAATCATAATCAATACATCTTTGAAGAGCAGTTTCACTTTCAATAGAATTAACTAGATATTGACATTCAATATCTTCATAACCATGTTGTTTAACCCAGATTAAGCAATTATAGTTAGAACCTAAGAAGATAACTTGATCTAGCATACCTAAACTTTCAATTTCAGACATTAAAGCAGGCATTCTTGATTGATCAGAATTAGAAATACCATTACTACTCTTTAATTCAATAACTAATTTAGCACCATATTCTTTACATAGATTTAGAGCTGTAGTTAAGGTACATAATTTACTTGTATAAGATGATTTTTCAATTAAATTATATTGACCAGGTAAACCAGCATTACGAGATTGCGTAACTTCAACATCTTTTAATGTTGACCAAGGAGTTGACGCAATAGTGTAATCACCAAATTTAGCATCATGACTTAAAACAAAGACACCATCGCTTGTTTGAGCAAGGTCAACTTCTACAGCTTGGTAATCAAGTTTTACAAGGGCATTACGAATGGCTTCTTCACTATTCATAATACCATAATAAGAACCACCATGACCAATAAAGCTAGTTACATTATTCCAAATAACTTTAATTGTTCTAGTTAATGTTGCTTTCCTACCACTATCATCAACTACTTCATATATTAATTCATAACTACCTTTTTTAGCTGTATCTACACTGCCTTTAACAATAATTTTATCATCAAGATTACCAGAATGTTCATCATGAGCAGTTACGCCTTCAAGAGGATCAAAGGTTGCAAATTGGGATACATTTGCATCTTTCTTATATCCTTCTTTCATCATGATTTCTGGATCTTCACCATCTTCAACAATTACTTTTATTGTCTTTGTTAATTTTTCATTATAACTCTTAACTGTTACATTAGCTTCACCTTTGGAAACAGCTTGCAGTTTACCATCAACTACTTTAACAACTGAATCTTTGTCACTAGATAATAATACTGTTTGATTAGCATGAATAGGATTAATTGTACAAGGTAATTTTGATGTAGCACCTACTTCTAATTTTACTTCATTATCTACTACAATTTCTTCTGGTTCTGGTAAAGAAACATCGACATCAAATTCTTTCTTTAAATTATTAGCTGTTGCGGTAACAGTAACTTTACATTTACCTTCACCAACAGCCACTAATTTATTATCTTCAAGTTTTAAAACACTAGGATTAGATACTGAATAAGTTACTTTTTGATCAGCATCTTCAGGAAGAATAGTAGCATTTAAAGCAAATTCTTCTCCTACTTTCATACTAGAAACTGTTTCACAAACAATTTCTGCTGGTTGTGGAGCAAGAATAGAAAGAACCATTTGATATTTAACATTAGGATCAGCGATTGATGCAATCGTAATTGTAATCTTACCTTTTGCAATTGCTGTTATTAAACCATTTTCATCAACCGTTGCATATTTAGTATTACCACTCTTAAAAGTAACACCTTGTAAAGCAATTTCTGGTTGATAACCAATTTCTAATTGATAAGTCTTTCTAACTTCTAATTCTTTAATTTCATTTAAGACAACGATAGCTGTTGGATTAGGTAAAACAACATCGACATCAATTACTTGTTTAATATTAGCATCAGCTAATGATTGAATTGTAATTTGACATTTACCATCACTTACCCCATAAACATTACCAGATTCATCTACTGTCGCAATATTAGGATCACTAGAAGTAAAACTTACTCGTTTATCAACTAAATCATCACCATCAATACTATAAGAAATAAGAGCATTTGTATTAAATACTATTTTTAAGCTATTACTTTCAATTTTGATTTCTTTTGGTGCTTCTAATGATACACTAAAACTAATTGTAGTGCTTAATTCCCCACAAGTAATTTCAATAATACATGTACCGGTACTTAAACCCTCAACTACACCATCACTTGTTACACTAGCAACTTTCGGACTTTGTGATTTATAACTAACAGGACCTTCAATATTTACTTTAGTAACACTAATATTAGCTTTTTCACCAATATTTAAAGTAGTTGTCGTAGCTGTTGCTCCTAAATAAGGTTTTTCTACTACTTTAATTTTTAAGGTATCCATTAAATCAGTACCATCTATTTTTATTTTAACATTTACTTCACCAGCTCTTAAAGCAATGAATTTATTTGCATTAATTTCGATAATGTCATTAGCATCAATTTCATATTTAAAAGTAGGTGCATCAACCCCTTCTAAATTGTATTTGAATTCATAATTATCGCCTACTTGCATAGTAACTTCTTTTTCATTCAAATTAAAACTTAAGCTATTCTTCTTTTTACAACTAAAGGTAAAAATAGCTAAAAATAATGTTAATATAATTAAAAACTTACGCATTTCTTACTCCTCTTTTAATTTATATTTACACCATATTATAACACAATTACAAAAATAATGAAAGCGTTTTAACAATTTAAAAGTATTATTAAGACAAAAAAGAAAAGAATTATGATATAATAATATTAGAGGTAACAATTATGAATATTCATGAATCAGCAGAAGATTATTTAGAAAGAATTTTAATGTTACAAGAAAAAAATGGCCATGTTCGGAGTATCGATATCGCCATAGATATGGGCTATTCAAAAGCTAGTATTTCTAGAGCTGTAAAGAACCTTAAAGAAGATGACTATATTGAAGTAGAAAGCAATGGTTATTTAGTTTTAACACCTAAAGGCTTAAATATTGCAACTAAAATCTATGAAAGACATAAAATATTATCGACTTTCTTTGAAAAAATGGGTGTAAATGAAAAAATAGCTCTGCAAGATGCTTGTAAAGTTGAACATGATTTAAGCGAAGAAACGTTTAACGCAATAAAAAAATTAAATGAAAGATTATAAAAATGGTTACTCAAACACTCAAGTTTGAATAACCATTTTTTATTTTATTCAATTAAGCTTTTTTAACAAAAAGTGAATGTAAATTACAATATGCGTAAACAGCAATCACTTCATCACCATCAACTAATGCAAAACTAGCTTTTGGTTCATCACCAGGTTTTAAAGTAACTCTTTGATTACCATTTTTAGTTTCAAGCATAATCCATTCAATATAATGAACATCTTGCATTGGATGAGCAACTTCGCCAACCGTAACATTAACAACATTGCCTTTTACTTCAAAAACAGGAACGTGTTTTTCTTTAGCACCATCACTGGCGTTAGGTACGATTTCTACCATTTCTTGGCCACAACAAAATGTATCACAACGAGATGGTTTTACCATTGCGACCATTTTACCACATTTCTTACAAATATAAAATTTTGGTTCCATTTTAATTCCTCCTATTCAGCTTCAAAATTTTCTTTGCCGACACCGCATAATGGGCATTCAAAATCTTCTGGTAAATCTTCAAATTTTGTTCCCGGTGCAATGCCATGTTCTGGATCTCCTAATTCTTCATCATAAACGTATCCACAAATTTGACAAACGTATTTCATTCTATTCTCCTTTCTCTATTTTTATTATTTCCTTAATTAAATTATTTAGCATTACCATTGAAGTTTCATTTAGACTTGATTTAATACTTACTTCACTTAAATAATTAATTGCTTTACTTTTTTCAAACATTAATTTGATATTTTTAATTACAGCTGGTGCCCATGAACCATTTTCAATAATACCTACATTACGATTTTGATAATTTCTTTCCACTAAATGATCAATAAATTCTTTCATCTTAGGGAATAATTCCATATTATAAGTAGTTGAAGCTAAAATTAGTGTTGAATATTTAAATGCTAAGCTTACCGCAACACTTAAATCAATTCTAGTTAAATCTAATATTTCATATTTAACATTATTTTTTTCTAATTCTTTAGCTAATTTTTCACAAGCTTTTTTCGTATGATTATAAATTGATGTATAAGCAATTAATACACCATGTTCTTCTATTTGATAACTTGACCAAAGATGATAATAATTTAAAGCTAATTGTAATTTTTCATCTTTTAATACTTCACCATGTAAGCTACAAAGGTAATTGATTTTTAAATCAGTTACTTTTTTTAAAGTGTTTTGAACTTGAACACCATATTTACCAACAATACCGATATAATAACGACGAGCTTCATCAAGCCATGGACTATTTTCATCATAAATGCCAAATTTACCAAAAGCATCAGCAGAAAATAAGATTCCTTCTTTTTCTTCATAACTCATCATTACTTCTGGCCAATGAACCATAGGCGCAAGTTTAAAGATTAAATGATGTTTTCCTAAATCAAGTATAGAATTTTCACTAACTATTAATTTTTTATCTTCTTTAATTATATTTTTATCAAAGAAATTTTCCATCATTTGGAAGGCTTTTAAATTAGATACAACAATTGTATCTGGATAATTATCTAAAAATAATCTTAAAGAAGCTGAATGATCAGGTTCCATATGATGAACAACTAAATAATCAATTTTCTTATCGCCAAGAATATTTTTAATATTTTTTAGCCATTCTTCGCCATAAGAATATTCCATGGTATCAAGAACGGCTATTTTTTCATCCATAATTAGATAAGAATTATAACGCATTCCTTGAACAGGATATTGGGCTTCAAATAATTCTATTGTTTTATCATCACAACCGATATTATAAATATTTTCTGTTATTTTAAGCACGATTAGCCAATTCCTTATCTAATGAATATAAGCTATGGTTAGATTTATCACAACCTGATAAATCAAATTTAGTAATTAATTCATTAGCATTCTTTTCTTCTTCAACTTGTTCTTTAACAAACCAACCTAAAAATTCTACAGTTTTGAATTCTTTAACTTCAAGAGCTACTTCATAAATTTTATTGATTAAGCTAGTAACATATTCTTCATGTTTAAGTCCAGCTGTTAAAACATCACGAACATTTTTAAAATCAACAACTGGTTTATCAATTTGTTCTAAAGATAATTTTTCACCATTATCAAAAATATATTTACGGATTTTTTCGGCATGTTCTACTTCTTCTTTAGCTTGTTCTGTATACCAATGAGCAAAACCACTTAAAGATAATCCTTCTAAATAATTACTAAATTCAACATATAAATATGCTGAATATAGTTCTTTGTTATATTGATTTACTAATAATTCTAATACCTTTTTATTAATCATTTCTTCCTCCTAGTCTAAAGGTAAACCAAATTTCTTTCTTACCCAATTTTTATACCAAATTCCCCATTCTTTTAAATTCGAATCTTTAAAGTTTGTATAATCAGTACTACCATGTTTCATCATTGAAGCACTACCTTTAGTATTCGATAAATTCCAAGCTACATAACTTATATTATTTTCTTCTAATACTCGATACCAAGCCAATGTTGAATTAAGATCTAATTCCCCATCACCATCAGAAACCATACCACCATGTTCGGAAACAAAGACTGGTAAACCGGCCTTGACGGCTCTTGTTATTGCGGAAACATTGAATGATCCATTAGCATAGAAGTGATATGTATACATAATATTGGAAAAACCTACTAAAGGATTTCTTTCAACACTGACTAAATCAGCTGACCATTTGGGATTACCAACTAAGACAACCGCATCAGTATTCTTTCTAATTTCGGGAATAACTAATTCCGCATAATATTTACATTGTGCCCAAGTAGTTGATCCACAAGGTTCATTCATAATTTCATATAAAATATTTTCACGATCTTTATATTGTTCAGTAAATTTTGAGAAGAATTCAATTGCTTCATCTTTATAATATAAAGGATTACCTTGGGATGGATCATCAGCTCCTAGCATATGCCAATCTACAATAACATACATATCAAGACTTGTACAAATATCTACCGCTTTACATACTAAATCATAAAAGAATTTTCTTTTAGTTTCCGTAGTACTTGGATCACAATAACCACCTTCAGCTGTATATAAGGCTAATCTTAAAACATTGATACCAAAAGTATTATGTAATTCATCAATAACATCATAATCATAATAGGGAATAGCCCATTGAATTCCATGGGTACTAATACCAACTAATTGGAATTTTTCGCCATGTTCATCGATTAAATTAGTTCCTTCAACGCTTAATTTACCATGTTCAGAAAAGCCATTAGCAGCATAATCAACAGATTGGAAAGTAGCACCACAATCATCACATTCTTTATGACGACGTCCCGTTTCTGTAGCTGTCGCTTCTAAATCAATAACATAATGACAATGTTGATGTCCCGTAGCCGCTTCTTTTACTGTATAAGAATAATCACAATTATGACATAAAGTTGTTGTACTTCCATCTTCTTCACAAGTAGGTTCTACTACTACATAATATAAATCATGTTCTCTTCTTGCTCTTTCCGTAAAAGCAATTTTGCCACATTCTACACATTTATAATAACGTTCGCCAACCGTATTACATTTAGTACCTTCTTCAAATACCCAAACAAAATCGACACAAACATGTTCTGGTTCTGGTTCAACATCCGGTTCTTTTTTATCAGGGTCGACTACTGGTGGATTATCATTACCATTACCATTTTCATTTTTTTTACAACTTCCAACAAATAAAACTCCCAAAACAACTAATAAAATAAATATTTTTTTCATCATTTTTTTAATCATTTACTAAAAGTACAGTATTATCTCCTTCTATATAATTAAATGGACCAACATGACCTACTTGGGTAAAGCCACGTGATACTTCTGAAGAAATTGAGTCTACTTTATAATTGAATTTAATTTCCAGAGTTGAATACTTCGTCTTATTCAATTCAAAATAACTCATTACATTTACTAATTCTTCAAAATTATCAACATAGAAACTCTTTTGAACACCATGTAAAGTATAATACATTTCATCATAAATATTATAATCTTTAATACAAATTATATATTCAAAATTTTCACCTGTATATTTATCTTTATAAGTCTCAGTCGAAATCAAGAAATAATTATAAGTTAATACTTCATAAGCATCATCACCACTACCAATAATAGTACCACCACTAGTAGCATCTAAAATATACCAACTACCATTAACATATACTTTATTCCATGCATGACCAACTCCATGTGGATTAGAAGTTGGATGACCTATTTCTTGAACACATCTGATACCTTCGATATTACATAAACAGGCAACAGCTTGACTTATACCTTCACAAACAGCTCGTTTATCTTCAAATACACCTTCTAATCTAAATCCTTTATAAACATCCGAATTAGACATCGAATTGATTAAAGAATATAGAGCTTTATCATAACAAACATTCATAACGATGTATTCATAAATAGCTCTTAATTTTTCAACATCATTCATCTTATCGCTAATAATATTACGCAATACTGTTTTCATATTTTCATATAGATAATAAGCTTTCGAACCTACAACACAATTAGGTTTTGCGAAACGTTCTAATGCATAAAATAATTGGAATGATGTTTTAACATTATCTAGTGATAAAGAGGAAGAATTAATCTTAAAATTATCAAAATCACTACTTCTCTTATCTTCTTCAGCAATCTTATATGTTAAATTTAAAGAATCATATTGACGATATTGATTATCTTTGGAAGCAGATACTGTTGGATTTAAAGTGCCATATTCTAATGTGAAAGTAATTTGGTTAAATGCAATTGAAGCTTTTACCCGATATGATAAACCAATATTATAATGTTCACCTAAATAATCTAAAATATCAGTGGTATCAAATTTTGCAGTAACCTTAATCTTTTGCGCATTATGTAGAATAGCAGAATTAAATAAGACTGCCATTTCTTCTTTCGTATCGATATTATAATTATAATCTTCACCACGATAATCATATTTGATAGCACTTAGATCAATATAATTATTACTAGGAATAATGGTTTCTTCAACTGCGCCACATATTTCACAAGTTCTTACTAAGATACCATCTTTGGTATCTGTTGCTTCTTCTTTAACTGAATAAGAACCAAATTTATGACCTAAAGGACTACCAACATGTTCAATATGTTGTTCATCACAATTATGGCATTTATAGATTTTTTGTTCACTATTCGTACAATCAGCAGGAACAATGCTCAATAATTCACTAAAATCATGTGGTAATTTATCAATAATAGTGGTCGTTTTATCACCACAATTTTGACAGGTTTTAACCACAGTTCCATTTTTAGTACATGTTGCCGCAACTTCTTCTGTTACAACATAATTATGATCTTTTTTAAGAATAATTTCTTCTTTAGTTTTACCACATTTCGAACATGTATAATCTTTATGTCCTTTACTGTTACATGTGGAATCAATTTCTTCTGTTAATTGATAATCATGTTTACAAAATAGTTGTTTAAAACTACAACTAGTTGTGGAAATAATAAATATTAAAATTAAAATTAATAATATTTTTTTCATCAGTTTCACCTTAGTTCTTTTCTATATTTTATTATACTAAAATATAGAATTTTATTCCAAATATTAAATAATATTTTTTACATTATTCCTTGACTTAACATCGCATCAGCAACTTTTTTGAATCCTGCAATATTAGCACCGGATACTAAATCATATTCATTGCCGAGTTCATTTTTAGCTACATCATAAATATTATGGAAAATTCCCACCATAATATCTTGTAATTTCTTATCAACTTCTTCAAAACTCCAGCTTAATCTTAAACTATTTTGACTCATTTCAAGTCCGCTTGTCGCAACACCACCAGCATTGGCAGCTTTACCAGGACCAAAAATAACTTTATTTTTAAGTAAATATGCTGTTGCTTCTTTATCTGTTGGCATATTAGCTCCTTCACAAACCATGAAACAACCATTATTAACTAGCGAGATTGCCGAATTTAAATCAATTTCATTTTGCGTAGCACAAGGAAGAGCTATATCACATTTAATTTGCCAAATATCAGCTGGTTTATCATAATAAACACAATGCTTTCTTTCCGCATATTCTTTAATACGACCACGTTTAATTTCTTTGATTTCTTTAATCAATGCTAAATCAATACCATTTTCATCATAAACACAGCCATCAGAATCCGACATTGCGACAACATGCGCTCCTAATTGTTGAGCTTTTTCACATGCGTATACCGCAACATTACCTGATCCCGAAATAATAACACGTTTATTCTTAAAATCAGTCTTTTTATAAGTCTTTAAAGCTTCTAAAGTGAAATAACATAAACCATATCCCGTAGCTTCAGTTCTAACCAATGAACCACCAAATGATAGTTTTTTACCGGTTAAAACACCTACTGATTCGTTACGAATACGCTTATATTGACCATATAAATAACCAATTTCTCGCGCACCTACCCCAATATCGCCAGCTGGTACATCAGTAAATTGCCCAATATGTTTACAAAGTTCAGTCATGAAAGCTTGACAGAAACGCATAATTTCCATATCACTGCGACCTTTAGGATCAAAATCACAACCACCTTTACCACCACCCATAGGTAAGGTTGTAAGGCTATTCTTTAAGATTTGTTCTAAAGCGAGGAATTTAATAATCGAAAGATTTACACTTTTATGGAAACGAAGACCACCTTTATAAGGGCCAATAGCAGATGAGAATTGAACACGATAACCATTATTAACTTCTACTTCATTTTTATCATTTACCCACGCCACACGAAACATAATAATACGTTCAGGTACGACAAAACGCTCTAAAATTCCATTTTTTTCTAATTCTGGATGTTTATCGACATAAGGAGATAAACTAACTAATATTTCTTCACTTGCTTGTAAAAATTCTTTTTCATTCCCATATTTATTTTTTAAATTTTCTAATACTCTTTCTACATAACTATTCATTTTCTATTACCTCTTTTACATTTCCATCAACGATTGAATATAGATAACATCTAACTTTCTTTTTAAAGATTTTCTTAATATATTTTCGATAAGTATTTAATTGATTTTCATATTCAATACCTTCGATATTTTTTGTTTTATAATCAATGATATCAATATATTCATCCTTCACAATCATTAAGTCGATAATACCACGGATATTTTCATCAATATCATAGAATTCATATTCTTTATAAATTATACCATCTAAATCATTTTTTATAACATCCCAATTTAAGAATCTATTTAAATAATAATGATATTTTTTATCGATATTATTATAATCAGGATTATTAAAATCAACTACTTCAAACATTAAATGAAGATTTGTTCCTAATTCTAATAATTTAGGATTAGCATCAATTTTTAAATTCTTACTAGCTTTTTCAATTTCAATTACTTTTTTATCAATTTCAAATTCCCGAATATTTAATTTTTCTTGCTTTTTATTAACTACTTTTCTTTGATAATTATTTTTTAAATTTAAAACACCTTTTACAGTTTGTTTAAGGTTAACACCTTCGTTTATGGCGTAAGACAAGAAATCATCAAAATTATTTGCGTCAATTAAATTAAAGATAGGTTTATCTTTATCTTTATCACAGCCATGAACAATAATTATTTTTTCTAGCGTTCTAGTTAAAGAAACATAAAATAAACGTATTTTTTCTGATACATCTTCTCTTCGCTCATTATATTTATCAATTTCATTGATTAAATTTACTTCTTTATCTTCAACCATTATTAAACCATTCTTCTTAGATATTCTTTTCGATGCTTGATAATCAGAACGATTAAAATTGGTTTTGTATCCCGCAAAATAACAAATTTTAAAGCCTAAACCTTTCGATTTATGAATATTCATAATTTGGACACTATCTAAATCAGTTTTTAAAGCTTTAAGTTCAATTTTTAAACCATATTCATTAACATTATTTAAATAATCAATAAATTGATCATAATCATAATCAATTAAACTCATATTCTCAAATAAATCAATAAATTTATCAAGATATTTAATATTTTTATCAATATCACCAATCTTAATTAATTTTTCATGAACATGTAAATCATAAATAATCTTCTTTAATTTTTCAAATGTAGTTTCATTTTGATATTTAATTAATAATTCTTTTAATTTTTTATAGATAGTACTATCCATAAATGAATCATTTTGAAAAATTTCATAAATTTCATTATCATTTAAAGAAAATAAGAATGATCTTGCAATACTAGTAAAACATCTTTTAAAATAAGGATCATCAACATTATCATTTTCCATCAATTTGAGTAAATGAACTAAATTCTTAAGTACTCTAGTTAAATCATTATCAATAATATCTTCATTCTTAGTAATCAATAATGGTATTTGATAATCATTAAAGATGCGTCCATAAGTTTCAAAACTAGAACCACGGTCTAAAATTAAACAAAAATCACTATATTTAACATCTCTTAAACCTTCAAGATTTTTATCATAAACTTGATAATGATTATTCATCTTATCAATGATGTCTTCCGCAATAATTTTTGCTTCAATATCAACACATTCATCCTTTTTCTTGTCAGATGCATCATAATTATATAATTCTATTTCATAATTTTGTTTTTGATTATTATAAAGATTGTATTTATCATTACCAGCTCTTACAATATGATTATTTCGATAATCAGCATCTCCATATTCTAAAGTCATTAATGTCGAGAAGAGATTATTAAAGCCGGCTACGATTTCTTTTCTACTACGGAAATTATCTGTTAAATCAATTAAATAACCACCATCATTATTTTGATATTTTTGGTATTTATCGATAAAGAATTTACAAGTTGTATCTCTAAAACGATAAATTGATTGTTTAACATCGCCTACAACAAAGACATTATTATTGGCAATAAGGTTAATAAATTCTTCCTGAAGAATGGAAGTATCTTGATATTCATCTATAAAGATCATTTTTAAATTATTGCGAATATCTTCACGAACATTTTTATGAGTTTTTAATAATTCAATAGCCTTATTTTGAATATCAAAGAATTCAAATACTTGATATTTTTGTTTATAATTTCTAACTTTTTCATCTAATTTTAAACAAATATCTACTAATAATTGCAAATATTTCTTATTTTTTTTGGTTTCTTCATTAAAATAATTATCATTATAATTATTTATTAAATTTATAATACTACGATAAACATCTTTAAATTGTTCATTAATTATTTTGTAATCATCATGATTACTAGGGAGTCTTAAAAATTCAATAGAATAATTATAATTTTTATAATCTTCTAAAGTTGATAATTTTAATAAATCATTAACTACTTTTACATAATATTCTTGAAAACTAATTTTAGTCTTTTTATTTTCCGCATTTGGATCCTTAACTAATGTTTCTGGTAAAAGATAAACTAATTTTTTTAATTTCTCTCTTTTATCATTTAATATCTTTAATAATGAATCATTTAAATAATCTAGATAATCACTCTTCTCAAATGTCGAACAATATTCCTTTAAATATTTAGTAGGGTTACTTTCCAAATTAGCATTAGCATATAATTTTAAAATTAATTTAATTAATAGATCATCATTTTTATAACAAGTTTTTTCGACTAATTGAATAAAATCTAGATCTTGATTTTCATAATAAGAATCGAGAATTTCATTTACATATTGTCTTTTAATAATTTCTATCACCGAATTATCAATAATTGATAGATTACTAGATAAATTGAATAAATAATGATATTTTTTTACTAAAAATAACGCATAAGAATCAAAAGTAGAAATATGTGATGCTTCTATTAAATTAACTTCTTGACTGCCAATTTTAGCTAGTAATTCGCGAATTCTTTTTTTCATTTCCTTCGCTGCATCTTCTGTAAAGGTTAGAACTAAAATATTATCAAGCGTAACATCTTCATTTTGTTCAATAAAATAAGCTACACGATGCGCTAAAACTTCCGTTTTTCCACTACCAGCTCCTGCTGAAACTAAAATATTGGTAGGACCATCATGTAAATTATCACCAAATTTATCAATTTTACAATGACAAGTAATAGCTTCTCTTTGTTCATCAGTGAAAACTGTTAAATTAAGCTTAGTTTCACTCATTAGAATCACCTACTTTTTCATCATCATTTTTAATATCTTTTGATTTGATTATTTGATAAGCATCATTTTTCACAAAACAAATATCTTGATGTTTACAATATTTACATTTTAATTCATTATCAATTTCTAATGGTCGAATATCAAATTCACCATTTTTTATTTTACCATATGCTTCAATGATTTTTTCTTCCGCAATATCACTTATTTTTGTAAAGAAAGCATCATCACACACTAAACTGTTTTTCGAAAAACCAGAATGTTTATTTACAAAATTAACATTTTTTAAATAAATAGATTTATCATTATTCTTCAAATCCGGATCTAAATGATAAATAGAATCTTTTAAACTATAACCACGTAATCGATAATCAAGATTTTTGGGATTATTGGGATTTAAACATACTTGTTGAATATATAAACCAGCAATTTTTTTATCATTAGTACCATTTAGCGAATTATAATACCCTTTTTTAAGTAATAAAGAATAGATTGGTAATTGTAAAGACATACCATATTTAACTAATTCTTCTCTAAATGTTAAATCATAAGTTTTATAATCGACAATAATTACTTCATTATCAACATTATTAAACTGTATTTTATCAAGCTGACCAACGAGTATTATTTGATCATTATCATGGGATAAAACACATTTAAATCTTTTTTCTGCTTCGACTTCTTTAAAACAACTATTAGTAATAAAGGAATCATTTATTAAAACAACTTCTTTTAATTGATTAAATAAATTATAAGCTAAAGTTCTTTCTTTCGCATTTAAAAATTTATTTTCATAATCGCTAAAGTCCTTTTGAATGCCATTTCTTTGGGCTTCTAGATAATCATGAGCAACTTTTCCATAAGTCGTCATAAAGGTATCTTCAAAAGAATCAATTCTTAAAACATTACATAAATAATATTTAAATGGACAAGAATAATAATTATCAAGGCTCGAATATGATAATTCATTTTTTTCATCATATTGATAATTATTTATTTTTTTATAACGATAATCAAATTCTTGATAACCAATTTCTTCTTTAGTAAAAGTATTTAATTCTACTGAATCAATATTATATTTTCTTTTTAAATCATATTTGGCAGCTAATTCTATTAATGTATTATTATAACCAACACGATTATTGCTGACTTCTTTATCAATAACTTTAATATTAAGATTATCTAAAATAGGACTAGGGAAACATTTCTCTCCATGATGAAATTGTAAACAAGAAATATAAACATTTTTATTCTTCTTTAAGAAATTTTCTATTCCTTCTTTTTCCATCCTGTTTTGATTAACAGAAGTATTAAGACCTAGTTCTACTTTTTCTAAATCCGTATAAAAATCACTATCTTGACGACTCTTAGGATAATTATATAGATTAAAGCCAAGAATTAAACAATATTCATCATCTTTTAAATAATGATGATAATTAATAAATTTAAGAGATTTTTCATAATGTATATTCTTTAATTTTATTTTACCCGCATCATAATTTAAAAGTTCTATTACTTCTTCCTTCATAAGGTTATTATTTTCTATAACCGGTTTTATTTTGGTTAATAAAGAAATCAATAAACCAAGATTATTATTATCGATATTTGATTGAACAATTTTATTAAAACATTCATCAATACTTAAATCATTTTCTTGAAATAATTTAATAAAATCTAAATAAATTTTTGTTTTAGCTAGCTGATTATGATTTGGAAATTCAACAACTAATTTAGTATAATAAGCAAATCTTTGAAACATATTTTCATAACTAGGATCTAAATTATATAAATAGATTTTATTTAAATCAACACCTTTAGCTAATAAATCATAGATATAATTAAAAGCCTCAATTAATTCCGCTTCCATATCTAGATAATTATAACAACATTTATTAGCTAAATAATTATTATCATCAGATAAATAATTAGCTTTTACATTTAATAAAGCTAATAAATTATTTAATTCTTGATCAATTGGAAAATATCCATAAACATAGATTGTTTTATTTAAAAATAATTGTTTGAACAAAGGAATAATTTTTTTATTTCCTTTTTTATCTAATTCATCTTTATCATTTTTTAATTGTTTTAATCGTTCATTATTACCTACATAA
>CAMODB010000004.1 GCA_946611195.1 uncultured Bacillota bacterium
TGGGTCATCTTCACCTAAATCAATAGGATCATCTTCACCTAAGTCGATTGGTTCTTCTGTTTCTTCAACATGTGGTAATAAATTACTTAATGCTGAAACAACTGGACTTAATAAATTTCTTAAAGGTAATGCTTCATCGCTAAAACGAGTAATGTTACCATTGCTGAATACATAATAATATTCAGGTGTCATACCGAAACCAGCATTTTCACCATCATATTCAACATTTACATATAATTCACCATCAGCATTCATATATGTCACTTTAGCAAGATGATTATTAATCTTAACATCTACTACTGTAGCATTATTGAACATGGCTGTTTCTGCATAGAAAGTAACTTCTACATTAGCTTTTAAGATCTCTTCTAGATTATATTCATCAACATAGATTCTTGAACCATCAGTAAATACATAGTAATATAATGAAATATCTTGACTATGGAATTTTAATTCAGGAAGTGTGTATCCTTTTGCTTTAGTAAATTGATCAACTAATTCTACATGACCATCAACAACATATGTTACTTTATAATTGTTTTCAGGTTCTCTAACATCATCTTTTGTTGGAGCAGTTTCATCATTATTGATGGCTACACCATTACAGCTTGTTAAAATGACTGTAAAAAGAAATGTTAAAATGACTAAAAATAACGAAAATTTTTTCATTTAGTTTCTCCTTTTGTGTTAATTATACATTTTATTTTACAATAAAAATGCTATTTTGTCAACTAAAACATTATAAAACAAAAGGTGCTATTTATCCAATAACACCTTTTTTATAAATAGAGCCCTTACTTATTCAATCCAACTTTTATCGCATTAACTAAATCTCCAGTTGTATCAGAACCATTTTGCCAATTCATAATACCACCTAAATTATTATCAATGATATATTGACATTTATATCCAAGTGATGTTGGATCATCAAAGGAATAGAATTCTGTTCCATCATTTTTAACAATATATGGTACTTTCGAATTATTATCAAAATGATATGCATAATCTGGATTAGACATTAACGCTTTGATTGTTGCATAATTATTAGTTCCCGCTTTTGCCCAACTAGACCATACACCATCAGTATAAGTTCTAGATTGTCTTACCGCATAGAAAGGCACGCCAATAATTAATTTATTTGAACTAATATTATATGTATTTTTAAAAATATTTACTGTTTCTTCTATTGAGCATGATGTTGTATAAGTTCTACCAACACTAAATTCATTATTATCAAATGTAGTTGTACGATATAGACCATTTTGATAACTACCACCTGATTGAATCATATCATAACACATTACATTGATATAATCTAAATATTCTATTGAATTATTTAAATCATAATAAGCTGGTTGCCACATTCCTCCACCAATAGCGGCAGTAACTAAATGATGTGGATTATTAGCTTTTACTTTTTGATTAACTATTTGTACTAAATTAGTAAACCAAGTATATTGACCACTCTTAGGATATTCCCAGTCAATATCAACACCATCAAAGTGATATGTATTGATGGCATTAACAATATTATTAGCAAGTGTTTCTACTAAATTATTATCTGGATTAGCAAAGGTTGTCCATTCAGATTCAGGAGCAATACTTAATATTACATAACATCCTTTAGCATGAGCAGAATCAATAATATAATTTGTAACATTATTAAAGAAATTTGTTCCAGTTAAGGTTGCACTTGCGTTAGCAATTGTAAAGGCACAATTAATAATATCCATGGTATTGAAATAATTCTCATTAACACTAGAATAATTAGTATATATATAACTTGAAGCTAAAGGCGCATTTAATTGTTTATAATGGGCTTTAACTGTCAATTCATAATCAGTACTATCACTACTATCTAAATATGATACTGTAGCATATAGAGTTACGGTAGTATTGACATATAAATTAGAATTAATCACACCAGTATTAGTAATTACATTACTATCACTTGTTGTCCATTCAATAGATGTGCCATATATATCATTATATGTTGGTAAACTTAAATTACTATTGATTATAGTGACAGAATCAAATGCATTATTTAATTCAGAAATAGTTAAATTTATTCTATCACTAGCAGTTCAATTTTCAATCCATTTAGCGTATAGTGTTACATCACTTGATGCAGAAGTTACTGCCGAGCCAGTAAATTCAGGATTATCATACCAACCACCAAATGTATAACCTTCTTTATAAATGTTAGAACCAATTAAATCAGTAATATTAACTGTATCTAGATTTCCATCAAATACTGTTTGTTCAATTGATGATAAATATGAAAGCGCTAAAGCTTGTCTTGAAGGTTGAGACCAATCACTTGTATTGAAGTTTGCATTTTTATCCCATAAAATACCGCCAACCCAGCCTCTTGGTTCATATGCAATTTCATAAATATAATTTCCATTTGCATCTTTCAATTCGGATTGTGTACTATAATTTTTAAATACTTTATATGCAGGTTTATTAGCTGATGAAGCATTTATAGCAAAGAAATCAACTAACCAACCCCATTTATCTAATTGATTATAGAAGAAGTTTGTACATGTTCCAATTTCATCCCAAGCACCGATTGCAGAATATGTTTCTTTAGAATAAGATTTACCTGCATAAGCATTATAATCAGTTAAATAGTCAGTTGTTACTGCATCATATGAAGCATATTTAGTGTTACCACCATTAAAATCTAAAGTAACTGTAAATCCTTCAGGAGCCATTTTAGCATATAATACTTTATTTCCAACTGTTCCTAATAAAATACTAGTGTAGCTTGAACCAGTAAATTCTGAATTATCATACCAGCCTTTGAAAATAAAGCCTGCTTTACTATAATTTGGTAAATTAAATGTTTCTGTTTCAATATTGTAAGATGAAGGTGCTAAATTAATTGGTGTATCTTCATCCATATAAGTTATGCTATATTGAATTGGAGACCATTGAGCAGTATATATAATATCACCAGGATTTGAATAATAGCCAGGGAATTCTGTATACACTTGACTATCTAAACCATTTAACCAACCATTAAATGTATAACCTGTACGATGTGGAGTTGGTAATTCTTCAACAATGGTGTTTACTTTATTTATATTAGCAGTTACAACACTTGGTGAATATAATTTTATTTCAACTTCTTTTCCAGATCCGTTAGTAGCTGGAACATTATCTAAAACTATATAACTACCAGTATTACTACCATTATAAATAGAATCCATTTGTGATTTATATTCTGATTTACAACCAGAATAATACAAAATTACGGCATCATATTGATCTGGTAAAGCTGTACTTCCGTTAGCTTTACCTAAAATCTTATAAACATTAGGAGATGCAGTAAATTCAAGAACAACAAATTGCCACCATCTTGGTAATCCATTTTGTCCTCTTATAATAAAAGCAATTTCATTACCAGGAGAATCATAAGTATTATATCTTGTTGCGATTAAAGATGTAGTAGCTACATTATTATGAATAATTTCATTTGCTTCCCACATACCGCCATTAGTATTAAATGTAGTATTTACATCAACAAAATCGGTTTTTTCCATTTTTGCGTAGAATACTTTATTACCATGAGATCCTTTCGCAATACTTTCAACAGTACTACCAGTGAATTCTGCATTTTCATACCAACCTTCAAACACATAACCAGCTTTTTCGTATGTTGGTAATTCAAAGTTATTAGTTTCAATATTATATGATGCTGGTGCTAAATTAAGAACGTTTAATCCATCCATATAGGTAATTGAATATTCAGCAGGTGACCAACTTGGTAATAATTGAACATTATCAGCAGTTAAAACATATTCTGAATTAGGATTATATGTTCCCCATTTAAAATTAGTATAATATTCTTTTTCTAATTCTGATGGTAAAATAATACTATCCCCAACTTTTCCAGTTTGAACATTAGTTAAATCAGCAAAAATATGATTATTTCTCTTACTGATTAAATAACTCTTTTCTGGATTATTAGCAAAATTATAGCCGTTATAACCAGTTGAACTAAATACACCTGCAAAATAACTTTGAATTAGAGAAATAACATGGTATCCAAAATACCAGCTACTAGATTTTGAAGTATCACCTTGTAATAATTGAACTTGAGGTTTTACATAAGTTGTATTACCATTATAATTTAAATCATTAGCAATACCAGTTAAAACAAAACCCCATTTTTCTGACATAACAGGATCAGCAAAGAATTGATATAATCTAGAATTAGCATAATCAGTTTGTTCCCCTGATTTTGCTGAAGATTTAAATGGACTATCATAATCTACAGATACAAATGCCGAAGTAGATAAATTAGTACTGAATTTAGCATTCCAATCTTCAATAAATCTTTGAGCTAATATTTGATAATTAGTTTCATAAAGTGCAGAGTCAATAATTACAGTATTAAGTCCATCTTTATAAGCTTTCTTATCTGAACTAATGCTTGATTGTACTTCAGTAATAATATCGCCTTCTACGCCATCATTAGCAGCATAGTTTACCACTTGACCTAAACTTCTTGTTGCAACACTAGACCCATAATAATAAACATCATCACATATTACAAATGGTCTAATTGTTACATCTGTTAAATAATCCGTATTAGGGACATTAACAATTGTCATATAATACATTCCTTCTCCATCAACTTCATTTACTGTTGTAGAAGTAGTATTAAAGCCATTCACTTTTCCACCAATAACAAAATCTTCAGATATGTTTGCAACACCATTGGCTGCAACTGCACCATATGCTGTGGGTGTTAAGGTGTCACTTTCAAATTTTATCGCAAATCTAATACCGGGATTACCGGTAGTTCTAACTTGAGCGCCTAATACTTGTAAATCTGGTGTTGTTTGAACATCAGCTTTTACTGGTGCTAAAGCAGATGCAAAAAAGATAAATGTAAATAAGAAAATAAAACTAATTATTACTTTCTTCATTTTACATATCCATTCCCTTCATTTCGAAGTCATTAGGAAAATTAATATCGCCTTCATTGCCGCTAGCGGTTAAAATATCAGAAGCAATAGCTATTATCTCCAAAATAGGCTCCTCATAAATTTTTTTCATTTTTGTTCCTCCTTTATGAAAACGCATTCATACATTAACATTGTAGCAAAAAAAAAAAAAAAACATATTTTTGCAACAAAAGATAAATATTATTTTTATTTTAGAAATATTTAAATAAAAGGATTCAAGATTTTGTCTTGAATCCTTTAAATTATTTAGTTTTTAAAGTTAGATATTATACCATTCAGAAATGTTTCTTGCGTCATTTCTTAATGAATAATAACCATCATTCCAGATTTGTTTTGCAGGATATCTACCATCCCATTGTTCCCAAGTAGTTGAACCATTAACGATTGAATATAATGTTACAGTCTTAGTTTCGCCACCTAATTCAACTGTTAAGTCATAAGAAACTGTTGTTGTTTCTAGTGGTGGATTATAGATACGACCTGTATCATCTAAGATATCTGGGTTATTAGATTTAATAGAAATCTTAGCATCTTTGTATTTAGACATTACTTCGTAATTTACTTCTACGAACTTCATGAATGTATCCCAGTAGCGACCAGCGATTAAGCATTGTGGACAGTTCTTTCCTGAGAATGTATTATGCATCTTAACTCTAGTTGTATCTAGATCATAACGAAGTAAGATATCAGCTACAAGTTGACCTGTTCTTTGCCATGTATCCATAATATCTGAAGAAGTATTAACATTCATTTCAATACCAATGGAGTTATTATTTCCACCATGACTTGAGATAAAGCCATAATCACCTGACCACCAAGTAGTACCAATGTAATAATTACCATTGTCACCTACTTTGAATGTAGGACCAAGATGAGTTAAATATTTCTTAGATGGAGTACCTTTGATTGAAGAAGTTGGAAGTTCAATATTTGATTTTGTACCATTGATTGATAAATACCATTTATCATTATCTTTTACCATATCATATAATGGATGTACATCACCTGAAGCTGGGGCTTTAACACCTGAATCATACCACTTAAATACGACACCAGTTCCATCACCAGCATGCCATGCGATTAATTTTTCTGGTACTACACCATAGATTGCATCATTACCAACTGTATAATGAATAGATGCTCCATTACCTTTAGCACTCGCCATACCTGATGCGATAGATTCAACAGTACCAGTTAGAGTAGCAGTATCATGAACACAGACAAATTCAATTTGGTCTGTAGAACGTCTTACGGTATGACATTCACCAACATTTTCTGCAGTTTCATTATAGGTTGTATCAATCTTGAATTCATCAAATAGATAATTATTAACACTACCATATATTGAATCATAATATCTAGTTTGACCATCATCATATAATGAAACATTACCATAATCAACTACACCATTATGATTTTCAACTAATAATTTTAATAATTTACCAATTTCCGTTGAATCATCATATTGTTTAACACTAATTACGAAAGTAATATTAACGCTTGTATCTGGGATTGAAACAGTAATTGTTGTTTCACCATTAGCAAGTGCTGTAATCTTACCATCATTATCGATTGACGCAATATTCTCTTTGCTTGATGTATATGTAAAGGTATTAGGAAGTGATTTACCAATAGCTTTAGGTTGAACAGTTAATGATTCACCTACTGTTAAATAACCACTATATACTTTATCAAAGTCAAGAACGATTGTATCATTAGGAACAACAGTAATTTCCTTCTTAATTACAACATTCTTTAAGTAATCTTGAATTGTTAAGGTAGCTGTACCTGCATTCTTTGCGGTAATCTTACCTGTTTCATCTACTTCGAAGATTGTGGTATTACTTGAAGAATAAGAAATTGATGTGAAATATGCATCGGAAGGAACAACGCTTGCTACAACTTGGAATACTTCTTGATCAGCTAATTCTTCTTTAAAGCTTGTAATATCAATACCTGTAACTGGATTTAAAGCTTCCCATTTAGCAGTTAAATTAATACGACCCATAGCCGTTTTATCAATTTCGGTTACTTCAACATCATTATCATCAAACCAGCCTTGGAATTTAAATCCTAATCTTGATGGAGTAATTAATTCTTCTGCATCCGCAACAAGTACTGTTAAAGGTTTATCAACTGGTAAATTATCACGATCAAAGAAATAAATAGGAACTTCTACACCAGTCTTAGCTGTTGTATAATCACCACCAAATACTACATAATCACCAATATGAATACGAGATGTAATTTGTTTAATACCAAAGTTATAAGATAAACCGCCACCAGGACTATATGAGTTAGAAATAACAAGACAGTGAGTAGCACCATCTGGCCATGTACCAGCATTAGATCCTACAAAGTTATATACTTCCCAAACACCTGTATTTTCATTTGGACCAACATAGATACGATCGGAGAAAGTTGCATTTGTATATTGACTTCTTTCACAGAAGAAGATATCGGTTGCGTAATTGGTCCAGAAACCGCCATTAACATTATTATAATTATTTGTACTTAATTTAGGAGTATCACTAGTTGCCATTGCTACAAGATAATCATTAGAATAACCACCATTGAAGTTATAAACAATCTTACCTACTTCTTTAACTTCTAAATCAAATTCAACTTTCTTTTCATCAACTGCAACTGTGATATGTGTTGTACCAACAGCTAATGCTTTGATTAAACCAGTTGAAGAAATAGATGCTACTGTTGGATTACTACTTGTATAAGTCACTGTACCATAATTATGTTCAACAGTTGTATTAAGTTGAAGTTCATTATCAAGAATCATTTCTGATACTGAATTTTCAACTGTAAGTTTTGTATCAAAAACATCTAGAACAAAATATTGTGATACAGTACCAATAGATACAGTAATTTTAACACTACCTTCTTTTAAGGCTGTAACTAAACCTTCGTTTGTTACTGACGCAACAGATTCATCTTTTGATTTATATTTAACTTCAAAATCACCAACATTAGTGAATTCAGCTGGAATCATAAAGGTCTTACCAATACCTATCCATTCAGGTGTTTCACCAATTTTAATAGTTGGTTTTTCATAAACGGAAATCTCTTTAGTTGCAATAATAAATCCATTAATTACAAGTGTGATTGTTGTTTTACCAGGATTTTTACCTTTAACGACACCAGCTGATGTTACTGTTGCAACAGCAGGATCGCTACTTGTATAACTTTTCACTCCAGCTATACCAGTAGCATCTACTTTTAAAGTTATAGTTGAACCAACGAATACATAATCAGCACCATCTAATTCAAACTTTGCAGCTGGTAGAACTTCAATTTCTTTTTCTACACTTTTATCTTCAACACTAACTTTAATAGTTGCTTTACCAGCTTTTAAAGCTGTTAATTTATTGTTTTCAACTTTTATTACTTCGTTATTTGTTGAAGTAACAACTGGAACTTGATTAGAATTAGTATTGATATCAAGAACTAAGTCTGTTCCTTCATTCATTGTTGTAGGAAGTTCAACACTTAAAGTTACTTCTACTGGTGCCTCTTTTTTCGAAACAACGATATCAATTGTCTTTTCAAGACCACCACCAGCTATAGTTATTGTTACATTACCTTCTTTAAGAGCAGTTACTTTACCATTTTCAACTGTCGCAACACTAGGATCACTACTTGTATAAGTAACTTTATCAATATTCTTAACAATAACATTTAATTGTTGTTCGTCACCGACTTGCATCTTTGTTTTACCACCAATTACCATTTCAGGTGAACCTGGTTCATCTTCACTAGCTTTTTTAACCGTAACAGTTAGAGATGCTTTTATATCGGCATTTGAAGAAAGAGTAACATTAACTTTAACAGTTCCTTCTTTTAAAGCTTCTACTACTCGTCCATCAATTTTTAGTACGTCTTTAGGTGAACTTTCATCAATTGAAAGAATAATTTCACTAGTTTTCGCATCTTTAATAGTTGGATTAACCGCATATTTTTCGCCTACTTCTAGTTCAACATTCTCGTCACTTAAAGTAATACTAGCATTTTTATCTTTCTTACATCCCGCAAAAGTTAGAGTAAGAAAGCATACTAATAATAAAACGATTATTTTTTTCATAAGACTCTCCTTTTTTCACTTTTATTATACTACTTTCAAAAAATGTTTACAATGAAAACGATTACTTATTTTGCATAAAAAGAAGAGACTTTATTTAAAAAGTCTCATTTAATATTTAATAACAATTCCTAAAAGAATTAAGCCAATTACAATTATAAAATTAATTATAAAGAACCACCAACTCTTTTTTATCCATTTGAAATAATCTAAGCCAATCATCGATAATGATATTAATAATACTGGGGAAGTTGGGAAAATTACATTGGTGTAACCATCACCAAAGGTATATAATAATACTAACATTTCTTTTGATAAACCAAGAGTTAATCCTGATAAGATTCCCATAACAAGGATTGCTTTAGCGGTTGATGAAGAAATAAAGAATTCTAAGACTAGGACAATCAAATAAATAATTAAGGCTAAGAAGATTGGATTTTTGTCTGATGCGTAGATATTAATTTGATTTATAATAGTTGGCATAATCTTGCCTTCATCAAAGATATATTTAATTGAGGCTGCAAGAGCTATAAAAGCTATGGTAGGTAAGGCTCCTAACAAGCCTTTTAAAAAGCTTTTAAGAACAAATTTAAAATCTTTTTTTACTAAATATCCACAAAGAAGACCACCAAATAAGAAATAGATAATAAGAATCGGTACACTATAACCTCTAATAACTTTAATTAAGGAAACTAAAATTATTAATAGAAGAGCTAAAGATAAGAAGATTAAATAAACAATTCTTATCCTTTTTTCATTATCGTCTTCTTTTTTATCAGTATCTGTTAATTCGATGTTTAAATCTAAATCATGTTGATAAGTATAACTTTTTAATTTATCTTTTTCTATTTTTCTGATATATAAAAATATATATGACAAGAGAAATAGAAACATAATTACAAAAATAATTAAACGATAATAAATATGATTTAAAGGATTGATACCGATATATTCAGAGGCAAGTAGAACCGTAAAGGGATTCGTTATGGCTGACGCAAAACCAAAGCCACAAGAAATAATACAAACTAAAAATCCTGTAAATGAATCATATCCCACCGCAATCATTAGAATAGTAATAATCGGTAAAAGTGTTAACATTTCTTCAAAAAGACCTAAGAAGGAACCAAAACACATAAAGACAAAACTAATAATAATGACTAATAAATGACGATTATCTTTAAATTTATTAGCTATTTTTTTAATTAAGCTTTTAATACCACCAACATCATTCATCACTTGAAAAGAGGAAGATATAATGATGAGGAAAAGTGACAACATAATTAGATTTAAACCATCATTTGATGTAAAAACTAATATGAAGGAAAATAGACCTTTAAAGATATTAATACCTTTAATATTTGTTAATTCATGATAATCTTGATAATTAATACTTCCATCACTATTTAAACCAAATTCCCCTTTTTTAATAACATAAGTTAAAATGATTGAGAAAATCATTAAACTAGCTAGAAGAATACATACTTGAATAAAGGTTTTTTTAGAGATGTTGAGTAAGCTTTTCTTTGTTTTCATTTTCTCGTTCCTTAATTAGATCAACAATTAGAGCCCATCTAACAACTTGTCGTTTATTGGTTGTTGGATAAAAATAATATAATTGATCGTTATAATATAATTCAAATTCTTTATCACAAGAAAAAGGAAGAGCTAAGAGTTTAGATAATTCAATTTTAAAACTTAGCTTTTTCGATGTAAAACTAAAATAATCTTTGGTTAATTGACAACTACCTTTAAGAGTTTTCTTCTTATTGGTTTTTTTACCAATAAAGACTTTTGTTTTAACATCACAATTTAAATTAATATCATCTAAATGTTCTTTTTCCATTTCTTTAATTAAAGAATAATAAGTATGAATGTCTTTTAATTCTGAATCAAAGGTGTAATGTTCATTAATATGATGACGCACTCCACATTCTGTACAATATAAATCATTATTATGACTTTGCATTGTATACATCGACTTACAATTTGGACAATAATATAAAATTCTTTCTAAACCTTTTGCTTTATTCTTTTCATGATAAAGATTAGGATTGGTTACATTTTCATTATAAGTAAGCTCGGTATCAATGATATTATCAATTTCTTCGATTGTTAAATTAGCTAATTCTTCTGGTTTAATAACTCTTGTAACAGTTAAATGCATTTCATGTTTTTTGAAGAATTTATCACGCCATTTAGGATTGATAAAATAACCACCATTATTATTAACAAAGACTAAAGGAAGACCTAATTTCTTATAGAAGGCTCCACTCTTTTCCATAATTGGATAATTAGTTCCATCAATTGATAATCTACCTTCTGGACAGATAATTACTGGATAACCTTTATGAGTGATACGTTTTAGTTTTAAACCAATTCCCATATCTTTATTGAAGAGTTTCTTCGGAATCGAACCACTCTTTTTAACAACAGTTCTAATACCTGGCATCTTACAATAATATTCATTACCCACTAATGAGAAATTATTATCAGGATCAATTGATAAATTATAATAAAAATCAAAAGTGGAAACATGATTAGTTAATAAGATATAAGGAGCTTTGATTTCACTTTCTTTGAAGAGATGATTATCAACTACTAATTTTTGTTTTTTCTTTCTAAAGATATGACATAATTTAATAAAGATTTGGTAGACGACAGAATCAGGTGTTCCATCATTTTCTTTAAAATATACTTTATCAAGGAAAATAAAGATAATTAAGAAGAGAAGCGTACCAAGTGAAATAATAATTAGTATCAATAACCAAATTGGTAAAGCATTTTCTAAGAAAGCACTAGCCGCATTTCCCATAAGAATTGATGTTAGGATCGATGGTATTACCCCAGTAGAGACTGTTAAGATATATTTAGGATATCTTATTTTTGTACTACTACCATAATAACATATTGCACCAAAAGGAATTAAAGGCATAAAGAATAAGAAATACATAAGTAACATTGTACTTTTTTCTTTTTTAATTTTTGATTGTAATTTCTTAATCTTTTCTTCACTCTTTTTATATGTATCATTACTGAATTTAAATGTTCTAATCAAAATAAAGATGATGGTAGCTCCTAAACAAACCCCAAAATCACAAAGAAGAATTGATAACCAGAAGGGGTATGAAATACCACTAGTGATTTGAATAAATTCAGCTGGGATAAATATTACTACCATTTGTAAGGCTTCAACTAAAGAGACAGCCAAGAAACCAAAAATACTACTATCTCTTAATAACTGACTAGCTTCATCTGGTTTATTTTGAATTTGATAACGGATAAAGGGAATAACAATGTCTTTTAAAAAGAAAGTAAGTAAGGTTAATACTCCTATTAAACAGACAATTATTATTATTCTACTCACTGTTTTTTTCATAATAATTCCTTTTTATAATAATTCTTTTGTATTATATCACAATTTAATAAATTTTGTAACCTTATAGCATAAAAAAGACTTCTTTGAAAAGCAAAGAAGTCTTATATTTTTAATATACGATTTCTAATTCAACACTTGATGATGATAAAGATTTGACATTTAAAGTTCCACTTGTTGTACCATCATACCAAGCAAAATTAAAGGAATCTCCCGCAACAAATAAATCATCATCGCTAACAATATAATCAGCATTTGAATAAATCTCATCAGATTCTCTTGGAATTAATTGAATCTTTTTACGATTGGTTGTACCATTATCATACTTAAATATTGTGAAGCAATCGTGATAATCATCTAAATTATCAACTAATGATTGATCAATATGAAGAATCATTAAACCACTCTTAGATGGAAGACCACAATTTTCTTGACATTTAAGTTCATTTTCTTTCGTTGGTGTGTATAATGCGACTATATAATATTCATCAAAATAAGTAGCTGTACCATTCTTACTAATGATTAACGCATCACCAAAATCAGTGAAGGATTTTAAAGTAACATTAACATCTTTTTCATAAACATAACTTGGATTAATCCAGCCAAGTAAAGCTTTTGAGAATGGATCATGGTCACCTTGATTATAATCCATCATAAACATACCACCAGTACCACCAGTTGTACCCTTTTTTAAATCAAAATCATAATAATCATCAAGACCTAAGGCATGACCAGATTCATGGATAGCTGTTTCAACATTGATTTTTACATCAATATCACTAGATATCTTTTCATCAAAGAATTCATAACTGAACCATAGATAATAATCAAGACCTACACCATCAAATTTAGGATCATCTTCTTCATTGTCAACCATATAATTATAACAATATGCCCACCAAAGATCAGTATTACCATCATATGGAGCAAGATATACTAAATAAACACAATCAATATAACCATCATTATTTTGATCATATAAACTATAATCAATTTGGTCATCATAATAAGCAATAGCTTCTCTAAAATATTTATAATCTAAATCTCCAGTTGTACCACTTGACAAATCATATTTTTCACCAGTATTGTATGGGTCAAGTACTTCTGCATGTAAATTTAATTTACCATAAGAAGTTTCTTTGTAATAACCACTTAAAGAATACCAACCTGTTTCTTCATTTGTTCCATTAAAAGCAGTTTCAATACGACTTAAATCGTAATTTTTCGAATTAGTAAATTTAATAGGAATTACTAATACATTAACATCACCACTACTTGGTAAACCAGTCTTATAATATTTTTCATTACTATCAAGTAATTGATTTAAAGTTGTAAAACTAACACTAGGATTATAACGTTTTTCAATAACATTAACAATAATAATAATTGTATCTTCGCCGATTGTAAAATTAACATTATAAGAACCAATTTCGTCTTTATTGTAATTTGTTTCGTATTCTAAATCAGAAAATTTATAACTTTCCTTAGTTTTAATATTGGTAATTACTAAATCAGCTAAAACATCAGCTAATTCAAGTCCTTTATCAACATTATATTTAGTTTTAGATGCTTCATATTTGAGTCCTGCGCCAACCATTGTTTGATCAGTTAAGACTAATTGAACATTTGTTTTAAAGACTTGAACAGCTACATGTTGAATATTTAATATATCGCCTTCAGTAAAGGAAGCTACTAATTGACTGAAAGTATCAGCACTACCTTTTTTAACAAAGAAAGATATCTTATTACCAAAATTATCTACTAAATTTAAAGTTGTGTCTTTTGTTGTTGAAACACTTAATGATTCAAAATATACTTGATTTAAATTTAATACTTCACCCATATTACTTGAAGTAATATTTGAAACATCTGAATATTCATTATAGGCCATTTCATAAGCATCAACAACACTTAATTTTGTTTCATCAGGTTTAATTTCATATAAATTATTGTAGATATCAATTGTACCGCTAACACTTACAACATCGCCAACATTAAAACTATCAATAAAGCTTGATCCTTTATTTAGATACATTACAATATTCTTATTTCCATCAGTTAAATAAACATAATTACCAGAAAAACCTGCTACAGCCGCAACAATATTTTCTACAGTGCTACCACTAGATAATGAATATAATTTAGATAAATCCGATAAACCATCAATAGTTGGTGATGGTGTACTTTCTGGCCAAGTAAAATCAGTTGTTCCAAAATTATAAAATTCCATTAAATCGTGGTATAAACTAACTGTATCATTGGAAGTATAATTATAATCATATTCAATATTTTTGATTTGATAATTATTGTTTATTTTTTCTAATCTAACTGTGAAATTTAAATATTCATAATGAATCTTATAACTATCATCTTCATAGTCTAAATCACCAAGAATCTTTTTTACATCACTTATATATTCGGTCTTTAACTTGTAAGTTAATTCATCTACTTTTTCAAAATGTTCATCATTTGCTTCTAAAAGCATATCGAAGTAGAAGAAATAAACGGAAGTAAAATAATCTAAAATTTCATTGATATTAGTACTTACTTCGCCATCATAATCATTAGCGGCTTTAATTACATTACCTTCAGAATCAGTTTCAAAATAATAATAATCAGTTGTTGAATATTCAGTATCAGAATATGATTCTGTTACTTTAAATTCATTGGCATTCTTTAATTCAAATAATACTTCACAATTATAATTATCACCCTTAGATGTTAATTTCATTGTTAGATTATCTTTATCGTATAACGCATTAAAGGCGTTTTCTAATACTTTAGTCTCATCTACGATTGGACTTTCATCCTTTTTTAAGACGGTAAAAGTAACAATATCAGAATATTTATTTTCATTATAACTTAAAGTGATTTTTACATCAACACTAGTATCTACATCTTGTCTTACTACTTTACCAGTATTAGATATTACTTTTACATTCCTTGATAAATAGGTGATGTTCACACCATCAACTTCTGTTTTAAAATTTAAATCTTCTGTTACTTTGTTCACATCAATGTCACTAAATAAGGCATTGAATATCTTTTCTAAATCTTTATCTTCACCTGTATTATTATTAATATTACTGAAGTCACAAGAGAAGAGTGAAAAAGAAACAAATAATATTAAAATTAAATTTATAATTTTTTTCATAAAAACCTTCCTTCTTTTAATCCTTACGAATTATATCATATTTCCCTTTTTAAAACTATTAATTTATTAAAAAAAATGATTACATAAATATTTTTATTTTTTAAATATTTCCTATGCATTATAATAATAAAATCAAAAAAATTATAAATTTTTAAAAATCTTGATATAATGTTTACAAAGGAGTAAGTTATGAATTACAAATTAGATAATGCTGTTTTATACCTTTTTATTAAAGGAGAAATCAATTCCACTACTAGTAGTGAGATAGAAAAAGATCTTGAAGAAACAATCAAAGATAAGAATTTTTCTAAACTTGTTTTAGACTTTAAAGAAGTAACATATGTATCAAGTGCTGGTCTAAGAATCATTCTTAAACTAAAACAAAAATATAATGATACATCTATTCAAAATGTATCATTAGAAGTTTATGATATCTTACAAATGACTGGTTTTACAAACCTCATGACCATAAGAAAAGTCTTAAATACCATTGATGTTTCTAACGCAACAATCATTGGTGATGGATATTTTTCCATTGTTTATCGAATTGATAAAGATACTATTATCAAAGTTTTTAAGGAAGATTGTAGTATTGAAAATGTCGAAAGAGAATTAAATCTCGCTAAACAGGCTTTTATTTTAGGTATTCCTACCGCTATTTCTTTTGATGTCGTACTTGTTAATAATCATTATGGTGTACGATTTGAAATGTTGGATGCGGTAAGTTTAAGAGATTTATTCAGAGATAACGCTGATAAATTTGATGAATATATTATTAAATATGCAAATCTTGTTAAGAAGATTAATACAACAATTACGATTGATAATCATTTACCAGATACTAAATTAGAATGGATAAAAAAATTAGAATTTATTAAAGATAAAATCGATAATAATCTTTATTTAAAAGCTTTAAAACTTTTAAATAGTATTGAAGATCGTTCTACTTTTGTTCATGGTGATTGTCATATTAAAAACATCATGGTTCAAGATAATGAATTATTACTTATTGATATGGATACTTTATCAAGAGGACATCCTATCTTTGAATTAGCAGCTGTTTATGCCCCATATGTAGCATTTGAAGAAGATGAAAAAGGTAATACTGAACGTTTCTTTGGTATCAGTCATGAATTAGCTTTAAAAATCTATGATGGTTTGTTAAAAAATTATTTACCAATATATAGTGAAGAAAACAAAGAAAAGATTCAAATTGTATCATATATTCATATGTTATGGTGGAATCAAATTAATGAACCGAATAATGTGGTACGTTTTAATGGCTGTTTAAATCGACTATTAAATCTAATTGATAAATATGATGATCTTAATATAGGACTATAATATGGAAGAAAAGAATAAAGCCTTTTTGGAAAATGAGATTGATGCGAATAAACAATTAGTTAAATCGATGGTTTTTGCGGCTATCTTGTTATTTTTAATGTGGATTGGCTATCTAACTCATCTTTTTAAACTTAATAGTTATACCTCAATTAATATCTTTTTTCCAATTAATATAATTATTTGTTTGAGTTCTATAATTTGGTCAAAGACTAAATATTTTTATAAAGCTGATTTTAAATATTTCTTATTGTTTAATTTTTTGGTTGTCATAATGATTTTAAATATCATTGTACCAAAGCATGGAATTCTTGGTTGGGCAGTATGTATTATTTTAGCTAATCATTATTATGATCCAAAATGTGGTAGAATTATTTTTATCACTAGTTTTGTCGCAATGCTGCTATGTATTTATCTAGGTATGTTTTTAGGTGAATATGATCCAAACCTCCTTGGTAGTGGTAAAGTAGTAGATGGAGTTATTTATCAACCAGATACTATTAAAGAGCGATTTGATTTTATAAATGAAAAGATCCAAAATGGGGAAAACCGTTATTTAAAAGTCTTCTTATATTATTATTTATCAAGAGCTTTCTTCTTAACTATTATCTTCTTTATCAGCAATGGTTTAAATATTCGGACCTTTAAATTATTAGAAAAGGAAGTTGATGAAGCAAACACTAAAAAACAAATTGAAACTGAACTTAATGTTGCGAAAGAGATTCAATTAAATGCTCTTCCTGCTACTTTTATTAATAATAAAAAATTAGAAATATTAGGGGAATTGAATCCGGCCAAAGATGTAGGTGGTGATTTATATGATTACCTTATTCTTGATGAAGATAATGTAGCTTTCTTAATCGGTGATGTTTCTGGTAAAGGTATTCCGGCTGCCATGTTTATGATGAAAACTATTACTTGTTTTAAGAATTTAACAACTATTGATAAATCACCAGCACAAATTCTATATGAAATCAATAATGCCTTATATTTAAATAATGCGTCATCAATGTTTGTCACTGCTTTCTTAGGTATTATTAATACTAAAACAGGACTATTACGATATGCTAATGCTGCTCATAATAAGCCAATACTAAAAAGAGATAAAATAGCCTATTTTATTCCAAGTGAGGCTGGTTTCTTACTTGGTGGATTTGAAAATATGTCATACACTGATCAAGAATTACAATTAGTTCCGGGAGATTTAATTTCATTATATACAGATGGGGTAACTGAAGCAAGAAATGCGAATGGAGAATTTTATACCGAAAATCGTTTAATCCATTTCTTTAATAAATTTAATTTTGCCTCACCTATTGAACTACATTTTGAACTTAAAGATTCAATTCAAGAATTTACGAATGGTTTTGAACAAAGCGATGATATAACATTACTTACTATTGCATATATAATGGATGAAAAATCAAACCATGAAATTCTTGTTAATTCCAGCACTAGTAACGTTAATGAATTATTAGAATTTTGTAAGAAGTGTATTGATGAAGAAAACATCAAGAAAGAAATTATTAATGATGTATCCATCGTTATTGATGAAATAGCCTCTAATATTTTTAAATATGCTTATCAAAATGAAAATGGACCAATTTATTTAAGATTTCAACATAATATAACTAAACACTTAATCCGTTTAACTTTTGTTGATAAAGGCCAATATTTTAATATTTTAGATAGTAATAATAAAGCTTTAGATGAAAATTATCATGATAAAAAAGCTGGTGGTTTAGGAATCTTAATTGTAAAAAATCTAGCTCAAGAAATATCTTATAATCGCAGTAATAATAAAAACATTGTTACTATCACTTTAGATTTAAATAAATAAAAAATGATTTGACAAATATTGTCAAATCATTTTCTTTTTTAAATTAACATTACAATTGCTTGATTTAGGAATGACACACCTACTGCAATCATTATTACATAAAGTAAAATTCCTGCAGCTAGTGATACAAAGAAAGTAATTAAAGCAGCTTTTTTTGCTTTTTTATCACCAATAACCAAAACAATAATTAAGCCAATAAGACCTAAGAAGAAAGCAAGAACAAAACCTAAAGCTCCTCCTGTGATAGATTTATTAGCATCTTCATCTGCTGGTTGTTGAGATTGTTTTCCTGAATCTTGTAAATCCATTCCACATTTTGGGCAGTAGCGTTGATTATCATCAACTTCAGTACCACAGTTTTTGCAAAACATTCTTATTCCTCCATTATTAAGATACTTTATTATAACATTTTTTTATTTATTTGTTAATAATTATTGCTTCTAAATATATAGTATTAGTGGTTCATATTTATATATTTTATCACCATTCGTATCGATATAATAAGTCTTATTAACAATAGTATCTTTATCAAAAACATGTAAATAATTTTTATCTGAATATAATTTCTTATCATATCCAATATCATTTAATGATTGATTATCTAAATCATATACACTTTCAACTACATGTTGAATAATTTTTTTTGTGGTGTTATTACTTTGAATTTTAACGTACTCACGAACGATAATTACATTACCATATAAATAATTATAGTCTTTCTTTGTTAAATTAAAATCATTTATTTTAATATTTTCAAAACTCAAATCATTAGGAAAGCTATAGATATCAGTATTAAGAATCTTAACATTATAAGATATATCATTACTAGAATCAAATACTATCTTTTTAAGATTAGGAAATGATTTATCAAAATTAAGATGTGAAACATCAATATTTGCTCCTATATGTAATTCTTCTACTTTATCACTATAAACAGTTGGTAATATACTATTAACTTTTAAAGGTTTGTCTGAACAAAACTTACTTTTATTCCATTTTAAATATTTATTTTCCTCATTTATTGGATAAGATTTTTCCATAAATAATACTTTTTTATCCGTCTTGATTTTTGATATAACAATATCGTTATTAGTACTATCATAATAAGCAGGTTTAAATACGAATTCATCATTTTCAAATTCTAATGAGTTATCAAAAACCAATCCATCAGCATTTGATGATTTATAAATAATACTTCTATGATAAGTATGATCAAATGAATTCATATAGATAAAAGTGGAAATTAATGGTGCCAATAAATTCATTATAATAAGTAATCTTATTATTTTTTTCATCTATTCCACCTCCCACTTTGCATATAAAATGATCGGTTTATATTCATCACCTTTGATTACTAGATCATTTTCAAAATCCCATTTGTTAATACATTCTTTTTCTTTATACCAGCCTTTAAATATATAGCCATATCTAATAGGATCAGTAGGGACATGATAAATTGGAAAGTTATTAGAAAAAGAATCTATATAATAAATTTCATCATCGATGTTTGTAGTATATATGACATTACAATAAGTATACATCGAATCTTCAGTCGGTAAATCACTCAAATCTTTAATAGTAATATCTTTAGGTAATGAATAAAAATGATCACCATGAGTGGTAATTGGAAAAACACATGGTTCTTGTAAGATAAAAGCAGGAAGACTAGAATAATTTTGAGGAAAATTTATTATTTTTACGCCTTTTGGTATATATAATCTACCATATCCAAAAAAATTGATAAACTGATTTAAATCAAGAATACCTACTCTTATACCATCTATTGATGAAGGTATTACAAGACAGGGATTGTCCTTTTTTTTAGCACAATCAACTATTTCAATTTCTTTACCATAATTACTTTTAGCAATTATATAGCTAAATTCACCATTATCAATTATTTGATTTCTCGAATTAAATAATCCAACAGTTTTATAACTACTCTTAATTCTAAAAGGAATTAAAAATAAAATTAATAAAACAACAAATGATGTACATAATGAAATAATTATGATTTTTTCTTTTTTACTCATAATTACTCATCTCCCAACTATCTAATTTAGCATATAATATAGTTTTATTATTTATTACTAAATCTTTATAATATGGTATTGTACATTCTTTATCTAAATACCAACCTTTAAACCCAATTCTATCTAGTTGATATAATTCTTTGATTGTTTCATTATTATAATCATCAAAATAAATATAATCACTTGAATCGTCTTTTATATTTAATGAATATATTAGATTAGGTATACTGTAATTTACATCTGAACTTGATTCATTATAATAATATACTTTGGTTTTATATTCTTTTTTTAAATCCTTAACTAATGTTTCATCATTAATAAAGATCTTTTCAATTGTTTTATTATTATCTAATAAATCATTTAGATTAACTTCTATTCCTTTATCAATAAATAATTTTTTGACTGGTAAATTGGGTTTTAAACATATATCTTTAACAATTAAATCACCTTTTATATAATCAAAGTGATTGCCTTCTTTTAAATAAATTGTTTTATTTAAATGAAGAGTATCTATCTCATTTATTAAATTCTTTACTGTTAATGTATTATCATCATTAAGATAATAATTAATATTATCTTGATGAAGTTCTAATATTTTATCTCCCTTTATTTTTGTTACATAAGGTTGATTATTTAATACTACCTTTTTAGTAGCATTATATGAAATACTAGGCATAAAACATAACAAGATAAAAATAATAATTGATATTGGAATTACTATAAATATTATCTTTTTATTCATTATGAATCTCATTTAATTATACGCATTAGTACTTCATATAATTAATACTATTAATGATAAAACAGCAATAATACAAATTGCGGTGAAAACAATTAATAAAATATTATATATTTTTTCATATACATCCATATTGATTCCTCCATCTATTGTTCACTTATTTATATTAATAATTTTTTATATATAAAACTAATGGTTCATATTTATATATCTTATCACCATTTGTATCATTATAATAATTCTTATTAATTATCGTGCTCATATCAAATTCATTTTCAAATTTCGAATCTAAATATAATTTTTCATCAAATCTGATATCATTTAATGATTGGTTATCTAAATCAAATACTTTATAAATTGCTCCATGGTAAGCGTAAGTGTATGTGTAATTATATTCATTTTTATAATATCCTGATATATATTCATAATTTCTAACAATAATAACATTACCATATATATAGTCATAATCTTTTTTTGTCAAATTAAAATCTTTTAATTCACTATGTTCATAATCACTGTCACATGGAAATGAATAAATATCTAGATTTGAGTTATAATTATTGCCAGATATATCATAACTAAAATCATATACTATCTTTTTAAGATTAGGAAATGATTTTTTAAAATCTAGATGCGAAGTATCAATGTTAGATCCTATATGTAATTCTTCTACTTTATCACTATAAACAGTTGGTAATATACTTACAACTTTTAGTTTATAATCTGAATAGAACTTACTATTTTTCCAATTATAATACTGTTGTTGCTCATTAATTTTATATGCATTTTCAATGTATAGTATTTTTTTATCTGTCTTAATTTCTGATATGACAAGAGAGTTATTACTACTATCATAATAAGCGGGTTTAAAAACAAATTCTTCATTTTCAAGTACTAATGTATTATCATCTATTGAAGATTCCATTTTCAAAGTATTTCCTATAACATTTCTAAATGCTTCTGCCATTATATTTCCCGCATCAGAATCATAATTTTTTCTTAAAAAGAATAAATTATCATAATAAATATTAGAATTATAAAATATTATAGTGGAAAAAATAGGGGCTAATAAATTCATAATTATTAAAAGTATAATTATTTTTTTCATCTATTCTACCTCCCATTTTGCAAAAAGGAAATTGAATTCGCTAGCAGCACATATATCATTTTCAAAATCCCATTTGTTGATACATTCTTTTTCTTTATACCAACCTTTAAAAACATAGCCTTTTCTTACTGGATCATTAGGAATATAATCAATTAACTGATCTTTATAAACATCTTTAAAATATACTTCATTATCTACATTTGTTAAATAAATTAAATTACAATAATAGAATAATGCATTAGGCGTTGCAAGCTTATCAATATTCTCAACATCAAAATGATTAGGAAAAGAATAAATATTTCTACGTCGCGAATTACTCCTTTCAAATGCATACGGTTCTTGTAAAACTACATATTTTTGATATCCGTTATTTGTTAATTGTACACCTTTTGGTATATATACTTTGTAGTCATAACTGTCAAAGTTTTTTAAATTAATTTTTGTAACTTTCATACCATCTATATATGATGGGATAACTAAATAAGATTCTGGATTACGATGATAATTTATTATTTCTAATTCTTTACCATAATTTGTTTTATTGACAATATAATCATAATTTTCGGTAACTACAACATTAGAATTACTATATTTATTTTTATATATTTTTTTACTTGCAAGATTATCCTTAAATGGAATTAAAAATAGAATTAATAAAATAACAAATGATGTACATAATGAAATAATTATGATTTTTTCTTTTTTACTCATAATTACTCATCTCCCAACTATCTAATTTAGCATATAATATAGTTTTATTATTTATTACTAAATCTTTATAATATGGTATTGTACATTCTTTATCTAAATACCAACCTTTAAACCCAATTCTATCTAGTTGATATAATTCTTTGATTGTTTCATTATTATAATCATCAAAATAAATATAATCACTTGAATCGTCTTTTATATTTAATGAATATATTAGATTAGGTATACTGTAATTTACATCTGAACTTGATTCATTATAATAATATACTTTGGTTTTATATTCTTTTTTTAAATCCTTAACTAATGTTTCATCATTAATAAAGATCTTTTCAATTGTTTTATTATTATCTAATAAATCATTTAGATTAACTTCTATTCCTTTATCAATAAATAATTTTTTGACTGGTAAATTGGGTTTTAAACATATATCTTTAACAATTAAATCACCTTTTATATAATCAAAGTGATTGCCTTCTTTTAAATAAATTGTTTTATTTAAATGAAGAGTATCTATCTCATTTATTAAATTCTTTACTGTTAATGTATTATCATCATTAAGATAATAATTAATATAATCTTGATGAAGTTCTAATATTTTATCTCCTTTTATTTTTGTTACATAAGGTTGATTATTTAATACTACCTTTTTAGTAGCGTTATATGAAATACTAGGCATAAAACATAACAAGATAAAAATGATAATTGATATTGGAATTACTATAAAAATTATCTTTTTATTCATTATGAATCTCCTTTAAAAATGAATAGAGTAAGTTTTCATAATGAAATCTTATAAATATAATTATAAGAGACAATAATGTTATTATACAAAATACAATAAATATAAATAATAATACATTATATGTTTTTTTATAATCATCCATATTGATTCCTCCCAAAAAGTTTTCTTATACTATACTATATTATATTACTTTATATGAAGATTGTCAAATTAAAGATTGTTATCTAGCGTTTAAAGATTATTTCCCTTATTCCTCTTATTTTTTTACCATTTGCGATATCAAGGACACCTTGAAGTAAGCCATCATTAAGGCCACCATTGATTTGGATATTACTTAATGATGAATCTATTGCACCAAAAATCATCATTCTAAAAGTTGGGTTGTTATAATCAATTCCACAACCTAATTCTTTACCAAATTTCTTTTCAAGAATTCTAATAATAATTCTAACTAATAAAGAATATGGTTTCATTTCAAGTAAGGTATTTTCTTTAGTGAAAGTACCTTTTTTAATTTCTTTTTCTTGATACTTTCTTTTAGTTAATAATTCAAAATCTTGATTTGTAGGAATACCTTTTAAGGTTTCATACCAAGTAGATTGATATTTTACATCTTCTTGAATTCCTTCAATGTCAATATTTATACTTTGATCTCCTATCATGATTTGATATGTTCCTTTAAGTGTTACATAACCATCTTGATAAGATCTAAATGTATATTTATCAAATTTGAATTCTATTTCTTGTTCTTCATTCTTTTTAAGATAAATCTTTTTAAAACCTTTTAATTCTTTAATTGGTGTATAAATATGATTATCTGGGTGTTTAATATACATTAAGATACTTGTTTTACCATCATAATCTCCAATATTTTTTACTTTTATTTTTACACCATTAGGAGTTTTAATTAAATTAGAATATTTAAATTTAGTATAACTTAGACCATAGCCGAAGGGATAATTGACTTTAATATTTGCTTTATCAAAATAACGATAACCTACATATATACCTTCTTTGTATAAAGCATCTTTATGTGGTTCACCATAATAGCTTGCGTTTATAACATCTTCATATTTTACTGGCCAAGTTTCCGCTAATCTACCACTTGGATTTGTTTTACCAAATAAGATATTAATTACTGCTTTTGAACCTGCTTCGCCAGATAGACCAGCATAAATTAAGCCTTTTACTTTTTCATTCCAAGGTAATTCTACGCTGGAGCCACAGCATAAAACGACAATAGTATTTTTATTATTTTTTATTGCGGTATCAATTACTTCATTAATACCATCAGGAAGTTTCATATTATTTCGATCATAACCTTCTGATTCATATGAATGAGGAAGGCCGCAAATTATTACTACTTTATCTTTGTTTTTTACTTTTTCTTCTACTTCTTTTAATAATTCTACACTTGTTCTACCATCTTCATTATAACCATCGATGTAGGAATAATCTTTTATTAAATCTAAGTAATTATCTAATTGTATAGGGTTTATATGCGAACTTCCTTCACCTTGATAACGAGGATTCTTTAACATATTACCAATAAAGAGAATATCTTCTTCTTTTTTAAGAGGCAAGACATTTTCATTTTTAAGTAAGACAATAGATTCTTCAGCCATTTTTAAAGAAAATTGATGATGTTCAATTTCGTTATAAACATCTTCTTTATTAATTTGATTTGTTTTATTAATTAATTTTAATATTCTTTCAATGTTTTTATCGATATCATTTATCGTGATTATATTTTTCTTTAAGGCTTTTTTAATTTCTCTTTCGCCATAGTTACTACCACCTGGCATCATTAAATCACAGCCAGCTAGAATGGCATCTACTCTATTACTCATTGCACCCCAGTCAGTAACAACTAAACCATCAAATTTGAATTTAGTACGTAAAATATCAGTTAAGAGTTTTTTATTATCGCTACTATAAATACCATTTATTTTATTGTAACTACACATTACTGTGGATGGCTTACCAATTTCAATTGCTATTTCAAATGGTAAGAGATATATATCACGAAGAGTTTTTTCATCTATTTCACTAGAACTAGATAATCTTTTATATTCTTGATTGTTGCAGGCGAAATGTTTTAAAGAACTAGCAATTCCATTTTCTTCAATTCCTTTTATTAAATTGCCACCTAATATTCCTGCTAGATATGGATCTTCCGAAAAATATTCAAAATTACGACCACAAAGAGGATTTCTTTTTATATTAACTCCTGGGCCTAAGACGATATCTACTTTCTTGTTTTTCGCTTCATTAGCTAAATGACAGCCTAATTCATATAATAAGTTTTCATCAAAACTACAGCTTGAAAGAGATGCGGAAGGATAACAAGTAGAGGGATATGATTTATTAATATCTAAAAAATTACTATTATCTGGTATGGTTCTTAAGCCATGTGGGCCATCAGACATTTTAATACTTTTTATATTATATTTTTTTAATTCTTTTGTATGCCAAAAGTCTTGTCCACTTAATAATTTTATTTTATCATTTAATTTCATTTCCTTAATTAGTTTATTAATATCCATATTATCTTTCTCCTTTTTTTCTATTATAGCAAAATTAAAAAATAATCTCTAAAAGTTTACCTTTTAGAGACTATTTAATAAAACTAATTCACAGACTTTATAGTCATGATCAAAGATATGATATTGATCAACTACTTTAAAACCTAATCTTTCATAAAGTTTAAGAGCAGGAATATTATTTATTTCCACACCTAAATGAATAGAATGATAACCTTGTTTTTTTATTCTACTAATAAATTTAGTTAATAAGGCATGTGAATAGCCTTGATGTTGATATTCTTTTTTTATTACTACTCTTGCGATTTCAATACAATTTGTTTGTTCCATAAAGTTAGGACTTTCAAATTCAAAACCATCTACGATTGAGAGGGCACCAATGATTTCTTGATTCTTTTTTAAAACATAAAGATTATTTAATTGATAATCATTTTCAATATCCATCATAGTTGGATATTCAGCATCCCATACACAAAAAGCATGTCCTCTTACTTCATTATAGATATTTAATAATTCACTAAATTCATTCTTTTTTATTTTAGATAATGTCAACATTTTCTAATTTCATAAAGGCTGGGCCTTCATAATTATTTATCTTATCTGTTTCTTTAGATAATTCCATAGTATTTAATGTTTCATTTAGATTTGTACTAAAGCTAAAACCACTAATTGGTTTAATAGTTTTACCATCATAATATAGAGCTAGTCTTACTTCACCACCAACATACGATGAATAAGCTTCTACTTGAATACCTGATAGATCGATGATTTCAATATATGGTTTCTTCTTTAAGGTTTCAATTGATTTATGACCTTTAGAAAGGATTATTTTTGGTAAATTACCTGAAGGTTTAACATTTAAATATTGTGCAAAACGATTAGGTCCAAAATAATTAATTAATTTACCATTTTTAATTAAAGGATGTTTATTTAATATTACACCATCTGAATCAAAGAAATCAGCTTTACTTCTTTTATCTAAATCAATATTTAGACTTTGTTTAGGATTGTTTTGAACATCATCACCAACATTTTTTAGATTAGAATGACTATATACCGCATTATAATTAAAAGTTGAAATAAATTCTTTTAATAATTCTTTGATATGTTCACTTCTTAAAATGACATTGCATTTGTTTACATTTTCAATCTTTACTGCTTTACCACGATTATCAACATCAAGTAAAGCTAGTTTTGCGTCTTTCTTAATCTTTTCATAATCTAAATTATCATATGTAAACATCCGATATAATTCTGTTTTAAAATCTTTACTATAATATGATGGAATAGCTTCCACATTAATTGTGAAAGTTTTCTTTTTTAAATGTACACCATTTGAATTAACAAATTCTACCATTCTTTCTTTAAAGAAGCATTCTAACGCATTGAATTTTAAATTATCAGTGGTTTCATTATTAAAGATCTCCGCAATTTTTTGTAAGATTACCATTGGTTCTTCTTGTAATGGTGTATAAAAATATTTTTTATTTTTATCTACTTTAGTTAATTCATAAGCTTCATTATGAACATAACTTGCTTTTTTAACCGCATCACTGATCGCTTGTTTTAATTCTTGTTTAGAGATATTCTTGGAAATATTAAAATCACTATTACCTAAATATGTTTTACCATTGATAATGGTTTTTACATAAATCATGACATTAGTTTCAACTACTTGAATATTACGTATGGTTTCTAGAAGTCCTTTAACATAGTATTGTTCAGAATTATTTTCGGTTACTTCTCTTATTTCATATAAATCAATATTGAATTCTTTTAATACTCTTTTTACTTGATTGATTCTACTCATCCGATTTTTACCTCCGCTTTAATACTACTTCCGCCATCGCTAACACGAACCCATTCTTTATAACCTTTACCACATGATCCACTACCATTGACTATAAAATTCTCTTTAGAAATCATGGATATAGATTTTAATAAATCAATTACATAACCTGACATTACAACTGGCGAAATTGTTTTACCAGTAAAGACACCATTTTTAATTTCTTTACCATATAGAGCTGTACATTGAATTCCCCAGTTCTTAGGATCTTCCATACCATTATTAGTAATACCAATATAATAACCATAATCAACCGATTTAATCATTTCTTCCAAGGTTGAAGTACCTGCTTCAAAGAAAGTATTAGTCATTCTCGTATAGACTTTATTCTTGTATGATTGACGACGTCCATTACCTGTAGGTTTATAATTTAAAATAGAAGCTGATACGGAATCACAAATACCACCAATTAATTTTCCCTTATCAATAATTTTTGTATCTTGAGCTAAGACTCCTTCATCATCAAAGAAATATGACGCAACACTATAAGTAGAAGCTGCCCCATCATGCATTGAAAGAAGAGGAGAAGCTACTTCTTTATTCATATATTCGACACTCTTCGCTCTATCTTTAACGAATTGATCCATTTCAAGTCCATGACCAAAAGCTTCATGGGCAATAAGACCAGTGATTGATGGGTCAGTTACAATTGTATAAATACCTGGAGTTGGAATTGTTGCGTCTAATAAATCACAAGCTAATTTATATGAATCTAAAATAGCTGGTTTAAGTTGATTAAACGCTTCATCACTATCATTACAACCATATCCATTATAAGCATATTTCATCGTCTTATCATTTCTTACCATGACATTTTCTCTTGGATTAATCCAAGTATAATATTGTTCTAGATCACGATCTTTAGAAATATAAAGTTTTGAATATTCACTAAATTCAACAGCACAGGAAACATTTACAACATTATCACCTAAAGATAAGCCATAATTTACCGCATCTTTAAGGATTGACATAATTTCTTCATCATTATAAATTTTACCTTTTTGTTTTCTTAAGAACTTCTTTTGTAGTTTTTCTTCTTCAATTTTTTTTGCAGCAACTTTTTTTACAAAAATATTGGTTGAAACTAAAGAATCAATATTATTAATTATTGATTGATAATTCTTAGTATCAAGTTCATTAAAGGAATATTCAAAATAATTAGAATCTTTAAAGATACGTACTACAAATCCACATTCCGTAATTGAGGATTCACGAACAAAACTAGATACTCTATTTACCATATAAGCTGTTGATTTTACATCAGTTGCAAGTACGGATACGAAACTATATTTCTTTCCTAAATCATCAACTAATTGGTGAATTAGAGGTTTTTTCTTTTTTAGATAACTCGAAAATTTATTCATAATTACTTCCTTTCTTTTTTTATTTTTTTAACTATTTTATAATAAATTGACAAAAATTGTTATTAATTTACTTCTTTAAATAATCTTGTAACAATACATAATTAACATCAGGATAATGCATTTGAAAGCTTCTTAGAATAGTATTGGGGTTTGCGGCAGAAGCAAATAGTAATTTGGAAGCGGGCTTAGAAAAAAAATTTGCTACTGTTTTACAATGCTTTTTAACCATTTCTTCATCATATGTTTTTTTATCTAATTCAAGATATGTTTTAAAGAATTGATATAAATTATCATTAGATAATAATTTAAAGATTTGATTACTATTTAATTGTTTAAAATCATAAATGATTTTATTAAATACATAAGAAGAAAAATCAAATACGGTAGAAATTAAATAACCAAGTGAAGCTGAAAATCTGGTTTGAAATTCCGTTCTTGTTTTAACAGTATAATCTTTTTCAATATCGTAAGTAGTCAAAGATTCAATAACATAATCAATAAATTCTTCTTCATTTTGATATTTATCAATTTTATTAAAACTTGCTATTTTCATCTCTTTATCTAATAATTCATCTGTTTTTGTATAATCTAAATATATATTAGTGCCGATTCTTTTAAAACAATATTTTTCAGGGACAAGACCTTGTAAAATATCAGCTTTATTAATAATATTATATATACCTAGGTATTCTTTATCTACATAATCTTTATCTACATAATCTTTATCGATATTATTTATATCTACTGCTCTTTGTGATTCAAAAGAATAGGCAGCTAATTGGTTATTATTAATAATATTGTTATCTAGTAATTTTTTTGCGAGTAAATATGTTAAAGTACCAGATCTTGAATAACCGGTAATCCAAATAAATAAATGATCATTCTCATAATTATTTAAATAATTTAAAATATTATCATATATATTATTAATTGTTGTAGTAAATCCTAGATGATTATGGTCTAAACCTAAATTAAAATTACTAGACCATTCTAAAGAATAATAAAAACCTTTAAATGAAACCGCAACAACATCTACATCTTTTATTCTTTTATGTCCTAAAATATAGCCAGCTGTTTCAACACTATCATTTGAATAACCATTAGAAATATATATATTATCAAAATTAAGTGATTGATAAAAATTAGCAGCACTTACCTCATTAAAATTTGCGGCAGCGGAAGAATAAGATAAATTAAGTAATTCTTTACTAAAACCATAATTAGTATTTAAAAAGAAAGAATCTTGATAAGGCGTATTAATTACTACATCCTCATTTAAAATATAAGAATGCATTATTGAATTAATATTTTGAACTTCTTCTTTTTCTTCAATTATTTCTGGCTTTTTATCTTGTTCTTTTTGTTCTTTCTTACAACTAGAAATAAAAATAGTAAAGATGATTAAAATAATTATTAATATTTTTTTATTAATTGTTTTTACCATTTGCATATTCTTCCTTTGTTAATTTATAAATATACATCTTACCATAATAATCATCGATATATTCATTTATTCTTTTAAAACCTAATTTTTCGGCTAATTTATATGAAGCTATATTATCAACAGTCATATAAGAATATATTTCATTATAATCAAATCTTTGAAAAAAATCTTTAAGAATTATTTGGCAAGCTTCATAAGCATATCCTTGATTCTGATATGTTTTATAGATATGATAACCTAATTCTGGTAAGAATTGATCTTTTATCTTTTGCATAGTGATACCACAATCACCAATATATTGTTTTGTTTCTTTAATTCTTAAAGCATACCAACCAAAATGATATTTTTGATAATTATCAAGATTCCATTCAATCCATCTTTTAGCTCCCTTTTCATTATAAACATTAGGATAATATTTCATGGTTTCTTTATCACTTACCATTTGATAAACATCATTAAAGTCATTTAAATTATATTCATTTATTATTAGTCTTTTTGTTTCCATATTTGTTTATTATTATCTTTCTTGATTCACTTAGCCTTTCCATAATAAAATCATCACTAAATGTATCATCTAAAATAATGGTAATCCAGTTTTTATGATTCATATGATATCCTGGGTAAAAACCATTTATTTTAATTAAATCATTTCTTTTTTCATCACTTACTTTAATATTTAAGATATCGATTGGTGTTTCATCATCATTTTTATCGAGCACTTTTCTTGGTACATTCATAATTAAACCATACCATTTATGACTATTTTTTTCTCTTATTACTCCACATCCATCATATTTTTTAAAAGGGAAATCGGGTTCTTCATTAAATAGATCTTTAATCATTATCATTAAACGATTAGCTTGTTGTGATATAAAATAATTTTCTTTTCCGCACTTGTCTTTAATATCCATTAAAATGTCTTTATATTCTTCTCTTAAAGTATTTAAAAAAGAACTTTGGATTTTTTCATTATAGAAATTTAAGACTTCACTACCAAAATCTTCATCAATAATCTTCGCACTAAAACCTTTTTGATATTTGATTATTAATTTAAAGCCTTTTGTTTTTAATTCTTTTTCATATATATAATATTCATTATTTTTCTCAAAACCATAATCAGTTAATAATTTAAAATTAGGAATCCATTTTTTAAATATTTCTTCTTCAATCATAATATAACCTCTTTAAATATTATATAATTTTTTTCTTCTTTATTGTTAATAGATAATTTATTTTTTAAAAAATGCTAGTATCAAATGATACTAGCAATCTTCTTCATTATCTTTTTCGACATCTACATATTCTTTATCTTTATTTTTTTCTTCTTTATGTTTATTAGGAAATACCGCATAAAAAATAGGAATTAAGAAAAAGAGAGCCCACCAAGGATGCCATAAATTAAAAGCAATTCCTAAGACTAAATAAATCGCAACAATAATAATTGGAAAGCTGATCTTTTCTACACCTAATATTATTGGTAAAAATATTATTAAGCTAAAAGATATTGAGGCCCAACCATAGGCATATTCAACACCGGCTTTTTTTAAATAATAACCAATAATAAAAAAACAAAATAAAGAAATAAATAGAGTTACACTACAGATTCTTATTCTTAAACTTTTTTTCATAATTTATTACCTCCATTATAAAACTGGTTCAATTAATTTAATTAATGAACAAATTCGACTAATACCTTTCTTTAATTTAAAATTCTTTGGTACTAATTGTGATTCACTAATCATAGTTTCAAAATCTTCTTTAATATCCTTCATACAATTATTTTTATATAATAGTGTTCCACATTCAAAATGATGAACTAAGCTACGATAATCAAAATTAATTGTTCCAACAAAGGCTAATTCATCATCGACTAAAACAGTTTTCATATGATTAAAGCCTTTCGAATATAAATAGATATTGACACCTGCATCAAGTAAATATTTAAAATGATATTCACCAACGATATAAGCAATCTTTTTATCAGGGATTCCTGGGAAGATTAAATTTACTTCTACCCCTCTTAAGGCAGCATTCCTAATCGAATCTAAAAGTTGATAGGTAGGAATGAGATATGGAGTAGAGATATATACTTTTTCTTTCGCATGATGCAGCATATTGATATATGTTTGTTCCCCGATTAACGCATCATCAATCCCTCCTGGCCCATCACCAAAAGGCATTACATAACCTTCATCATCATATTTTTCATAATCATAAGCGAGATATTTATGATAATCACTAATGATTCCTGTACAAAGATTAAAATTTTGGAGGAAGGTTACTAATAAATTATTAATAGCACTTCCTTCAATCTTAACCATAGTATCTTTCCAATAACCAAATCTTTCAATTATATTAGCATATTCATCAGCTAGATTCATACCACCAGTATAAGCCATTTGATGATCGATTATTACGATTTTTCGGTGGTCACGGTTATTATATACTCCGGATAGAATTGGACGGAAAGGATGGAATTTGAAAGCTTGAATATTATATTCTTTTAATATTTTCGGTGTCTTAGAAGATATTGTACCACCACAGCCCATATCATCATAAATGATTCTAACATCGACACCATGACTAGCTCTTTCCTTTAATATTTCTACGACCTTTGACCATAATGATCCATCAGCAATAATAAAGAATTCCATAAAAATAAATTTTTGAGCTTTTTTTAAAGATTCCATTAATTCTGGAAAAAATTCTTCACCCGTTTTATAATACGTTACTCGGTTATTTTTATGAACGCCAAGTTCAGTAATATTATTAATATATTTAAAGGTACCAAGGGAGTTACCTAATTCTTTTTCCACCATTCGACTTTGTTCATTACTTAATTTAAAATATTCTCGATAAGCATTATGGGTTGAATCAATAATTCTTTTATCTTTCTTTCTTAAGCCATGATTACCAAAGATAATAAAGAGAACCGAAAAGAAGAAAGGAAGGAGTAACATTCCAATAATCCATGGTATTTTAAAATCGGGAGCTTCTTCTTTTTTGATTATTTTAAAGAAGATCGTTAACGCAACAAGAAAGACAATAATCTTAATAAAGATATAGGCTAAAACTACCCATAATTTTATTTTATCATCGCTTACATCACCAGCGTTTAATTTATCTATCAAGCTATCGAAACCAAATTGAAGAAAGATAACAATACCTAACTCAATTAATAAAATAAATAATACTAAAAAATAACCTGAAAAAAGATTTCTTAAAAATTTCTTCATAAAAACAATATCCTTTGTTTTATTATATCACATTTTCTTTTTTAATTAATTCGAATAAACCTTTAGTGACATCTTTTAAATATGCAATATTTATTCCTTTACCGCATCGATATACATTTGTTCTAATTGATCAATCGATTTTTTAATATCATATTCTTGTCCTAAACCAACATATTTTTCTTCTTCTTTGATTCGTTTTTCATCATCACTTAACCAATAATCAATTTTTTTAGCTAAATCTTTCGGTTTTCTAGCCATAAAAATAGAATTAGGATCAAGTGCAAATGTCGATGTTGCGGTTAAAGGTCCTTGTGCAATTATGGGAACAAGACCAGTTTGAATAGCTTCTAAGCAAGATAAGCCTTCTACTTCAATAAAAGCAGCATGAATATAAAGATCAGCTTCTTCCGCAATAATTTGTAATTCATCTAAAGTATGGAACCCAAATTCAACTGGATATGATATATAACCTTTTTTATATAATTTATCAGCCATCTTCTTTAATTTCTTTTCGATTGGTCCACGGCCTAAAAGAATAAGTTTTATTTTTTTATTAAATTTAGAATATTTTAAACTTTTAATAATGGTTTGTAAATCTTTTTCATTTGAATAACGACCAATGGAAATAATATTATATGTATCTTTAGGTTCATGTTTTTTCGTAATATGCATCAATTCATCTAAGATTAAACCATTAGTAAAAGTTCTAAGTTCCGCTTTAAAATGATGTTTTTTAAGTCTGTCTTCAACATTTTTAGTAGGACAATGTACTATTTTACATTTGTTATATACAAGAATTTTCCAGAAGAATAATAAAGTACAGTTAATAATTTTTGACCAATAAAGTTTTATTGATGCGAAAAGATTTTCAGGATGTAAATGATATGTAGCAACACAAGGTACATGATATTTTTTAGCAAGCTTAGCTGTTTTAACTTGTATAGCAAAAGGCTCTTCAAGATGAATAACATCAGCCCATTTAATAGCTTCTATTATTACTTTCTTATCCGCTTTGGCAAATTGATAACCTTGTTTTCTAACAATACCATGGAAAATAGGTATTTTATAATCTGGTAAAATATAATCTGGTTGTTCATCACCATTATGATTCATACCAGATAATACCCTTATCTCAATTCCTCTTTTCTCAAGTTCATTCATATTTCTTCTAACAGCATTACATAAGCCATTACCTTTAGAATATAAACTATTAACTACATATAATACTTTCATTACATTCTCCTTAATATTTATATTTGTCCCTTACCTATCTATTTGTTTTATTTTATCATACCAAAAGATCTTTTTCTAAATATTTACAATTATCAAAAATCCATCATCTTTTTATGATGATGGATTTATAAATTATTATTTGTCCAGGCAGATGTCCAGGCAAATGTCCGGGCGGACATAATAAAATAAGAAAATGACACAATAAATGACACAATAAATGGCACAATAAAATTATTAAGATAGTATTATACTAGACAAAACGTCGTTTAATTTTGGTATATCATTTAATATTACTTCATATACTATCGTATAATCAGTTTTACCATAATCATGTACAATTCTATTTCTAAAACCTATGATATCATTCCAACTGATATTGTTATATTCGTTTTTAAACGAAGCACTCAATTTTTTTATATTTTCGCTAATTTGAATTAGTCTAAACAATATAGCATCAATTAACTGATCATCTTCAATAAATTCTTCATATGAAATATTGCCTGTGTACTTCAATATTTTATGAATATCTTCTAAAATTATATTGATATAATATTTATCGTCTTTTGTATTATCCATATATCTTAATACCATCTTTCATTATTTCATTTATTAATTCAAAATTATCTTTTAAATCGTGGAAGCGAATGACATCGACATTTTTGTTTAATGCTTGATGTAGTTTTTCGACTAATCCTACAAATTTTAAACCTGTAAGAGTAGTATCAATACATAGATCTACGTCACTATCTTCTTTTGCGTAACCTTTTGAGTATGAACCAAATAAATAACAAAAAGATATGTCCGCTTTGTATTGTTCAAGCACACTTAGAATAATTACTTTTAGTTTTTCTAAAGAATATATCCCTTTAGTCTCATTCATCTCATATTTTTCAATTAATAAATCCATTATTTTTTGATATTTTATATTTGCTTCGTCAGTACTTGCTTCATATCTTATATATGTTCTTAACGGAATTCCGACAGATGTTGAAGCTTCTATTTGCGTTATACCAAATGATTTTCTTAATTCTTTTAAATTCATTTTGCTCACCTACCACATATATTATATCATATTGGCATTATTTGTCAAGAAAAAAATGCCATTTTGACATTATTTTTTAAGAAATAAGTGCCATTTTGACACTTTTGTTTTTACTTTGATGCAATAAAATCAATACTTTCTTTTTTATTTTATCATTAATTATATAAAAAAGACATTTTACTTAATTGTAAAATGTCGATTGTTTCTCTTTGGCAAAGTTATACATTTTGATACAAAACGTTTGCCACTTGGTTCAAATCGTTTGCTACTAGTTTTTATATGCTTTTGCACTAATGAAAATGCTAGATAAGGATGATTATATAAAAGCTACCCAGCGATTAAGTTGAGTAGCTTTGTTTTATTTTCTAAACCTAGAATAAGATAAATCTAGAACACGACATTTTTCTTTGTAATCTTTTGTTTCAAAATACTATTCCTCAACCCCTACTTTAGCTAAAGGGAGTAAACAATTACTGTAATATTTTGGAAAAGGCGTATAGTCGTATGTGTCTGCACATACAATTCTATTACAATTCTTTCCAGGTAAATTCCCCATTCTTAAACGAACTTGGCTTATTGATAATTTTCTAAAGCTTTTTTCAAAGAAAAGGAAGTTTACGCCACCTGGATTAGCAACAGATTTATAAACTAAACAATCAAGTCTTAATTTTATTATTCCATTAATGACGTTTATTTCTTGCTCATTGAATGCAATTCCGTTTTCGTTTTTTTCTAATATTTTATGTATTTCTTTTCTTGCTGTATCAATCTAATCGGACCAATAAGATAGTTTTTGGTTAGGAAAAAGTGTGGAGTATCTATTGTTAACGTTGGATAATCTCAAATTTCCTTCATTTAATTTAAAAACATTTTTGTTGCAAAATGATGGATTGAATTCAACACATCTAAAAAAATTGAATTCATCAGTAACGTATACAGGAAATTTGTTATGCTTATAAACATTTCTTTCCCAATCATGATTAGGAAATAATGGTGCACTGATTAATTTGCCACCCACTAATTAAAATCTTCTTTTATTCCTTATATCAATTATTCTTTGTTATTAAATTTGTTAATACCAATCATATTGTAAAAATCCTTTAAAAATCTCTCTACATTTGAATCAATCATCCTATATAAAAACTCATCTTCGAATTTAGATAATTTATCCTTAGAATAATATGCTTCAGCGATAGATGTAGCCATAGCACCTATTGTATCTGTATCTCCTCCTACCGCAACACAGTTTCTTATAGTATCTTCTATGCTATTAGATATTAAAAAACAATATATAGCTATAGGAACAGATCCTTGACATGAACTATTAAACTTATAATTTTTTACTAACTCATTAAAATCTAAATATTCTATTTCTTTATAATATTTATTTACCATTATTTTCTTTATCTCTTCTTTAGTAGAACCATGAAGAGATAAAAATATAGATAACGCAATAGCTTCTGCACCTTTAATTCCCTCAGGATGATTATGAGTAACTTCTGATACTGCTCTAGATAGAATTGTTACTTCTTGAACACTTCTAGCTATCCAACCAACCGGTGATATTCTCATTGCGCTACCATTACCATAAGAATTATATGGTTTTAAAATAGACTTACTTTCATATGATTCTTTACACCAATTATAAAACATTCCACCAAAGCCAATATTCTTATGTTTATTCCAAGTATTAATAAATTCTATACATAGATCTTTTTTTATTCCTTCTAATGATTCTTTAGAATAATTAATAGGATAATGTTTCATTAATACTTTCATTACCGCAAGAGTAAGAATAGAATCATCTGTCATCCTCATTCTAATATCATATATATTAAAATCTTTTGTTTTACATGGATGAAATTCATAAATAGAACCAACCATATCTCCAATAATTGCGCCTAACATCTATTTTTTATTTAAAAGATTGATTGAATCCAAAACGTTTGATTTAATCAATCCTTTAGTAACTCCTTTCGTTTTAATTAAATATTTATCTAATCCAAATTCATAATAGTCAAATAATCTATCATCTAATATGATAAAGTTATCTACTGCCATATCTTTATTATCACAATCTTCTAAATAGTCTATGATTCCTCAGCATATGACTATTTTAAAAATTGCGAAGAACAAGGATATATTAAAAACTTAAAGTTCAATAATAGTTACATAGAACTTAGAAAATCTATCATTGAGTATAAATTTCACTAATACTTTAAAGCAATCATAAACACACAAAAAGTCTTTATAACAGTGAAAATTATAAAGACCTTTTTAATAATGGAAAAACGACTTGTTCTTTATACTATTTAAAACAAAAACAATTTGAAGAAATATTTTAACTTTTAGAATGGAAGATCATCTACATCAAGATCATCTATTTCTTGACTAATACTATCCTGTTTCTTATTTAAATTATTAATAACTCTTAGTTGTAATACAGTTGGTATAAACATAGAAACTAAAGAATAAATATCATCAAATGAATATTCATAATTAAAATGATATATTTTTCTAAATAAATCAAAATATTTTTTATCTAAAAATAATGTTTCAATTGTATTATCGATAATTGCTATTTTTACTAAATTATCTCTAGATGTGCTAGATATTGGTTTTTTCAAGTTACTTATTATTTTATTAATTTGTGAACAAGCATTTTTATACTTTTCTTTTAATTCTTCATTAAATTCAAAACTAATAGTAATGTCATCATCTTCAATCTCTTGTTCTAGCATATTTCTACCATAAATAGTGCACTTAGTTTCATCAGCTATAATCGTATTTTCTACACTACCAAGTACATAATATTCATAATCAGCAATAATAAGCATCTTAGAATGGCAATCTGTTATCTTCAAATCTCCAAAATTTACATTTTTATCTTCATTTGCATCGTAATTTTCAAGTTCATATTTCTCAACATCAAAAAATTCATCATTATCAAAAAATTCAACCTCAAAAAGATGCCATGTATCATAAACGTATTTTAATTTTTCATATAGCAAATAATCTTTATTATTAATTGCATTTTCTGTCATATTAAAGTATTCATTTTTACCATAGATTCTATATTTCTCATATAATTCTTGAGAATAATCGTCATGCATACCTTCAAAAGCTTTATAAGAAAATACAGCTCTACTATAAGAATTGGTTACAAAATGTATTAAAGAAAGCAATTCGTGAGTTTGATTAACAAAGTGATAATCGTTTTCATCAAACATTTTTACTTTTACTATATTCTTATCACTACAACTATTTGCATTAGATAATAAATCGAGCATTTTAAGTACAACGCCTTTATAAAATCCTTTTTCGATAGATCCTTTTTCCTTTATTACTAAAGAATCTTCTCTTATATATTCGCATTCACATTTAGTTTTTAAAACAAAGTTTTCTTCGTGTAAATCTGGTACAAAAGTAATCAAATATTTTTGATGACATTTTACTATCTCGCTATTATTGTTTTCTACAAAATTCTCATCAAATATTATTTCAACGCTTTTACCTATTATTCCTCTTTTACTATAAGCCATAAATCCTCCTATTTACCAATATAAGTTTTATTGTATAATATTTTTCAGCCACTATTAACATGCAATTGCATAATATAGGTATTTTAAAAATGACATAATACATTGTCAAAATATATATAAAAATAAGTTTCAATTGTATTACTCTACATCTATTTTATAATATTCAGAGTTAGTAAATCTATAGTCTTCCGGATAATAACTTTGTAAGAAACTATCAACATCTTTTATTTGAGTAAAAATTTTTAATCCTTTATAAAATAGTTTTTCAGGAATTAGTTTAACTACATATTTACTTAAATTTTTAATTCTAAAATTTTTCCGCATTCCACCATGTTCTGTAATAGAAGCATCATATATGAGTTCTAAATGAAATGAATCTACATCGTCGCCGCTTTCTGTTAGCAAATCTTCAATAGAAATATTTTCTATCATAAGAATTACTCTTGGACTATCTTTAAATTTGTTGTATTCAGAGATTATATAATTGATGGATTCCTCAATTCCTAGATCAATCTTTAAATCCCTTAAACCAACAGCATTAAAATATGCAAAACGAGCAACTTCTCCAATTTTAATATTAGAAAAAGTTACAGCAGATAAGAAATTGATAGTAACATAGAAATCTCCATATTCATAGTTATGCATTTCTCCAAATGTCAGAGTATGTTCTTCGCAAAAATAAGTATTGCGAGTTTTTCTGTATTCGTTAATTGTACTTACAATTTCTTTATTTTTTTCGTTTGAAAAATAATATTCTTTAACAGCTTTCATAATCTTTATTGAATGATCATGAATTAATTTAATTTCATTCATGTCGCACTCAAGAGCTGCTAAAGACGTCCCGTGAAATAAAGGCTTTCTACAAACTTTCATATCAGATGTATCTATTTCTTTGCCAAAATAATTCATCAATGATTTTTCATCGATATTTATATAGTTAATCTTTTCCATAAAAATTATTCTCATCCTATAATCAATTTTTTAGTGTAGATGTTCTATATGGTTTTATATTATATATTATTTAAAAACATTATTAATTCATCAATTTTTATATAGTAATTCCTTTACTTTCCATTTTTTTAACAATATTAGAATACTTTCTATTTTTATTGAAAGAAGCTGTATCAGCAATTTGATTAGATATTCTAATTAAATCACCATTTTCTAATTTGATAATATCATTAAAGAATCTTGAAGAATCTTTAATATTACTAACTAAGGAAGTCATTTGAGGAAATTCACTATCTATTTCAGCAAATGAATTAATATTATAACGTTTAATATATTCATTAAATAATTCAAAAACAATCCTTCTCTTACTTTTTTCCTTACTTTTAGCTGGTTTTGTAGATGAACTAACTTTTTTAACGTTCATACCATAGCTAATACCAATATATTTATCACCTGGATTTGCTATTTTTGTTTGTGTGGATAACATTAATTTACTTAGATAATCATCATATTCACTTCCATATCTTTTTCTAAACTGCTCTTGGGCATATTGTTGTAGCTCTAGCATTTCACCAACATCATTATTTTTTACTTTTATATCAGGGGCAAAAGTATGACAACGGTTTTTACCAGATTTTGGTGTTAAAATATAATTTAAAGGACATGCTAATCTTAAAAAATGAGCTTTTAATACATCTATTGCTTGTTTAGGAGCATTAACTATTACCCTTGAATAAAAACTACCATACTTATCACTTCTTGGTAAATAATCTTCATATTCGCCACGAGTAATACCATATAGTTTACACCACTCACTTTCATTCATGCTCTTACCATTTATTAAATAATCCATTCCACTATCAATAATGTGTGATATTTTATATCCCGAATCAGCAAAACCAGGATTTTTACCTTTCTTACCATCTATGGAGTAAGCTGCTTTTACTTTTTCGTATTTCGAGTCACATGGACCAAATCTTGCAGGAAACTCTCTAGAAATCATTGCTTCTTTAAACTCATGATAATCAGGCACATATTCATCTAAGGCCAACTTATAAAAATATGCAGCAAAGAAATTATCAGTAAAAAAATAAGAATATTCATTAGTTTGAGTAAAAAAGCCTCTTCTTAAAGAAATATAGTTCTTTTTACCTTTCTCAGTATTATTATAGTTTCTAATAACAAAAACAGCATCAGGATCATTAATGTACTTTAAAAGCATATGATATATACCAATAACAACATCCTTCTTAGGTAAACAAGGCTCTACAAAGTGTTCCCAGAATTCCTTTATAGTATTATCACTACCATCTTTAATAACATCTATCTTTGGTTTATTTAGAGTTTTAAGTTTATCAATTAGCATTATTCATATTTCCTTTCTTATTACAAATTTATATTAAAATAACTTTTTCATACTTCCAGTTACGCCATCTTCCATAAATACATTTATATCTTGATTCATTAATATTTTCATAATTTCAGCGCCGTTTTTTGAATCATATATAGCATCAAAAGCTATTTCCCAAAGTTTCCTATATAATTCTTTATTATTTAGATCCAATTTAAGTTCACTTCTCGTATATGGATGTATACTAATTAATTTACTAGTAGAAGATTCTACTAATTCTGCACAACCAACTTGTTTTTGAAAGGTAGGTGCGTATAAATTGATAACATATTTTTTATTAATATTTTGTTTGTTAGTATTTGAATATACAATGTAATTTTTAAATTTAATAAGAGCACTTCGATAACTATTATGGCTTTTAGCTCCAAGATCTTTTTTATTACCTTCAGTGTAATCATAACATAATGTTTCAATATTGTCATGAATATCTTCTAGTGTTATTTCTTCAAATCGACATATCATTATTATTCTTTTACAATAATCTTCAACCGTACTATCACTTAAATTAGCCTCTTTTTTTAAATATTCACGAAAACCATTTAAATCTTTTTTATCAATATTTTTATATTTATTCATAAATATCTCCTAAATACGCTTATATTGTAACACACTAATTTTGGTGTGTCAAGTGTTTTGATTAAAAAAATTTTTTTCTTACAAGATGCAAACTATTAATACTAAATCACTCTATAAGCTTTTGATCCTATTATACAAAAAAGATGTGTCGAAATTGACACATCTATTATTGAATTTGATTTAATATATCCAACAATTTCTTTTTGAACATCATTGGTTATAATAATTCTATCTTTTTGGATAACTTTTATATTGTCATCTGGCAAAATTATCTTTACAAGAAAAAGCACAAAAATATAAAATTAAAATGGTAATGGTCCATCATCGTCATCAAATTTTGATGAATATTTATATTTTTCTTTTTCTTCAGCTTCTTCTTCAGCTTTTGTTTTTTTAACAATAAATTTATCACCATTCTTATCCACTATTTTGCAATGTAAATCTTTTAAAACCATTTTTATATCTTTATGAACTTTTAGTTCTTCATAGTTTTCTTTTATCACATGTATTAACATGTAATATGGATTAGATTTTGTGCCTATATATGCGCTGCTATTATAAAAGTTGCACTTAATTCTATATTTATGTGGTTCTTCTATATCGGTTGGTCCAAAAAATTCTTCCGTAGTATATCCTTCTCCATACCCAATAATATCATCAGCTATTTCAGCATTTTCTGGTAAAATAATTCTCTCTAAATTAAAACATCTTCTAAATGCTTCATTCCCAATTTTCTCAACACTATCAGGAATGACTGCATTCTCTAAACTAACACATTCGGAGAAAGCCAAGCTATCAATTATCTTTAAAGTTTTTGGTAAATTTATTTCTTTAAGCTTTTTACAACCAAAAAATGCACTATCACCAATTCTTTTTAAATTACTAGAAAAAGTAATGTTTTTCAAATTACTACAATTACGGAATGCATCTTCCTCAATCACTTCAACGCTATTAGGTATTACTATACTTTCTAAATTCGTATTACCAGAAAAAGCACTTTTACCTATTATTTTTACACCTTCAGGAATAATAGAATTCTGACATGTGGCAATTAATAACATCTTCGTCTTATCAACAATAACATTTGAATTAAATGATCCATAATTAGGATTGCTATCATCAATTACTATTTTTTCCGCGTTTTTAAAAAATTTAGAATAACTATCACCACACTCAATATATTCAACACTATCTGGAATAATAATACCTTTTGCAGAACAATCTACATCCAAGTAAACATGAGTTAATGCATCTGGAATAGTAATTTCGTCAATTGCATCAATGTATTTACTTTTAATTCCTGCTGTTCCTGTAAAAGAATCATACTCAAATAAATCATCTTGCATAATATCATATGTAGATTTTTCTACTAAATTGTAAACAGTTGCTTTTCCATTTGCAATTATTTTTAATTCCTTACTATCATTAGATAATAATAGTACAATCTTATTCATCTCACTTGATATTCTATATTCTAATCTTTCGTTCACTCCTTGCATATCATAATCAGCCGTATAATCAACATCTAATTTAAATTCAGGAGCTGTTATATCATTTTTTTTGTTTTTATTAATCACACCTGTTATTCTAAATCCATCGACCCAAGACATTCTTTTACCTCCTCATTTTTTAATTATTTAAACATTTCTAATATTAGAATATAATCTATTATTATTATTTTCATTTTTACCAATCAATTATTACAAATTTAAATAAAATTAACTTCATGCTCATCAGTTTGTATTATACTATACAGTTTTCAATAATTTTGTCTATTACTTGAAGCACTTTTTATTTTTATTATAAAACTGTCAAATAGGATATGACGATAATTTAAAAATTTGAACACTAGTATAGCATTTATAATATCTTCATGAATAATAATTTTTAATTAAAACAAAATAGGACCAATATCTTTTGTATAGTTCTGTAAAAAGTTAGAGTGATGAGTATTTGATATGATATCTCTAATGTGTCTTTTTTTATTTAGTCCGTTTTAATCAAACTAGTTCTATTTTGATAAAGAGTTTTTATTTTTTTATTTTAGCCTCACACTCAACATATTCATCATCATCATCTTCATCATCAGCTTCATTAAAACTATTTAAATGAATATATTTGTCTGTCATATCAATTGAACCTACAATTACACTTTTTAAATTATCGCACCACCAAAATGCATTATCCTTAATTCTTACTAATTTATTTTGTATTTCAATTTTTTCTAAAGAATGGCACTTACTAAATGCATCTTCTTCGATTTCTTTTACACTTTCTGGAATTGCTATATTTGTCAATTTATAACATTCTCTAAATGCTTCTGTTCTTATTGTATCAACTTTGCTTGAAATAACAATATCAGTTAATTGTTTGCATCCAGCAAATAATCCAATATTAATTTTAGTAATATTATCTGATAATTTTATATGTTTTAGACTAGTACATCCCGCAAATGCCCCTTTTCCAATTTCTTTTACACTATCAGTCATGATAATTTCATTAATTCTTGTGCATTTGGCAAAGGCCCAATCGCCTATTCTTTCTACTGAATTTGGAATATTAACTCTAGTCAAACTTTTACAACCACAAAATAAACCTTCTTGAATAGTTTTTATGCTATTTGGTATTTCTAATCGATTAATCTTTTTTTCATTTAAATATAAAGCACTACCATAAAATAGCGGATTGGAATGCACTGAAACAAAATCTATTTTACACCAAGATTCAACACTGCTTATACCAACATATTTAATTTTTTTGCATCCAAAAAATGCTTCTTTTCCTATTTTACGCACACTCTCAGAAAGTATTATTTTCTTAATATTATTGCAATTTAAAAATGCATTGTCTTGTATTTCGACGACCCCATTAGGTACTACAATAGATTCTTCGTCACATCCTTTTATTAAAACATTATCTTTAATTATTAAGCTCAAACTTTTATTCCTCCCATTAAAAAATATCATATTAGAATAATCTTTATAATTAAATCAAATAGATAACTTTAAAACTGAAAATGGATATCAATATTCTTCCCTTATCGCATTTTCTAATATTTTATAAGTGTTTATTAGCTTTTCAAAAGAAGGTGTTATATCCAATCTTTTAGCGAAAGATCTTAAAGATTCATCACCACGTATTTTTCTCATGCATTTTCCAAAAGCACTAATCATTATAATACAATTGAAATCATTTATTACTATCAAACACCCTATATTATTAGAGTTCATTATCAGTCTACTTAAAGTTATTGTGGTCTCGTTTGGTTAGTTATTGTTCAATCTTTTCTAACAATCCTTGTAATTTGCATATAAGATGATTGTAATCACCTTTTACATCTTTGCAATGCAAGATAGGATTATACGCTCCGAATAAATTTAGGCTTTCAGATGATGAATCGGAAAATGAAAACAATGGAGATCCATCAAATTCTGGAGGAAAAGCAGTTTTTATAGCACCAAACTATTCAATTGTTCCATTGTAAAAAACATCTTTCATTTTAGTAAACTGAAAAGCATTGGAGCTTATAGACTCTATAGCTTTGCTGAGTTTAATCTTTGAAAGCAATTCACAATGAAAAAACGCCCTTGCGCCAATAGATACAAAAACTAGTTCAGTGATAAGCTTGCAATTAGAAAAGGCTTCTTCTTCAATACGGATAAGTGATTTAGGTAATTCTTTTTTTGCAAGTATCAATTTATAGCACGAAGAAAATGCAGAAGAACAGATCTCAGTTATTGAGTCAGGCAGATTAATTGATGATAGGTTTATGCATCGCGCAAAGGCAAGCTGATTGATTCTACGAAGAGATGATGGTAGTTCTACTGAAATAATAGATTCGTTATCTTTGAAAGCACTATCGCCAATTGCAATCGTTCCTTCAGGAACAACCACATATCTATTGTGACCAATATATTTAATTAAAACACCATCTTTAATTTCAAAATCCCCCATAAATATACCTCACAAAAACATTTTTTATTTTAATATGGAAAATAAGCATTTTTTATTTTTGAAATTTCTCTTTTTAGTTTTTTATTACACTCTTCTAAATCAAAAGAATTAAAATCTAACATTGTATGTCTTCCTCTTTTTATAAATAATAAAGGATATTCTAAAGGTTTACCATCTAGGTAATCTTCTAAAATGAATTTCCCATCTTCTACAATACCATATCCGACTCCATCAACAACTCTTGGAATTCTATATATTTCTTTTAATTCAATTTGTTCTATTACTTCAATAACAAATTCGTAATTTTCACCAAAATCATATGTCATCATAAATTTATTGTTTTTAATATCTAATTGATCTAAAGTTACTGACCAAGTATTAATACCTTTATCCGGATAACCCATTTCTTCAGCTTCTCTTAAACTGATTTCACATTCATATTTTTTAAAATCATCTTCAAATTCGTATAAATGATATGCTAATGTATTAAATATTGAAAGAATTGTAAATGCTAATTCATCTAAATCATTATCATGTTTAAATAAAATAGTTCTATTTAACCTATCTTCATAATTATTAAGCGATATTTTTAATTTATAATATTTCATATTACACGTATAATTAATTAAACTAAAAATACTTATTTAATTAATTAACTCCTTTCTTCTAATTTTGTTTATTTCATATAATATTAGATGATATAATAAATTGCACTGTGGATCTTTACCTGTATTACTAAGGCATTATTTGACCATTTCGAGGTGATTACTATCACAGTCTTTTTTCTAATGTTAATTCGGTTAATTAGAGCTATTTAGACTCTTTATGATGAACGTGAATACATGATTAGAGAACCTTCTGTGGATGACTCAGTGTGCAAATATTTATTTTTGGAGGTGTTGCAGTCACTCCTTTCACACTTATATTATACACTAAAACAAATTTAATTTCCACCATTATTTCTTATTGGTTCGAGTCCGTGATTAGTCTCCTCATAAAGAGGTAAAAAAAGAGACTATTTCACTATATTTCAAGCAAAATAGCCTACATAAATAAAAAAATAGGCCTTTACTCAGAAGACCTATAGATTTCAGAAAATGGTGGATGTGCTGGGAATTGAACCCAGGTCTTAAACTTTACTCAATATGTTTTCTACATGTTTAGTTTATTTTTAGTTTTCAATTAATATTTGAAATAAACAAATAAATATTAATCAAAGCTATTTTCTCGTTGATTTATTTAGCAGATAAATCAATAAAGTCTATTTTCTGAAATCAAGAATATTCATAGACAAAACATTTCTTGATATAAACCATCTATTTCAAGATGGGCGCTTTACAAATTAGTATGCAAAGCTATAATTTTGATTGTTTGCGTTTATATTTAAATAAACCTCAGGTTTTAACGTGCCTACCCACGACATGCTTACACATCTAAAAAAATCTAATCGAATCCTAAAACACACCCATTAAGGCTTTATAAATAAAGCCTAACTTATTTTATTTAAGATTTCTTTTACTTCATCAGGGATAATTCTTTTTACAGGGAAAGTATCCGCATTAGAGAATTTCATTAAAATATTGATTAAGAATTGATATGTCTTTTCCATAGCTTCCATTGATATTAGATTTAGATTATCTTCTTCTTTTTCTTTCATTGTTGATAGTTTTGAGAAAAGAAGCGATGGTATTTCTTTTTTACTAAAGAAGACAGCTGCTGATAAAGGATGTTTACTAGTTACATGGATAGGATAAGAAGCTATTTTTGATTCATAAGATATATAATTAGCTAACGCATGTTCCGCATAAACATTAATTGTCGTCTTTCCTAACGCAAGACCACATTTATCAATGGTTAGACAGAAGATTATTTTATCTATTTCTTCTTGATCAAGTTCTTCTAAATAATTCTTTGAACCAGTATCGTTATTCTTTTCACTACCAAACCAAATAAATCTGATTGTTCTTTTAGGGGGATTTTGGATAAAATAAGAAAAGAATTTAAGTAACATGACACAACCTGTTCCGGAATCATAAGCTCCTAGTGAATTAGGATAGGAATCAAGACTTGATGTTAAGGCTATTACTTCATTAGGAAATGTAGTACCTCTTAATTCATATATAACATTTCTTCCTGTTTTAAAGGTTGATCTTTGATCTAAATTAAGAGTTAAGAATAAGGGATTATCCTTTATTAATTGTCTTGCGTCTTCTTTGGATATTTTAACGCCAGGGATTGTTCCATATTTAATAAATTTAGAATCTAATTCATTAATTGTTTGATCATAAGTTATAAAAGCTATAGCTTTACAATTAATAAGTTTTAGATATTTTTCATAATCTAGACTTCCTTCGATTAAGACAATCTTACCTCTTAATTTGAAACTATCTTGATCACTGGAATTCTCCATAAAATAAAGAGGAGCACTAATTTGGTTAGCATTACCACTACCTTTAATACCTTCTACTTTATATTCTCTCATATCACTAGTTAAGGATGCTGCTACTACTTCATAATCAACTATATCATAACTAGAAATATCACAATTCTTACCTTCATTTAAGATTTGATTACGGATAATTGCGGCTGCCTTTAATTCTTCTGTTGATCCTGATGGACGATTAAAAGCTAGTTGACTTAAGATTTCATACATATCAATTGCCATAAAACACCTCTAATTTTTATTTATCTTTAATTATAATAATTAAAACAATTAAGTCACTCGTTCCTGTATTAATTAATTCATGTTCACCTTTATCAATGACATTTAACATACCTTTAGAAAATTCTTTATATCCATCTTTATCAAATAATTTACCATTACCTTCGATACAATAAATTATTTCACTATCCGTTGTATGAATATGATGTCCGATTGATGATGAAGGGTGAATAATAATTTTTGCTAAATTATTTAATTTATCAGTTAATTCATCTATTTTATAAATAGTGCAACTACCTGACCCATCTTTAAAATGTTCAATTTCTTTACCATTTAAATTTTTAAAATCAGTTATCATATAACCTCCGCTTATATTATACCATTTATTTAGTTAAAACGCAATATGTTTTAAATATAATTTTATGTAATAAAGGTTTTTATTTTGTAATTTAAGGCTATATTTTGCTGAATTTTAAAAGTTTAGTGAATATTTGAATAAATAATATTATGTAAATAAAAAATGATTTATATAAAGAATATAAATCATTTCTTTCTGCTTATTATCTATTGTAGAATTCAACGATAAGATTTTCTTTTACTTCTGGAAGAATTTCACTTCTTTCTGGTAATCTTTCGTATTTAGCTGTTTGTGTTTGTTCATCAAATGATACGAATGCAACACGAGAAACTTTATTTTCTAATGCTTCTTTAACAATTGCTAAAGATTTAGATGTTTCTTTTAATGCGAAAGTTTGACCAGGTTTACAAATATAAGAAGGAATATCTACTTTCTTACCATCAACTACGATATGTCCATGACTAACTAATTGTCTAGCTTGACGACGTGTAGTCGCAAAACCAGCTCTATAAACTAGATTGTCTAATCTTGATTCTAACATGAATAAGAAGTTATCACCATGAATACCTTTAAGTTTACCAGCTTTAAGGAATGTATTATGGAATTGTTTTTCATTTAAGCCATATACCATACGTACTTTTTGTTTTTCTTGTAATTGTAAACCGTATTCAGAAAGCTTAGTTCTTTTTTGACCATGTTGACCAGGAGCATAAGGTCTTTTTGATAATTCTTTACCAGTTTCTAAAGTAGAGAATTTTAATCTTCTTGAAACTTTCCAACTTGGACCAGTATAACGTGCCATCTTTTTTTTCTCCTTTTCTTTTTATTAAATTTTTAAAGCGAGATAAAAATCCAATTCTTTTAATAGGATAGATAAATCTAATTTGTTTTCACCTAAGCAGCGGGATTACTAACAACCAATTATCTTGTGATTATCTAAATCTACTAACACATTGAATGCTGCTTTTATCTGCACCTTGTATATTATACTCTTTTTTTCCTTAAAAGTCAAATAATATAATTTGGTTATTTTATTCTATTTCAATAGTGTATTGACTAGGATTGGAAGGATTAATATTATTATCGGAATAAGCTATTACATAAAAAGTAATTGTGCCTTTTTTATTAATGGTGATTTTTATATTATCATCTGTAGTTGTATATTCGCTACTTTTCTTTTCTACACCATCTTCTTGATATATATAATATATTTTATAACCATCGGCAAAATCAACTTCTCGCCAGCTAAGTTGTGCATCAGACCCATACATTGTAACAATAAAACTATCCGGACTACTTAAAGTTGGGGTCTTTGATAAAATCTTACTAAAGATAAACCAGCCAGCCGCAATAATTATAATGATTGATAAAATAATGATTCCTTTAATATAATCTTTATCAACATATTTTTTGGAATAATTTTTTAATTTATCACTAATATATTGATCATAATTGGGAATAATACTATTAATATTAATACCTTTATCTTCTTTTTCTTTTAATTCTATTAAATCATCTTTGAGTTTGATTTCACTGTCTTCACTTTTTACCGCAAATTTTCTTACACGTTTAGCTAATTTAATAGCTACTATTTGGTATTGATCACCTAAAAAAGAAATAATTTGATTATTTTCTTTTTTTAATTCTTGATATCTATTCATATTATTTTTTTAATTTATTTACTTCTACAATACCAACTACTTCATCAACTGGTAATGCAAAAGTAATACCTTGACCAGTAGATGAAAATCCTACTTCTTTATAAATAGAATGTAAAACATTATCTTTAACCGTTTCATCAACTAAAATAAGAACAATTTCTTTTTCGGGATGAAGTAAAACATTATATAATTTTTCGGCTTCTTTACTAATCGTACCACGAGCAGATATTACAGTTCCCCCACGCGCTCCAGCTGAACGAGCAGCATCCATTACAATATCTGAAAAGCCATTATTAACGATTGCGAAAACAGCGAAATAATTACGATTTGCCATTTTACATTTCCTCCTTGAAATTAATACCTGATAATAATTGATATACTTGTAAACCAATTACACTATCTAAGGGAATCGTAAAGGCCATACCTTTACCATTTTTTATTTTAAAATATCGATCTTCATAAGCAATTAATATTTCTTTAATTTTATCTTCCGGAACGACTGATAGAATAACAGCTTTTGAATTATCGGTAAAACCCATAAATTTTAAGGCGTCACTAGGAGCAGTTCCTCTAGCATAGGTTACGGTTTGACAATTAACGCCAAAGCCTTCTAATGATTGTAAATAAAAATCTACTTTAACTCTTTCAACAATGGTAAATAAGATTTTTAATTTTTTAGGAGCTTTAATATTATTTTCACTCATATATATCACCTAGAATTTAATGATAACTTCATCATCTTCAATATTAGAAATAAGTTTAAGACGACTGATTGTCTTTCTCTTCTTTCTAATTATTGCTGTAAAGCCTAATAATTGAATAGTAATTAAAGGAGTCATAGCAACCATTGCCACAATACCAAAGGCATCTTCTAATAATTTTTCTTTTTGTGCAATACTACAAAAGCCAATCGCAAAAGGTAGAATAAAGCTTGATGTTAATGGACCTGATGCAACACCACCGGAGTCAAACGCAATAGCTGTATATATTTTAGGAACAAAGATAGATAAACCAATCGAAATAATATAACCAGGAATTAAATAATATAGAACTGGGAAATCATAGATAATTCTTATGATTGATAACATGATTGATAAACCAACACCAATACATAATGCAATTAACATTGATTTTTTACTAATTGATCCATTTGTAACTTCTTCTACTTGACTGGTTAAAACATGAACAGCAGGTTCCGCAAGAACAGTTAAGAAACCTAAAATAAACGCAATAATAACACCACTTATTTCTGATTTAGAAGCAATATCAGCACCCAATTTAAAACCGATCGGTAAGAAACCAATTTCGGCAGCCGTTAAGAATATTACTAAACCAAAGAAAGTTGATACTACACCAACAAAAATACTAATTAATTGTTTTTTTGGTAATTTGATAAATAAGAAATTAATAATTAAGAAGAAGGTAACAATTAAACCTAAGGATAAACCAACATTACCTAATTGAGATTTAAAAACTTCTACTAACTCAACAAAGAAATCTTCGGTTGTTAGTTCATAATCAGATAATTCAAATAAATCTTTGGAAGTAAGTCCTGTTGTATTATTCATACAGCCAAGGATAAGTACCGCAATAATGGGACCAATTGAACATAAAGCTACCAACCCGAAAGAATTTTCTTTAGCGCCTCGTCCACCAATAGTAGCTGACATACCAACACCTAGAGCCATAATAAAAGGAACCGTAATCGGACCAGTTGTTACACCACCAGAATCAAAAGAGATTGGTAAGAAATTACTATTTTCTTTATAAATCATTAGCGATACCATCGCAAAGATTAACATATAAGAAAACATTATTATTGGGGTGATTTCAATTTTAAAGATAATTTTTAAAACACCAACTACTAAAAAGATACCAACACCTACACCAATCGCAATTTGGAAAATTATACTATTTACAACTTTACTTAATTGTCTTGATAGAACTGATAAATCTGGTTCCGCAATCGTAATAAGTATTCCCATTGCAAGCATTACTAGACCAATAATAAGTACCTTTTTGGTTCTCGTTAGTGATGAACCAACTTTTTCACCCATAATAGACATTGCTTGATCAGCACCTTGGTTAAACATTGTTATTCCAATAATCAAAAGAAATGTTGAAACAATAAATAAGGCTAATTCGGTACCATCAATATCTAGTAGAGGAGTAAATGATAAAATAATTACCACAAGTGAGACTGGTAATATTGATATTAAGGCTTCTTTTAATTTAGTCCAATAATCTTTCCATATTTGTTTATGCATATTAATTACTCTTTTCTATTACTAATTAATATATTTTAACATATTTTTTTAGAAATTGTCGTGTATTAGTTAAAAAAATTAAAGAAGGCCAAGGAGTGAATTCCTTGACCTTATAATTTATTATTTTAGACTAGCCTTGACAAGTGTAATAAAATCTTCAGCTTTAAGACTAGCACCACCGATTAAAGCACCATCAATATTTGGTTGTGCCATTAGGGCTTCAATATTCGATGTCTTAACTGATCCACCATATTGAATTCTAATCTTTTCCGCAACACTTTCGCCATATAAATCTTTGATACAAGTTCTAATAAAACCACATGTATCATCCGCAATTTCTGGAGTAGCAGTTTTACCAGTACCAATTGCCCAAATAGGTTCATAAGCGATAACTAATTTTTCTACTTCATCACTAGATAATAAATTTAAATCTCTAATGATTTGTCCTCTGATTAAATCTTGCCAACTACCATCTTCTCTTTCTTGAAGATGTTCTCCAACACAAAGAATTGGTGTTAAGTTATGTTTGAAAGCAGCTTTTAATTTTTTACTACAAGCTTCATCTGTTTCATTGAACATATCTCTTCTTTCCGAATGGCCAATGATAACATATGATACACCTAATGATTCAAGCATAACTGGAGAGATTTCACCAGTGAAAGCACCATTTTCATTGAAATGCATATTTTGAGCACCAATTCTTAAGTTTTCACCTTGTCTTTTAACAAGATCTCTTAAAACAGTAAATGGAGCACAAATAACACTATCAACTTTATCAATAGATGGAAGATTATTATTAACAGCGTAAACGAATTCTAAAGCTTCGTCACGTGTTTTGAACATCTTCCAGTTCCCCGCAATAATTGGTTTTCTCATGTCTACCTCTTATTTTTCATCTAGGCAAGCTACACCTGGAAGTACCTTACCTTCAAGATATTCTAAACTAGCACCACCACCAGTTGAGATATGGCTGAATTTATGTTCATAACCCATTGAAATAGCTGCTGCTGCTGAATCACCACCACCGATAATAGTAGTAGCACCTTCAAGATTAGCTAATAATTCACAGATAGCTTTTGTACCAACGGCAAATTTTTCAACTTCGAAAACACCAGCAGGACCATTCCATACAACAGTCTTAGCACCTTTTAATTCTTCTTTAAATTTTTCGATTGTAGCAGGACCACAGTCTAAACCTTGATAATCACTTGGAATCTTATCAGATGGAACTACTTTTGTTTCGCATTCAGAAATAGCTTGGAAGAAATCAACAGCTACTTTTTCTTTATCTGGTTTTGCGACAACAGTATCAACAGGAAGAATAATCTTACCATTAGCTTTGTCTAATAAACCTTTTGCGTAATCAACGAAATCAAGTTCGCATTTAGATTCACCAACTTCATAGCCTAATGCTTTGAAGAATGTATAACTCATAGCACCACAGATAAGTACTTTATCAGCTTTGTTAAGTAAGTTTTCAATAACAGAAATCTTATCAGATACTTTAGCACCACCAAGGATAGCTACAAATGGATGAACTGGATTATCGACAGCTCCACCAATAAATTTAATTTCTTTTTCAAGTAAGAATCCGGATACGCTTTCTCCTTTAATATGAGCAGCAATACCAGTGTTAGAAGCCGCATCACGGTGAGCAGTACCGAAAGCATCATTAACAAATACATCACCTAAAGATGCCCAGTAAGCACCTAATTCTGGATTATTTTTAGATTCCTTTTTGCCATCTAGATCTTCATATCTAGTGTTTTGGAACATTACAACTTCACCAGGTTTCATTTCATTAATTGCATCTTCTAATTCTTTACCACGTGTTGCGTTGACAAATTTAACTGGTTTCTTTAATAATTCTTCTAATTTCTTTGCGACAGGAGCTAAATCATTTTTAGCTAAATCAGCTTCTTCTTTAATACGTCCTAAATGAGAAAATAGAATAACTTTTGCGCCAGCATCTAGAGCGTAGTTAATTGTAGGTAATGCTTGAACAATACGGTTAGTATCAGTAATAACCCCATTTTTCATTGGGACATTAAAGTCTACACGCATCAATACCTTTTTATTTTTCAATTCTACGTCTCTAATATTTTTCTTTGCCATAATAATATATTCCTTTCAGTTATTTTATTTAATTGATCTTTTTGAATAAATTTACACTTCTCTATATATTGTTTTAATTTAAGATAGGGGACTTCAGCAATTAATTGAAGATTATTCTTAAAAATAATAAGAGAATTTAATCTATCTTTTTTTACTTCTTTAATATTACAAATATTAACGAAGGTTTGATTCCAACTCCTTTTTTGATATAGTGGTTGTAAAATAATATTCTGGTTTATATAGATGGGGATAAACTTATGAATATTATAAACTAATCTAATAGCTTCAATGCGACCATTATATGTTGTAAGTTCATTTAAACAAATTTTATTTAAAAAAGGATATAAGGAATCATTAATTATTTTAGTATCATTAAAATACACAATATTAGTAGAGCGATTATTTGCGGTCAAATAAAGGACATCTACATTTAAATCCATTAGTCTTTAACGATTCTATTAGTTGTTTCTGGATCAAAGAAGTGACATTTATTCATATTAAGAGCTAACTTAATTGTATCACCCATATGAACATCAACTCTTGCTGCTACTTTAGCAGTTAAATTTTGACCAGCACGATCTGTACCAGGAAGTTTAACAGTGATTTGTGATTCAGCACCTAGTAATTCGGATACATCAACTTTTTGTTCAATACTCCATTGAGGATATTTTTCAATATCTTCTGGTTTATCAAATACTGCTTCTGGACGAATACCCATAACGATTTCTTTATCGATATAGTTCTTTTCTTTTAATAATTCAAATTGTTTTTCAGGCACTGCAAGTCTTACAACACCAAATTTTTGGTTACCACATTCGAAGATACCATCTTCACCAACGTGACCAGTAATAAAGTTCATTGGTGGAGTTCCGATAAAGCCTCCTACGAAGATATTAGCTGGGTTATCATAAATTTCTTTTGGAGCACCAATTTGTTGAATCCAACCATCTTTCATAACTACGATTCTTGTTGCCATAGTCATGGCTTCGATTTGGTCATGAGTTACATAAATAGTAGTTGTGCCAAGTGATTCATGAATCTTAATTAATTCTGATCTCATTTGTACACGTAGTTTAGCATCTAGGTTAGATAGTGGTTCGTCCATTAAGAATACTTTTGCATCACGAACGATAGCTCTACCTAAGGCTACTCTTTGTCTTTGACCACCGGAAAGAGCAGCTGGACGACGATCTAGATATGGTTTTAAACCTAACTTTTCAGCAGCACTTTGTACACGACGATCGATTTCATCACGGCTAAATTTTCTTAGTTTTAATCCAAATGCCATATTGTTATATACAGTCATGTGTGGATATAGCGCATAGGATTGGAATACCATCGCGATATTACGATCTTTTGGCGCAACGTCATTCATAATTTCATCATCAATCTTTAATTGTCCTGATGTGATTTCTTCTAGACCTGCAATCATTCTTAATGTAGTAGTCTTACCACATCCTGAAGGTCCTACGAAAACAATAAATTCACGGTCTTTGATTTTTAAATTGAAATCAAAAACGGCTTGAACATTATTAGGATAAATCTTATTAATGTTCTTTAGTTCAACTGTTGCCATAAATTTTCTCCTTTAATTTTCATTATAGATTTATTTCTACGATTATATTATATAACAAAAAAGATTAAAAATAAATAAACAATTTGTTTAAAAAAATCATCTAATTTTATTTAGATGATTTTCTTATTAAGATTGCTTGCGCATATAATTCTGTATAACGATTCTCAAATTCTATTAGCTTTCTAGTTCTTAATTCTATTCCGTTTACTTCCGGATCTGCTAGATAGACTTCATTCTTTTCTAAATCATAGCCCACCAAAGATAAGGAATGATCATTACCTGGCCAATATAATTCGCCAAAAATAGTTTTAAAAATTGTTGAACCATATTTTACTTTATACATTTCTTTATCATTTTCCATTGTTGCCCAGATAGGTAAAGGATATTTTGCTTTTAAAAATTGGAATAATAAATAAAATGGTAGTCCCGTTAAATTATATACTTCAAAATCTTTAATATTATATTTTTTAAAATAATTTTTGATTGTTTTAACACTGACTGGTGACATACATCCCCAACCATCTTTAACAATATCACCTATAAAATAATCCCAAAATGATTCTTTAATATCTAAATCTTGGGGCATAAGAGATGCTGTTTCTTTTTTCTTAATATCTTTATTTAAAATATAACTTAAAGAAGCAGCTACAGCTGTTGCTTCACAACCAACATATAATGCTGGATCATCAGCAGTTCCTAAATATTGTGGAATATTTTTAACATTTAATTTTATCGCTGGTTCAATATCTACTAATTCGATTTGTTTCATAAAATTATAATCAGAATATTCTGTTTTATAACCACTCTTATCTTTAAATTGAATTGTTTTATTAGTAATTTGTTCTAAATTATAAATCATTAAATTAGGATAATTAGATTTTAAATTATCATTAATACCTTTTTCAAATTTAGAAAAAGAAATAGTAATTGCTGGTTTTATATATGGATCTATTTCTATAATTAAATTATTCTTAAATAGACAATCAAAAAAATAAATTGTTGTATTTAAATTTGGTTTCTTAAGTTTTATTCTTACATCATTATTAAAAATACATTTTGTAAAATGTAAAACATAATCATAATCTAAATCCGTTATTAATAATTCATCATAAGTATTTTGATAATTTATTTGATATTGGTCAAGATGTTGAAAAGATTGTTTAATTTGATTTTTAATTATCTTCATATCGCGTCCTATCAGCTAAAAGTAACATATATATCGTTGCCGCATGAGAAAATTTTTGTAAATTAACACCGGTTGATTTATATATTAAATCAAGTTTATTAATTAAACTATTACGGTTCATATATAATTTCTTTGATGTTTTTAAGACATTCAAATCATTATTAAAATAAACTAATACTAAATCTTTGGTTAGTGTATCTTTTATGATTAAAGGAAGGATATTTATTTTGAAATATTCTTGATAATCTTTAACATTGTTTTGTAACATTGATACTAAATCGGAAACAACTTCGGTTGTTATTTTAAAATAATTATTGACAAAAGATATATATTCAAGAATTGTTTTGTTATTCAAAGCTCTAGTAATATAGATACCATTATTTACTTTAAAATTAAGACCTAGGTCAAGGGAAACACTCATAATAATATCGGTTAAATCAAAATAATCATCTACATAAAAAATTAAAGAAAGATCATTTAATTTAATAATATTCGCATGTAAAAAGATTTCATTAAATACACTTAATAAATTATCATTAGTATTATTGACAATCATTAGACGAACTTTTTTATCTTTAAAGGGATAAACTAAATTCTTATCTAAATAATCAATAATCGTTTTATAATCATCATGACAAGAGAAATTCTGATATTTGTAATTCATATATACCTACAATACTCGTTTTATTCTTTTCTTTACATCTAAACGGGGAATCATAATCACGCGTCCACATCTTTCACATTCTAATTTAAAATCAATACCAATTCTTTGGACAAGCCATATTGTTCCACCACAAGGATGCGGTTTTTTAAATTCTATTTTATCCCCAACTTTAATTATTGTTAAATCAATCATCTTATAAATCCTTATTGTTTTCTAATATTTCTTGAGCTAATTTACGATATTCCTTAGCTCCTTTAGAATTAATTGAATATTCTAAAACACTTTGACCATAAAGAGGGGCAACTTGAATATGTGATGAATAAGTAATAACAGTTTTAAATAATTTTTCCGGAAAAAGAGCTTTTACTTTATCTAATATATCATAACCAAGTGTCGTACGATTATCAAGTTTTGTTATTAAAACACCTTCGATACTTAAATTTTTATCTTTTTGAACTTTTTCAATTTTATTTATCATGGTGTTTAACGCATCATAAGCATAATAACTAGTATCAACAGGAATAATAACAGAATCAGAAGCGTATAACGCATTATCAACAATCAAACCAAGAGAGGGTGGACAATCAATTAAAATAAAATCATATTGGTTTTTTAGTTGATCAAGTTTTTGTTGGAGTAAGAATTCTTTATTAGGAATGTTATATAACGATTCTTCGACACTTGCAAGTTTAATTGAAGAGGGGATAATCGATATATATGGATTCTTAGTTTTCATGATTGCTTTAGTTAATAAGCCGATATGACTAAAGAAATCTGCCATGTCAAAAAGAATATCTTCTCTTTTAATTCCTAAACCTTTGGTTGCGTTAGACTGTTCATCAAAATCGACAATTAATACTGATTTATTTTCATATGAAAAAGCACTAGCTAAGTTGATAGTAGTTGTCGTTTTACCGACGCCACCTTTTTGATTGACAATTGAAATTACTTTTCCCATTATTATTTCCTTTCTATAAAGGTTTTGATTTTATTCTTTGATAACTTCTTGGATAAATTGGATTAGTTTTATTAATTTTATTATATTGAAGAATAAAACGACTACCTTTATTCATTGGTAATTGATATTCATAAATATCTAATAATTCCGCTTTTAATATTCTTGCGGCTGAATGTGATTGATTTAATTCATCTTGATAATTTAAGCCTTTTAATGCTAAGAAATAACCACCTATTTTCGTATAAGGAATAGAAAGTTCTAATAAAGTATTAAGATTAGCTACCGCTCTTGCGGTTACGATATCAAAACTTTCACGGTTATTTTTAATGTATTCTTCAGCTCTGTCATTTATTACTTTAATATCTTGTAATTGAAGAGTATCTATTACTTCTTGTAAGAATTGACATTTCTTGGTTGTTGCTTCAAGAAGAGTTATCTCTAATTTTGGAAAACAAATCTTTAAAACTATTCCTGGAAAACCTGCACCTGTTCCTAGATCAAGTAAAGATATTCTAGAATTTAAGTCAACAACTTTACTAACTAGGAGTGAATCATAGAAATGTTTAATATATACTTCTTCTAAATCTGTTATTGTGGTAAGATTTAAGGATTCATTTTTCTTAATTAAGAGGTTAAAATACAAAAATAGTTTATTAAATATTTCCTCATTATTTAGCCCAAAATCCTTTTTTATTAAATTTTCTAATTGTTCTTTATCCATGATTTCTTCTACTTTCTATATATACTAAAAGAAGAGAAACATCTACTGGATTAACCCCACTAATACGACTAGCTTGACCAATTGTTCTTGGTTTAATAAGGTTTAATTTTTCTTTTGCTTCACTAGCTAAATTATGAATTTCATCATAATTTATGTCTTCTGGAATGGTAATTGTTTCTAATTTTAACATTCTTTTAGCTTCTTTATAAGCCTTATCTATGTAGCCTTGATACTTAATTTCAATATCTATTTGTTCAGATTCAGGATATATTAATGGATTATCTAGATTAGTTATTTTCACAATATCTTCATAATGAACTTCTGGTCTTTTCATTAATATATCGGCATAGATACCTTCTTTAAGACTCGGAGAATTGATGGATTCTAAATATGAATTTACATCTTCTTTTGGTGAAATCTTTAAATTAGCTAATCTTTCTTTTTCTTTTTGAATTCGATTCATTTTCATTTCAAATCTATTATATCTATCTTGTGAAATAAGACCAGCATAATAACCATATTTAATACATCTTTGATCAGCATTATCGTGTCTTAGTAATAAACGATATTCCGCTCTAGATGTCAACATTCGGTAAGGATCAGTAACACCTTTAGTAACTAAGTCATCAATTAATACGCCAATATAGGCTTCATCTCTTTTAAGAACAATTTCTTTCATTCCTCTTATAGATAAACTAGCATTAAGACCAGCCATTATACCTTGAGCAGCAGCTTCTTCATAACCACTAGTACCATTAATTTGACCAGCTAAATATAAACCTTTAATAATTTTTGTTTCTAAAGTTGGATATAATTGTAATGGATCAACGGCATCATATTCGATTGCATATGCATATTTTGCGATAACAGCATTCTCAAAGCCTGGTAAAGATTTAACCATTTCTTCTTGAACATTTCTTGGCATTGAAGTTGAAAAGCCTTGGATATATGTTTCATTTATTTGTAATGATTCCGGTTCAAGGAAGATTTGATGTCTTTCTTTATCTTTGAAACGTTCTAATTTTGTTTCAATTGAAGGGCAATAACGAGGACCAGTACCTGTTATTAAACCAGAATACATACTCGACTCCTTCATATGTTTCCAAATGATTTCGTGAGTCTTTGGTGTTGTATAGATTAAATAACATGGTATTTGTTTATCAAATGGTCGAACAGTACTTGGATCAGTTTCATAGCTAAATGTAAGTGGTTTGTTAGTTCCATCTTCTCTAATAGCTTTTGAAAAGTCAATTGATTCTGTTATTATTCTTGGTGGAGTACCAGTTTTTAAACGCATCAATTTAAATCCATTTTCTCTAAGTGAATTTGATAATTGATAATTTGTATCTTCACCATCAGGTCCACTCTTGATTACTTCACTACCGCGTAATACACAACTAGATAGATATGTACCTGTGGTTAGAATTACTCTTTTTGCGAAAATCTTAAGACCATTTTCTAATTCAACACCTTTAACAGTTTTGTCTTCCACAATCAAATTACTAACAAGTGAAATGTAGATGTCTAAATTATCTTGTTTACTACATACATCTTGCATATATGCAGCATATGCTAATTTATCTGATTGCACTCTCATTGCCCATACAGCAGGACCTTTTGAAGAATTTAAAAGCTTTGTTTGTAAACTTGTCGCATCGGCAGTTCTTGCCATTTGTCCACCTAAAGCATCTATTTCTCTAACTAAAATACCTTTTGCAGGACCACCAACTGAAGGATTACATGGCATATTACCTATTCTTTTATAAGCACCACAAACCATCATTGTTTTAAGTCCAATTCTAGCCGGTGCAAGACTAGCTTCTATTCCGGCATGACCTCCACCAACAACTAAGACATCATATATATCTTTAATATCTAAATCTTCTTTATTATATAAAGTACCCATGAGAATTATCCTCTACTACTTAACCAAGCAATAACTATAACTACGATTATCGCAATAACTCCCAATATTGTACCAATCAATTTAATCATAGAATTGTGATATTTGTTTTTCTTTTCTTTCTTTTTAATATTTTTAATTTCGTTTTTTCTTTTTTCTGTCATTGGTAATTCTTTTAAACAGAAATCACATGTTAATGCGTCATATTTATTTTCCGCATGACAATAAGGACAAATCATCTTACCATTATCCTTTCTTTATTATATATATTATAATATATTTTATCATAATTCTTAAAAAAATGAAATACAATAACACGCAAAAAAAGAAAGGCTTTTAAAAACCTTTCTTATATTTTAATTATTTTACAATTTCACCATATACTAATCCACTTAATGCACCTGCATTAGCTTCATCAGTATCAATGTGCATTGCAAGAGCATATTTAGGAGAAACTCTAATAACAGTATCACCAAAGATTATGCTTCTGCCTGTTTCATTAAGAACTTTAACACTTACGATTTGACCATTTTCTACACCAAATTCTTTTGCATCTTCTGGGGTCATATGAATGTGACGTTTTGCGGCAATTACACCTTCTTTTAATTCTACTTCACCTTTAGGACCAACTAATTTACAAGGAGCACTACCTGCTACATCACCTGATTCTCTTACTGGTGCACTTAAACCTAAAGTTCTTGCGTCTGTTAAACTAACTTCTACTTGATTTTCTTTTCTTACTGGGCCTAAAATAGATACACCTTTAATTCTTGTTTCGACAAGTTGACCAGTAGCTCTATCTTTTTTGTAACCAACAACATCTACTTTTTCGTTAGATGCAAATTGACCTGGTTGAGATAATTCTTTTTTAACAGTTAATTGATAACCTTCACCAAATAAAGCTTCAAGAGTTTCTTGAGTTACATGTACATGTCTTGCACTTGTTTCAATAATAAATTTCATTTTTCTTATCTTCCTTTTCTTTTATATTATATATATTAATATTATAACATTTTATAAAATAAAGTCAAAACTTAAGCCTATTAAATTATTTTTTGTTATAATATATAGGGTGATAAAATGAAACTAGGAATGATTTCTTTAGGTTGTGCTAAAAATCGAATTGATACTGAATTATTTCTTGGTGTTGCAAACAAATATAATATTGAAATTGTTGAGGATATATATGATGCAGATATCATTGTTATTAACACTTGTGGTTTTATCAATTCGAGTAAGAAAGAAAGCATCGATACAATTCTAGAAGTATATGAAAATAAAAAGAAAAATGTTATTTTAGTCGCAATGGGTTGTCTTGTTGAAAGATATCTTGATGATTTAAAAAAAGAATTGCCAGAAGTAGATATCTATTTTCCTATTAGAGATTATAATAATATTGATCAATTGTTTAATAAATTAACTCATCAAAGTTCTCAATATAAATTTAATTATCAAGATAGAGTATTGACAACGTCATCTACTTCAGCATATCTTAGAATTGGTGATGGATGTAATAATCGTTGTGCTTATTGTGCAATACCTTTAATTAGAGGTAATTATCATAGTCGTCCTTTTGATGAAATAATTGATGAAGCCAAATTGTTAGTAAAAAAAGGTATTAAAGAAATAACTTTAATTGCTCAAGACACAACAATGTATGGTACAGATTTTAAAACAGATAAACGTCGTCTTAATGATTTATTACATGAATTAACAAAAATTGATGGTTTGGTTTGGATAAGAACTTTATATTTATATCCAGATGAAATAACTGATGAAATCTTAGAGGAATTTAAAACAAATCCTAAGGTTGCAAAATATTTTGATATTCCTTTACAACACTGTGAAGATCATTTATTAAAAGAAATGAATCGTCGTGGCAACAAAGAATTAATCTATAAACATCTAAATTATATTCGTAATAATATCCCAGACGCAATAATAAGAACAACATTTATAACTGGCTTCCCAGGTGAAACCGAAGAAGATTTTAATAATCTTTGTAAATTCATAAAAGATGTTAAAATTGAAAGAGTTGGTTGTTTTACATATTCTGATGAAGAAGGTACAGCTGCCATAAATTACAAAAACAAAATAAATAAGAAAACGGCTGAAAGAAGACATCGACAATTGATGGAAATTCAAGAACCAATATCACTTAATTTTAATAAGTCTTTAATTGGAAAGCATTATAATTGTATAATTGATGATTATGATTTTGATAATCTTGCCTATATTGGAAGAAATTATATGTATGCACCTGACGATGTAGATGGAAAAATATATATTTACAGTCCAGTTGAATTACAAATAGGTTCCTTCGTTGAAGTAGAAATAATCGAAGCATCTACTTACGATTTAACCGCAAAGCTAATTAATATTAATAAAAATACTAATTTATATTAAAAATAACACATTAGTAAGAATTAATTTTTCTTAACTAATGTGTTTTTTTTGTTTAAAAGATTTTGATTTAATTTTATATTTTCACAATTTATTAGATGATTATATATATCTTTCGACAATATTAAACATAATATTTATAATTATCAACAATAAATATTTTTTGTGTTTTCAATTTTTTTGTAAATAAAAAACCTTGATTTTTCAATCAAAGCAGAATTTTCAATAATGGTGGCTGGGGCCGGAATCGAACCAGCGACACACGGATTTTCAGTCCGTTGCTCTACCAACTGAGCTACCTAGCCAAAAATGGCGGTCCCAACGAGACTCGAACTCGCGATCTCCAGTGTGACAGACTGACATGTTAACCAACTACACCATAGGACCTTTGGTTGCGGGAAAAGGACTTGAACCAATGACCTCCGGGTTATGAGCCCGGCGAGCTACCAACTGCTCCATCCCGCGTTATAATAAAAATGGCGGAGAAAGAGGGATTCGAACCCCCGCGGCTGTTACACCCTGCTGGTTTTCAAGACCAGTCCCTTCAACCGGACTTGGGTATTTCTCCGTATTAATTATAATAATGGTGGACCTTCTAGGACTCGAACCTAGGACCGACCGGTTATGAGCCGGGAGCTCTCACCAACTGAGCTAAAGGTCCATAACACTAAAAATGGTAGCGGCGGAGGGACTTGAACCCCCGACCTTCCGGGTATGAACCGGACGCTATAGCCAACTAAGCTACACCGCCTTGTTAGTGTGGATCAAGAGTTATATCCCGAACCTCCTGCAGAGCAGGTGTTTTTTCGATGAGCTATAGACCCACTGAAATAAAATGGTGCCTGGGGCCGGGGTCGAACCGGCATGGTATTGCTACCACAGGATTTTAAGTCCTGCGCGTCTACCTATTCCGCCACTCAGGCACAAAGATGGTGACCCCGAAGCGATTCGAACGCTCGACCCACTGATTAAAAGTCAGTTGCTCTACCAGCTGAGCTACGGAGTCATATATAAGAAAAGAATGGTGCCGACTATAGGAATCGAACCCACAACCTACTGATTACAAGTCAGTTGCTCTACCAGTTGCGCTAAGTCGGCACATGGTGGAGGATGACGGGATCGAACCGCCGACCCTCTGCTTGTAAGGCAGATGCTCTCCCAGCTGAGCTAATCCTCCATGTAGTTTTCTATTCTTAACACCATTCAGTTATGATTCATATATTTAATGAATATAGAAAGGAGCAGGCAACGCCCTATTTTCGCTGCAGTACAACTATC